>JABFWL010000710.1 GCA_013362315.1 Catenulispora sp. | reverse complement strand
GAACAGAACTCCCGCCACGAACCCCGAGGCCGCATCCACCCGCGCTTCGTAAACATCGCCTTTAACCACGGCCCAACCGCAACAGTTCAACCGCAACGCAGCTCAACCGCAACCCACGCGGAGCTACGCACTACGCTGCCTACGCCCCAGGCCCGATCTGCTTCTTCGCTGCCGTGTCCGCGATCTCGTTCCGCAGCCGCGCCATCTCGTTCTCCACGCCGGAGCCCGCTGACAGTGCCTCGAGCTCGCGGGTGATGTCGTCCTTGCCGTAGCCGGTCGGGTCGTCGAGGACGCCGGAGGCGGTGAGCTCATCCAGGGCGGCGCCGCGTGCCTGGAGCTGAGCGGTCTTGTCCTCGGCGCGCTGGATGGCGAGGTTGACGTCGGTCATCTCCTCGGAGATGCCGCTGAAGGCCTCGCCGATGCGGGTGGTGGCCTGGGCCGCGGCGTAGGTGGCCTTGATGGTCTCCTTCTTGGTGCGGAAGGCGTCCACTCGCTGCTGCAGGTTCTGGGAGGCGCGCACCAGGCGCTCCTCGTCGGCCTGCAGCGCCTGGTACTGCGCGGACATGTCGTCGATCTGCTGCTGGATCGGGGCCCGGCGGACCAGGGCCTCGCGTGCCAGGTCCTCGCGGCCGATCTCCAGGGCCCGGCGGGCCTGGACGGCGCGCTTGTCCGCCTCAGCCTGGAGCTTGCCCATCTGGATCTCCAGGCGCTTGCGGCTGGTCGCCACCTCGGCCACGCCGCGGCGGACCTGCTGCAGCAGTTCCCGCTGTTTCTCGTAGGAGAGGTCGAGGAGCTCGACCGGATTCTCGCGGCGCTCCATGGCCGCGTTGGCCTTCGCCTCGACGACCAGCTTCATCCGCTTCATGACGCCGCTCATGGACCGCTCCTGCCCCCTTCGGTGCTCCCGCGTGTTACGGGATCAACGCTTCCGCTTGAACCGTGGTTCCCACAATAGGCGTCGGTGATGCCGCGTCTTGGTGCCGGTCTCGGTGGTCTCGGTGGTCTCGCCGGCCTCGCCGGCCTTGCCCCGGGCCTGAGCCGATGCCTCGCTGCGCCAGGTACGCTCCGCCCAGGACGACACCGCCCCCGGCGATCTGGACCGCGCTCAGGCGCTCGCCGAGGACCGCCCAGGCCGCCACGGTCGCCGCGGCCGGTTCCACGTAGGCCAGGCCGGCCGCGACGGTGGCCGACAGCCGCTGCACGGCGGCGGCGCCGGTCAGATACGACAGCACCGTGCTGACCAGCACCACTAAGAGGGCCAACGCCCAGCCCGGCGCCCGGTGCGACCCCAGCGGCACCGCGCCGCCCAGCACACCCCACGGCGCCGACCACGGCGCGGCCAGCGGCAGCAGCACCACCAGCGCGACGGACATGCCGCCGACGGTCAGCGTCAGCGGGTCCACACTGCCGGCCAGGTGGTCGATCAGCAGGAAGTAGGCGGCGTTGCCGGCCGCCGCGCCCAGCCCGGCGGCGGGAGCCGAGAGGCCGCGATGAAGTAAAGGGCCTGACACGCAGCGACCGCGACCAGTCCGTAGACGACGATCGGCCGGCGGTTGCGGACCACGGCGGTCAACTGTCCCGGTCGTCGCAGCGCCAGGCACAGCGCCGCCAGGAGCACGACCGTGCCGACCACCCGCAGCCACACCGCCTGCAGCGGGCTGAACCCGGCCTCGATCAACGCCTTGGCGAACGGCCCGCCGGCGCCGAACGCCACCGAGGAGACGACGCCGAACAGTACGCCGGCCGTGGTGCGGTTGAGGGTGCTGGTCACCCGGTCGATGGTAATAGGCGCTTCTCGATTTTGCTCTTAGACGGCCGGTAGCTTGTCCTTAGACAGCCGGCAGGCGACACCAACTCGTGATCAATCCCCGGCAGCCATCCGCGCCGCCGCCCGCACCGCCGCCGCGAAAGCCTCCGGCGCCTCCTGCGGAACGTTGTGCCCGATCCCCGGCAGGTGCTGCAGCTCGAACCGGCCGGTGAACAGCTCCCGCTCCCCGGATTCGGCGAACGTCGGCCCGCCGACCCCGTCGGCGCCGGCCTCCAGCACCACGGTCGGCACGCTGATCCTGGGCGTGGCGGCCAGCAGGTCCTCGATCTCCTGATAGCGCGGATCGCCCTCGACCAGGCCGTACCGATGCCGGTAGGAGTGCACCACCACATCCACGAACGCCGGATTGTGCAGACTCGGCGCGCTCGCCCGGAACGCCTCGGCGGCGCCCTTCCACTGCGGCGACCACATCCGCCACAGCAGTTCGCACAGCTCCTCGCGGTTCACATCCAGCCCGCGCCGTCCCCGCTCGCTGTGGAAGTAGTACTGGTACCAGTACGTCGCCTCCCACTCCGGCTTCATCGGCTGCACCGCCGCGTGCGCGATGTCCTGGATGTTGTAACCGTCGGCCGACACCAGGCCGCGCACCCGTCCCGGCCACAGTGCCGCCACGATGCACGCCGCGCGGCCGCCCCAGTCGTGGCCCGCGACGACCGGCCGGTCCAGGTGCAGCCCGTCGATGAAGTCCAGCAGATCCCGGCCCAGCGCGCCCTGCTGGCCGGAGCGCAGGTCCGCCCCGGACACGAAATGCGTGCCGCCGAAGCCGCGAAGGAAGGGCACGTAGACGTCGAACCCGCCGTCGGCGGCCAGCGTGGCGGCGACCTCGTCGTAGGCACGTACGTCGTAGGGGAAGCCGTGCAGCAGAACGACAGGAATCCCGTGCGGATCCCCGTACCGCTCATAGGTGATGGCGAGTACGGGCGTCGCGATGTGGTTCGTACGGTCGGTGCGCGGTTCGTAGCTCGGTTCTGAACTCATGAAGAGAGCTTGGCACGGCTATCCGCATA
>JABFWL010000703.1 GCA_013362315.1 Catenulispora sp. | reverse complement strand
TCAGGTCCGCTGCCGGCTCGACCAGCGGGGGTAGGTTGCTCACAACGTCTCCCGGAGATGTCTTCGAAGCGCCTGGGGGTAATCCGCGGCACTCAACGACAACCGTCGCACGGCGGTTCCGATTCCCGGCCCCGCGGTCCACTCTCCGAGACCGGCGGACGAGCAGTTCGGATCATGCTACCCGCGCGTAGACTGGCGACCATGACCACAACCGACGCCGCCTACGCCGAGGCCGCCACGTCCCGGCAGCGGTCCGCCAGGCTGCCTCGGAGCGCCCGCCGCAACCAGCTCCTCGGTGCCGCCGAGGAGGTCTTCGTCGCGCAGGGCTACCACGCCGCCGCGATGGACGACATCGCCGAGCGCGCCGGCGTCAGCAAGCCGGTGCTCTACCAGCACTTCCCCGGCAAGCTGGAGCTCTACCTGGCGCTGCTGGACAAGCACTGCGACCAGCTGGTCTCGCAGGTACGCAGCGCGCTGGCCTCCACCACGGACAACAAGCAGCGGGTGGCCGCGACCATCGGCGCCTACTTCGACTACGTCGAGCACGAGAGCGGCGCCTTCCGCCTGGTCTTCGAGTCCGACCTGAACAACGAGGCGGCGGTGCGCGAGCGCACCCACCGGGTCACGCAGGAGTGCGCCGAGGCGATCCGCGACGTCATCGCCACCGACACCGGGCTGTCCGACGACGAGGCGATGCTGCTGGCCGTCGGCCTGACCGGGGTGGCGCACGTCACCGCCCGGTACTGGCTCTCCAGCGAGGGCGGCCGGATCCCCCGGGACGCGGCGGCGCGGATCGTGTCGCAGCTGGCGTGGCGCGGCATCGGGAACTTCCCGCGCAAGGATTCTGTCTAGATAGCTGGCAGGCTCCGAACCCGCTTCGGGTCCGGCTGCCTGCATCCTGCAACCGCTTCATCCGGCTACACCGCTTCGAGTACTAAGGAAGCCTTCGTGGAAATCAAGATCGGTATCCAGCACTCCGCCCGCGAGCTGAGCCTGGAGTCCAACCTGTCCGGCGGCGAGGTGGAGGCGGCGGTCGCCGCCGCGCTCAAGGACGGCGGCCTGCTCATCCTGGTCGACGACAAGGACCGCAAGGTCATGGTCCCGGCCGAGAAGATCGCCTACGTCGAGCTCGGCGAGCCCACCGGCCGCCGTGTCGGGTTCGGGGCGATCTGACCCGGTTCGGCGCAGAGCGGTGGGGTAAAAGGGACGCATGTCCTTTTTCACACTGCTGTGGCTGGCGGCCCTGGGGCTGGGCATCGGCGCCCTGGGCCGCGCCGTCATCAAGGACGGCACGCCGACGGCCACCTGGATGACCACGGTGGTGGGCGTGGTCGGCGCGGTCGGCGGCGGCTCGGTGATCCACGCCATCCTCGGCGACGGCCATCTGCTGGTGGCCACCGCGCTCGGCGCGGCCCTGGCCCTGCTGCTGGTGATGGCGATCACCAGCTGGCAGCGGACCCGCGGGGAGTCCTGAGCGCCAACCTCAACAACCTGGAGGCCTCCGGCAACCTCAGGCGCTCAATCCCAGCGTCGCCATCCGCGCCCCGTGGCCCTCGGTCAAGCGGGTCAGCATCCGGTCCAGATCCAGGTCGTCCCCGGCCTCCGCGTCGGCGGCGGTGATCACGCCGGCCAGCAGCGAGGCCAGCGCCGGCCGCCGGATCGCGATCTGCTGCGCCTGGGTCAAGGCCTCACCCATGATCCGCCGGCCCCACAGCGCCAGGCGCCCGGCCACCTTCGGGTCGGCGGCGATCGCGGCCCGCACGTGCTCGACCACGAACGCGGCCTGCCCCATGTCCGCCAGCACGTCCCGGACGACGGCGCGCGACGCGCCGTCCAGGAACCGGGCCGCCTCGCGGTAGAAGTCGGCGGTCAGCGTGTCGCCGATGTAGGCCTTGACCAGCGACTCCAGCCATCCGGTGGGCCGGGTGTGCTCGTGGAAGGCGTCGACGGCGCCGACGAACGGCTCCATGGCCGCGGTCGGGTCGGCGCCGAGCTCGGCCAGCCGCGCGTGTACCTTGCGGAAGTGGTCGAACTCCGCCACCGCCATGGCGCCGACCTGCGCCTTCCCGGCGAGCGTGGGAGCCAGGGCGGAGTCGGCGGCCAGCCGCTCGAACGCTGTGAGCTCCCCGTACGCCACCAAACCCAGGAGATCTGTGACGGCTGTCTCGTACGACGCGATCGGCGCTGACGAAGTCATGCTGGGCAGTTTATTCAGGTGTTTTCCGTCGGGTACACTGACTGTGACTAGCAGGATGCCCGGTCGGTGGCCCGATCGGCTCCGACCCACTGCGGCAACCAGACTCGCCGGCAACCAGACTCGCCGAGAGTCCCGGCGAAGCCGCGAGGTTCGTCCGCTCCTCCAGAAGTCCTATCGCTGGGGTCGACGCGGGCACGTACGCAAACAGCACCAATAGCTTCCGTGCTGCCCCCCTCGCGCAGTGCCGCTCGACAGAAGAGGCATACATCATCAGCGCTGTCATGACAGACACCACAGACACCACCACCGCCGAAGAGCGTCCCGGCACGGCCGAGACCCCGCTCTCCACCCCCGAGCCGGTCCTGCAGACGTTCCGCGACCTGGGCGTGGACGAGCGGATCGCCGACGCCCTGTCGGCCGGCGGGATCATCACGCCGTTCCCGATCCAGGCCGCGACCGTGCCGGTGGCCCTCACCGGCGCCGACGTCATCGGCCAGGCGAAGACCGGCACCGGCAAGACCCTCGCCTTCGGCATCCCGGTGCTGCAGCGGATGGCGCGCGAGCTCGCCGCCGCCGCGGCCGCCGCGGAGAGCGCCGCCGCCGGGTCGCTGGCCGACGGCGCGGCGATAGCCGATGCCG
>JABFWL010000063.1 GCA_013362315.1 Catenulispora sp. | reverse complement strand
GGGCGCTACTGCTTGTCGCTGGTGGCGGCCTTGATCAGCTCGGCCAGGTCGTGGACCGTCATGTCGCGTACTCGCTCGACGTCCAGGTCGACTGTGGAGGAGTCCGGTCTGGTCACCTTCAGCACGATGTGGAGGCCGCGGGGCTGCGTGAGGAAGGTCTTGAGTGAGCTGGCGAGCACGGTGATGGTGCCGCCGCCGCTGACTGCGGCGATTGCCACCTCAGCGATCGCGCCCAGTTCCTCGGCAGTCGGTTGGGGCTCGCTGAGGCTGACGGCTGTCCGGAGGTCTGGCTCGTTCCTGAGCCACTGGAACAGGTCTTCGTTGTCCGTGGCTTGGTCCGTTCCCTGTGCAGAGATCACGAACTGTGTCATTGCCGATTCTCCCCCTAGCCGTCATCGAACTCGGGCACCACTATTCCAGCGTGGCAGGACCGCTCGCACTGTAAGGCTCAGTCTGTCGTGAATGCGGCTGCCATCGTGGCCGTGGCGCCGGGCTCCGCCTCTGGTATCCGGCGGCGGCCCAGGCTGAATGCGTAGAGCCCGGCGAGCAGGGCGGTGCCGGCTAGGACGAGGAACGCTGTTTGGTAGCCCGCTACTGAGGGGGACGTGTCGGCGGTTAGGTGGCCGTGGCTGGAGTTGAGGACGAGGGTGGCGGTGACGACTGTTGGTGCCAGGGCCATGCCGAACTGGCGGACGACTGTGCCCAGGGTTGCGGCTTGGGCCGAGTCGGAGCGGTTGAGGGTGGTGACCGAGGCGATGGTGACTGGGATGAAGAAGGCGCCCATCATGACGCCGAGGAGGAACATGTAGAGGCGCAGTGTCCACAGGCTGGTGTGTGTGTCACAGGTTGCGAGCAGTAGCTCGACGGCGGCCACGCCGAGCAGGCCGCCGCCGACGATGGGTCCGGGGCCGACGCGCTGGTAGAGGAGTCCGACCAGTTGCATGGTCAGCAGTACGCCGAAGGCCTCGGTGAAGGTGGTGCTGCCGGAGGCGAGGGCGTCGCGGCCCTGCGCCTGCTGGATGAACAGGGGGACCAGGAACATGGTGCCCATGGTGGGGATCAGTCCGGCGAAGCTGACCAGGGATGCCTTGCGGAAATACCGGTCGGCGAACAGGCGCAGCCGTAGTGCGGGCTGGTCTACGCGCAGATGGTGGCGTATGGCCAGGCCCAGTAGGGCCGCGCCGGTTAGCAGCGCGGTGAGGACCGCGGGTGTGGCCCAGCCTTGGTCTGGGCCGGCGCAGACCCCGTACATCAGGGAGCCCATAGCGGCGGCGCTGAGCAGTAGGCCGGTCAGATCCAGGCGGGCGGTGTGGTGTTCGCGGTGCTCGCCGAGGAAGAACAGGCCGAAGGTGACGGCGGCGAGGCCGACCGGCACGTTGACGTAGAAGACCCAGCGCCAGCTGAGGGTCACGACCAGAGAGCCGCCGATCAGGGGTGCGATCGCCGGTGCCAGTTGCTGGGGGATGATCGTGACGCGGGAGACGCGCATCTGTTCGTCCGGTGTGAAAGTCCTGAACATCAGCCCTTGCGAGACCGGCATCAGGGCTCCGGCGGCCAGGCCTTGCAGGGCGCGGAAGACGACCAGCTGGGGCAGGTTCGCGGCGGCCCCGCAGAAGCCGGAGGCCAGGGTGAACAGAGCCAGAGCGCAGAGCATCACATGGCGCCCGTCGTGGCGTTCGAGCAGCCAGGCGGAGGCGGGGATCACCATGGCCAGACAGACGGGGTAGATCACGACGACGCCGTCCAGCCCGCCGGGGGACAGGTGGAACTGGCGGGCCAGCGACGGAAGCGCCACCGTGGTGATCGAGCCGTCGACGATCACCATGAAGACGGTGAAGACAGACATGATCGGTACGATGACGCGCTGGTTGCGTAACGGATTCGGCCTGTGGCGGGGCAAGGCGTCACTGACGGACATAGTTGCTGAGTATACTCACTATGAGTGCGCTCAGGATAGATGAGGAGTGGTGCACCGATGGCGCGGCAACATCATGGGAGCAGCGATGCCCTGGTGGACGAACTCTTCGACACCACGGTGGTGTTGCGTTCCTTCGTGGAGAGCAGGCTGCGCCCGATGGGTTCCTCGGTGGCCCGCCTCCGCGCGCTGCGCATGCTCGCCCGCGAGGGCGCGCCGCTGCGCATGCGCGACCTGAGCGAGATGCTGGGCGTCGCGGCGCGGACCACCACCACGGTCGTCGACAGCCTGGAACAGGACGGCCTGGTGGAGCGGGTGCGGCATCGCGACGACCGCCGCGCGTTCCTGATCACCCTGACCGAGGCCGGTCGCGCCCACTATGAACGGGCGGAGGCCGTGGACACCCAAGCACTCGCCGACGCCACGGACGCGCTCAGCGCTCAAGAGCGGGAGCAACTGCGCGCGCTGCTGGGCAAGGTCCGCGAGGCGGTCACGCCCGCCTGAGCCGGCATTGACGCTCGGCGCAGGCGGGCCTGGTCCAGCTTCGGGCCTTCCTGATCAAGTGCCCGGGTGGCACGCGCCTTCCGTGGCGATTTCTTGAGCGACCGCGGTGATGTTGACGTCCATCAAGGTGGGCAGCGACGCCACGTTGGGGTAGTTCGGGTACTTCGCCTCCACCTCGGCCTTGATCGTCGCCAGTTCCTCCGGTGTGACCGTGGTGCCGCCGGGCGAGGAGGGTGCGGCCGCCGGAGCGACGAACGCGCGGAAGTCGTTGATGTAGCGCGTTTGCTGAGGGATCAGCCTCCGTGGGCCGGGCGCGCCGTGTCCGGGATACAGCTTGGCCGCGTGGGGAAAGCGGTCGTGCAGCCGGTCCAGGTCGGTCAGCCAGCCGCAGGTGTGTCCCTCCAGCAGCGCCGGCGTCATGTGGTTCGCCACGATGTCGCCCGGGAAGAGCTGGCGGGTCGAGGGCACGTAGAACGCTGTTTCGGCCTCGGTCTCGCCCGGGCCGAACTCGGCGGTCTCCAGGCGCAGGCCCCCGACGGACAGCGGCTGGTCCGGCCGGATCACGTGATCCGGCACCGTCATCACGGCCGGATAGTCGGCGCCGTCGATCTGGCGGGTCAGGGCGTAGAAGCCTTTTGAGTCGGTCCGGATCTCCTCGGCCGTCGCGGCCGACGCGTACATCGGCGCGGCGGGGAACGCCTCGTGCAGCACGCCCAGTCCGCCCACGTGGTCGGGATGTGCGTGGGTGATGAGGATCGCGGCCACCGGGCGCCCGGTGGCGCGGATCGCGGCGACGGTCTTGTGGGCCTCGGAGAGGGTGCGGCCGGAGTCGATCACGACGAGGCCGCGCGGCGCGGAGATCCACAGGACGTTGACCGAGCCGGGATTCGGCGACGCGTAGCGGCCGACGTCGAGCTGTCGGCCGACGTGGTGCTGCCGGCCGGTGTCGACCTGTCGCGCGGAGGCAGGCGCGGCGGTCAGGACCAACAGCAGGAGGGCGAGGACAAGCCTTCTCATGACCCTGATCACTGGAATCGCTCCGCGTTGGCCCGGACCCAGGCCGCGAAGGTGCGGGGCGGACGGCCGGTGACTTCCTCGACAGTGGGGAACACTGTTCCCTCGTCCAGTTTTCCCTCGGAGTAGAAGCTGAAGAACGCGTTGACGTACCGCTCGGGCATCTTGGCGAGCATCTCTGCGCGAGCCTCGTCGTCCGGCTGGGCCTCGTAGCGGATCTCGCGGCCGAGGACCTCGCTGAGGATCCGGACCCGGTCTCCCGGACGCAGTCCCTCAGGGCCGGTCACCGGGTATTCGCGCCCCTCGTGCTCCGCCCAGACCAGTGCTTTCGCGACGACGGCGGCGATGTCGGCCGGGTCGATGACGGCGGCGGGGACGTCCGGCCACGGCGCCCGCACCACGCCGGCGGTGATCTGCGGCAGCCACTCGAGCGTGTTCGTCATGAACATCCGTGGGCGCACCATGGTCCACGCGAGTCCGGAGGCGCGCAGCGCGTCCTCGCTGTCGATCATGTAGCGGGCGACGGCGTTGGACCGGTCGCCGCTCTCGGCCGACCCGCCGGACATCAGCACGACGCGGCGCACGCCGGCCCGCTCCGCTTCGGCGAAGATCTCCGGCGGGTAGCCGCTGAGCATGAACAACGCCTCGGCGCCGGCCAGTGCCGGCGCCAGCGACGAAGGATCGTTCAGATCCCCGCCGACCGCCTCCGCACCGGTCGGCACCGTCGCCTTCGCCGGGTCCCTTGTCAGAGCCCTTACCTGCTGACCTGCTTCGACCAGCAGGCGGGCCACTTCCCGCCCGACATTTCCGGTCGCCCCGGCCACAACGATCATGTCCACCCCTGAATGTTAGGGATCGTTCCCTGACAAGGTAGGCTACGTGACCATGAGGCGCAGTGCCAAGGAAACACGAGAACACATCCTGGTGGTGGCGCACGACCTCTTTTACTGGCACAGCATCAAGGGCACCGGAGTCGACACCATCGCGGCAGCGGCCGAGGTGGCGCCGACGACGCTCTACCGGCTGTTCGCGTCAAAGGACGAGCTCGTCGCGGCATATATAGAGCGCGCCAGCGGGCTCTACAAACAGTGGTTCCTCGACGCGACGGCCGAAGGCGAACCCGCTGACAGGATCCTGTCACTGTTCGACGCCCTCATCGAGCAGGTGCACCCCGAACATTGTCGAGGCTGCCCGTTCCTGATGGCGATGGCCGAGTTGCCGGACGCGTCGATGAAGGCGCACGCGCTGGCCGTCGAAACCAAGGCATGGGTCCGCGAACAGTTCGGCGAGTTGACCCAGTCGGACATTCTCGCGGACCAGATATTCCTGGTCATGGAAGGCGTCTACGCGTCGGTGCAGTCGCACGGCGCCGACGGGCCCGCGCGGCAGGCGCGCGGGCTCGTCGAGTCGTTGCTCAGGGCACCTCGTTCGGAGCCGGACCGGCCCTAGAACGGGGCTAGTGCGGGATCTAGTGCAGCGCGCTGCCCGCGGTCCAGGCCGACCAGCTGATGTTCCAGTCGGCGAAGCCGTTGTTGGAACGCACGACCTTCTCGTCGGAGTTCTTGACGATCACCGGGTCGCCGAGGCCCACGGTCTTGTAGAACCATGCGGCGTCCGACAGGCTCAGCCCGATGCAGCCGTGGCTGCCGTTGACCCGGCCGAACTTGCCCTCGTTCCACGGCGCGGCGTGGACGTAGGTGCCCGAGTCCGTGAGCTGGACCGCGTAGCGGACGTCCTTGACGAGGTAGCCGTCCGTGCCGAAGATGCCGACGGTCTTGGAGTCCATCGTGATGTCGTCGACCTTGCGCTGCACCACCATCGTGCCGTTCCAGGTGTCGAACCCGGGCTTGCCGGCGCTGATGAGGAGCTTCTTCAGCACCACACCGTCCTGTGTGACGGTCATCGTCTTGGCGGCGACGTCGGCGGTCGCGACGATGGCGTGCGGCGAGATCGAGAAGGCGACGTCACGGTTCTGGTCGCCGTAGGCGTTGCCCGACTTCACGCCGTCGAGGTGCATGTGCAGCGTCACCTTGGTGCCCGGCGTCCAGAAATCCTGCGGGCGGTAGTCCACCCGCTGGTTGCCGTACCAGTACCAGGAGCCCTTCACCGCGGGAGTCGCCTCGACGCTGAGCCCCCGCTCGACGGCCGCCTTGTCGGTGATCGCCTTGCTGAAGTTGATCGATATCGGCTGCGCGACGCCCACCACCGCGCCCGGGTCGGGCGTGTAGGTGCCCCGGTAGATCGCGGAGGGCTTCGAGGTGGTGAACTTCGACGTGGTCGTCGACTTCGCCCCGTCGGCGTTCTCGGCCACGACCGAGACGCTGTAGGTCTTGTTCGTCCCCAGGGCTCCGGACGACGTCCACGACGTCGCCGTCGCGTCCATCTGGCCCTGGATCGCCGATCCGCCGGTCAGCGTCGCGGTCACGGAGTCCAGCTTGCCGTTCGCCACACTGACCTGGACCTGCGAGTCGGGGTCGATGTCGGCCGCGTCCGCCGCCGGCGTGATCGTCACGACCGGCGGCGAGGCCGAACTGGGCGCGGTCGGCGGCGGCGTGTCACCCGAGCCGCCGGAGGGCGTGGCGGACGTGGAGGAGCCTTGCGCCACAGGGGCGCCGCCGCCGCTCGTACCGGCCGCGGACTTCGTGCCGCTGGTACAGGCGGTGGCCAGCACCGTGACGATCGTGGCCGAGGCCGCAAGCCGTATCGCCCCTGTCAGAGGCCGCTTTCCACCGTTGAGTCGTACCGCTGCCAATGTCCGCATGAGACGCAAACTCCCCGAGTAACAGGTTTTTCCCTTTGCCCACCACGACGCCTCAGCCATCAGCGAGGTTGCATGATCCGGAAACCTGTTGCCGAGCCGGGACCATCCGCCGGGTCGGCCGGGTGCTCGAGTTCGGCCTGTTCGGCCTAAGGCGTCGGGCGATGCGGCGGAATCGACCGGCCGTCAGGCAGTAGTTCCCCGGTGTCCTCGAAGCACACGATGCCGTTGCAGAGCAGACTCCAGCCTTGCTCCGGGTGACTCGCCACGCAGCAGGCGGCCTCCCTGTCGGGCGCGTCGGCGTCGGGGCAGGCGGGCTGATGCTGACAATGCTGTCGCACCGCTCGTGCGGAGTCGGACTGGATCGGGCTGAAAACCATAGTGCTCACCACTTGGGGGCGCTCTGAAACAGTTATTCCTCAGATGTATATCCCATGGGTCAAGACTTTGTAAAGAGCTGGCAGGAAGCGTTTCACCTGGCGCTCAAGGGAATTGTCGCCCGAATGGCCGGGCTGGGCGCCGCGCGCTCATTACGTTACGTAATCGAAGATTCGATATGTGTAATCGTTTCTCGCCTCGAGTCATTCCGGCGAGTGCGATGATGTTGGTCATGGCAGTCACCGATGAGGCGATCGACAAGATCAAGGGCATGATCACGGAGGGTCGGCTGCGCCCCGGGGACCGGCTGCCCAAGGAGGTCGACCTGGCCGCCGAACTCGGCTTGTCGCGGAGTTCGCTGCGCGAGGCGGTGCGGGCGCTGTCGCTGATCCACGTCCTGGACGTGCGGCAGGGCGACGGCACCTACGTCACCAGCCTGGAGCCCGGCCGGTTGTTGGAGGCGATGAGCTTCGTGGTGGACTTCCACCGCGACGACACGGTGCTGGAGTTCCTGGAGGTGCGCCGGATCCTGGAGCCGGCCGCCACCGCGATGGCCGCCCAGCACATCACCGACGAGGAAGTCGCCGATCTGCGCGCGCACCTCGCCGCCCTGGGACCCGCGCCGACCGTCGAGGAACTGGTCAAGAACGACCTGGAGTTCCATCGCCGGGTCGGCACGAGCAGCGGCAACACCGTGCTGGCCTCGCTCCTGGACAGCATGTCCGGACCGACGACGCGCGCCCGCGTCTGGCGCGGACTCACCCAGGAAGGCGCACTCACCCGCACGATGTCCGAGCATCAGGCCATTCTCGACGCCTTGGCCGCCCACGACACCGAGGGCGCGCGGGCCTGGGCGACGATCCACATCGTCAGCATCGAGCAGTGGCTGCGCAGGACGTTGAGCGACCAGGCCTGAAAGCGACTGGGGCCTGAAGCAGACTGAGGGACCGAACTCGGGAACCGGCAGGCCACGCCGTGCGTCAGAGCCGCATGGGGAATCGGCGAATCGCGCTCGGGACGACGCTGCTGCTGATCACACTGGCCGCCGGATGCGCCACCACCGCCTCGAGCGACAGGCGTTCCAGCGCCACAGGTTCCAGTGGCACAGGTTCCAGCGACAAAGACTCCAGCGACAAAGACTCCAGCCAGGCGATCGGCGGCACCACGGACGTGGCCGCCCTCGACCAGCAGGCGAAGGCGGCGCTCGCGGCGTGGGAGCCGGTTCTCAGCGCGCGGGCCGGGGCGCCGTTCCTGCTGAAGACCGGCGAGCCGTCACAGGTCGTCCAGTCCGCCTCCGGAACGGGCTCCGACATGGATCTGCGCTTCAAGGCCGACTGGATCGCGGGGCGGTTCACCGCGCGTCAGCCGTTGTCCGCGGCATCGCCCCCGGCCGCGACCATCGCCTGGCCGGGAGGCGGCACCGCGGCGGTGCCGGTGATCTCGGCGGCCGATGCGCTGCACGGCCTGCAGCAGCCCCTGGGCAAGTCCTGCGACGACTGCACCGGAGCGCCCCTTGAAGTCACCGGGGCGGAACTCGGCACCATCAGCATGATGTCGTCCCGCGGGTCGGTCCAGGTGCCGGCTTGGATCTTCAGCCTCACCGGCTACGCCACCAAGCTCGCCTACCCGGCGGTCGCGCCGACGGCGTCCGTGCTGGCACCCGACGCCCCGCAAGGCGTCAACGGGGCCTTCAATCCCGACCAGAAGGCCACCGTCTCCGCCGATCAGCGGACCCTGACCGTCACGTTCGAAAGCTCCCCGGACACCCCGGGACCCTGTGGCAGCGATGTCGCAGGGCACGTGTTCGAGGCGGCGCACGTCGTCGCGGTCGTGACCGTGACGACCAAACACCCCGGCGTCGCCGCCGGGGTCTGCCCGGCGATCGCCCAGGAGCGGACCGTGACCATCAGCTTGACGGCACCGTTGGCCGGCCGCGTCGTGCTCGGGCCGGCCGGTATGCCGCTGCCGATGTCCAGCTAGGCTGTGTCTTAGAACGTGGTCTTGGGCTCGGAACTTAATCTTGGGCTCGGAACTTAATCTTGGTCATAGAACTAATCTTGTGCGGCCCCGGATGTGTACCGGGAAACGATCAGCGCGACCAGAATCACCACTCCGTTGAAGAACTCGATCTTGTCCGCCGAAACGTGCCCGAAGGTCAGCACGTTCTCGATCAGCTTCAACGTCAGCACGCCGGTCAGCGCCCCGAACAGCGACCCGCGGCCACCGTTCATGCTCACCCCGCCGATGACCGTGGCGGCGAACACCTCGAAGATCTTCCCGGTGCCGGAGCTGGCCGAGGCCGAGCCGAGGCGGCCGGTGTAGAGCATCCCGGCGAACGCGGCGAGCACCGAGCCGATGATCAGCACGATCCAGATGGTGCGCTCCACCCGGATCCCGGCGGCCTTGGCCGCGGCCGGGTTGCCGCCGATCGCGTACAGCGCGCGGCCGTGCCGGTACCAGCCCAGCGCCGCGATCCCGACGGCGAACAGCAGCCCGCACACCCAGACTGACACCGGCAGTCCGAGCCAGTCATGCCGGCCGAGGTAGGCGAAGGAAGACGGGAGGGTGAAGATGGTCTGCCCGCCGTCGATCACGATGACCAGGCCGTGCAGCATGGTCAGCATCCCGAGGGTGACGACGAACCCGTTGAGGTTCATCTTCAGGATCAGGAAGCCGTTCACGGCCCCGACGGCGGCGCCGACCAGCAGGCAGATCGGGATCGCCAGCCATTCGGCGCCGAAGCCCAGGCCGTTGAACCGGCTCCCGGACGTCGGCAGCACCAGCCACAGCGCCACCACCGGGGCCAGCGTCACCGTCGACTCCAGCGACAGGTCCATCCGGCCGCCGATCAGGATCACGGCTTCGGCCAGGACCAGGACGCTGAGTTCGGTGGACTGCTGGAGCATCGCCAGGAAGTTGTCGCCGGTCAGGAAGTCCGGCGACTCGATGAAGCCGATCAGGACCAGCAGCGCCATCGCCGGGATCAGCGAGAACTCGCGCAGCCAGCGGGTACGGGACCATCCGCCGCGCACTGCGGCGGTCGCCGTTCCGGTACCGGCCGCCTCGGACATCGTCGTGGCCTCACTCATGGCCGGTTCCCTCCAGGTGGTTCAGGCCCTCGACTCGACGGAGGTCCTCGATGTGGTCGGGGTCCTCGATGTGGTCAAGGCCCTCGATCGCGGCGATGAGCTCGTTGTCGTCCCAGCCGCTCGGGAGTTCGCAGACGACACGGCCCTTGAACATGACGAGCACGCGGTGGGCGATCCGCAGGTCGTCCAGCTCGTCGGAGACCAGCAGCGCGCCGCAGCCGTCCTCGGCCGCCTGCTGCACCGTCCCGAGCAGTGATTCCTTCGACTTCACATCGACGCCGGCGGTCGGCCGGATAAGGACGAGCGCCTTGGGCGAGTTCGCCAGCGCGCGACCCATGACGACCTTCTGCTGGTTGCCGCCGGACAGCGCGCTGACCGGCTGCTGCGGACCCTCGGCCTTGACGTCCAGGCGCCGCATCAGCTTGGCGCCGGCGGTGTTCATCTGGCCGGTGGTGAAGAAGCCGCGCCTACCGAGCCGGTCCGTGGCGGTCAGCGTGATGTTCTCGGCGATGGGGCGCAACGGAATGACGCCCTGGGCGTGCCGGTCCTCGGGGACGAACCCGATGCCGGCCCGCAGCGCCGCGGTGACGTCGCCGGTCTTGACCGCGCGGCCGGCGACTTCGATCGAGCCGGAGCTCGGCTTGTGCAGTCCGGCCGCGGTCTCGCCGACGGTGACGACTCCGGACCCGCCGGCGCCCGCCAGACCGACGATCTCGCCGGCCCGCACGGAGACGTCGAAACCCGTGAAGACGTCCTGGAGGGACAGACCGCTGATCCGCAGTGCCGGAGCCCGGCCGGCGTCACCGGCCAGGAAGCTCGACGCCGTCAGGACGGACCTGGCGGCCCGGTCCTCACCGGTCATCGCCTCGATCAGCTCGTCCTTGTCCAAGCCGGCGACCGGAGCGGTGAGGATGTGCCGGGCGTCCCGGTACACCGTCACCCGGTCGCAGATCTCGTAGACCTCGGACAGGTGATGCGAGATGAACAGCAGCGCGACGCCGGACCGCTGCAGCCGCCGCAGCCGGTCGAACAGCCGGGTGATCTTGGCGCCGTCCAGCTGCGCGGTCGGCTCGTCGAGGATGATGAACTTCGCGCCGAACGACAGCGCCCGGGCGATCTCCAGCATCTGCCGTTCGTCCACCGCCAGCGCCGAGGCCGGTGCGGTCGGATCGACGGCGATGTCGTACTCGGCGAGCACGTCGGCGGCCTGCGCCGCCAGGTGCCTCCAGCCGATCGGCCGCACGCCGCGGCCCTGACGGTTCAGGTAGAAGTTCTCGACGACCGACAGCGACGGAATGATCGTCGACTTCTGATAGACACACGCCACCTTGCTCTGCCAGCGGGCCCGGTCCGACAGCGGCGGCGCGGGCACGTCGTCGAAGGTGATCTGCCCGGTGTCCGGCTTGTTCAGTCCGGTCAGCAGCGACACCAGCGTGGACTTGCCGGCGCCGTTGCGGCCGACGAGCGCGTGCGCCTCGCCGGGGCGGATGGCTATGTGCGCGTCGATCAGGGCTTTGGTGGCCCCGAAGCTCTTGGATACGCCGGTCGCGGCGGCGACGGGGCGGCCGCTGCCGACCGCCCCGGTCCCCACCGCCTCGGCGGGGGAGTGCTCCATGGTTCTGCGTGTCCTTACTCGGGCCGGCTACTTTCCGACCTGGTTGCCCCACAGGCTCGGGTCGCTGACGTTGTCCGAGGTCACCAGCGGCGCGGGCAGCTGGTCCTCCAGCCCGTTCGGCAGCGAGATGATCGTCGACTGGTGGTCCGTCGGGCCGGGCTGGAAGGTCTTGCCCTGCAACGCGGCCTGGGCGTAGAAGAGGGCGTACTTGGCGTACAGGTCCGCCGGCTGCGACACCGTGGCGTCGATCTGCCCGGCCTTGATCGCCTTGAACTCGTCCGGGATGCCGTCGTTGCTGACGATGAAGATGTGCTTGGGGTCGGTCGGCGGCACCAGCAGGTTCTTCTGCTGCAGCAGCGAGATCGTCGGGGCCAGGAACACGCCGCCGGCCTGCATGTAGATGCCGTTGACGGTGCCCTGGTTCAGGGCGTCCTGCAGCTTGGCGGCGGCGACGTCGCCCTTCCACTCGGTGGGCTCGGCCAGCACCTTGACGCCGGGGTAGCTCTTGCTCATGCAGTCGCCGAACGCCTCGGAGCGGTCGCGGCCGTTGATCGAGGTCAGGTCGCCCTCGAACTCCACGACCGTGCCCTTGCCGCCCAGCTTGTCGCCGAGGAACTTGCAGGCCTTCTCGCCGTACGCCTTGTTGTCGGCGCGCACGACCATGTAGACGTTCCCCTTGTCGGGGCGGGTGTCCACGCTGACCACCGGGATCTTCTTGCCCGCCAGGTCCTCCAGCGTGTTGGCGATGGCGCCGGTGTCCTGCGGCGCCATGATGACCGCCTTGGCACCCTGCCCCTGCAGGCTCTGGACGTTGGCGACCAGGTTGTCGATCTTGTTGCTGGAGTTGGTCGGCGTCAGGGCATTGATGTTCCCGGACTTGACGTCGTCGTTGACGTACTTGGCGTAGCTGTTCCAGAAATCGGAGTCGCTGCGCGGGAAGTCGATGCCGATCTTGCCGGTGGATCCGCCTGAACCGCCGGAGCCGGAGGACGAGCTGCCGGACTTGCCGGAGCGTCCGCATGCGCTGGCGCTCAGCGCGACCACGGTGGCCAGCGCCAGTACTGCGGTGGTGGTGCGGTGGAGCCTCATGGGTCCGTCCTCGCTGGGAGAGGTGATGGGTGAGGTGTGTGCTCGGGATCACGTCCCGCTGTCGACATCCGATGTATAGCTGGGACATCGGAGGTCTGTAAAGAGTTCGTAGCTCTTTCGTAACCGGCCGCTCGCGTGTCTAACTGCTGAAAGTCCAGATATGGGCCTTGCTGGAGGCCGAGGCGCGCCCACTGCGTTGACGATAGATCGGATGTATCTCTAGAGTCGCTTTCGTACGACCCTCACATGCGGCGAGAAAGGCACCCTTACCGATGCGGATCACCTCGCTGGACACGTTTGATGTCCGGTTCCCGACGTCCCGGGAGTTGGACGGGTCGGACGCGATGAACCCCGACCCCGACTACTCGGCGGCGTACCTGGTCCTGCGTACCGACGACCCCGGCCTGTCCGGCCACGGCTTCACCTTCACCATCGGCCGCGGCAACGACGTGCAGGTGGCGGCCATCGAGGCGCTGCGGGGCCATGTGGTGGGCCGCGACGTGGCCGAGGTCTGCTCCGATCCGGGCTCGGTGAGCCGGGCCCTGATCGGCGACAGCCAGCTGCGGTGGCTCGGTCCGGAGAAGGGCGTCATGCACATGGCGATCGGGGCGGTCCTCAACGCGGTCTGGGACCTGGCCGCCAAACGCGCCGGGGTGCCGCTGTGGAAGCTGCTGGCCGACGCCGACCCCGAGTGGCTGGCCGACCAGGTCGACTACCGCTACATCTCCGACGTGTTGACCCGCGAGGAGGCCGTCGAGCTGCTGCGGAGCGGGCAGCAGGACAAGGAGGGGCGGGAGGCACTGCTGATCGAGCGGGGGTATCCGGCTTACACCACCTCTCCCGGCTGGCTCGGCTACTCCGACGAGAAGCTGACCCGGCTGGCCAACGAGGCGGTGGCCGCCGGGTTCACGCAGATCAAGCTGAAGGTCGGCGCGGACCTGGCCGACGACGTGCGCCGGTTCAAGGCCGCGCGGGCGGCGGTGGGCCGCGAGCTGCGCATCGCGATCGACGCCAACCAGCGCTGGAGCGTGCCGGAGGCGATCGAGTGGGTGCAGGCTTTGGCGGAGTTCGACCCGTACTGGATCGAGGAGCCGACCTCACCGGACGATGTGCTCGGCCACGCGACGATCCGCCAGGCCGTGGCGCCGGTGAAGGTGGCGACCGGGGAGCATGTCCAGAACCGGGTGGTCTTCAAGCAGCTGCTGCAGGCCCAAGCGATTGACGTGTTGCAGCTGGACGCGGCGCGGGTCGGCGGCGTCAACGAGAACCTGGCGATCCTGCTGCTGGCGGCCAAGTTCGGGGTGCCGGTGTGCCCGCACGCCGGTGGCGTCGGCCTGTGCGAGCTGGTGCAGCACCTGTCGATGTTCGACTACGTCGCGTTGACCGGTACCACCACCGACCGCGTCATCGAGTTCGTCGACCACCTGCACGAGCACTTCACCGACCCGGTGCGCATCACCGACGGCCGCTACGCCGCCCCGACGGCGCCCGGCTTCTCCGCCGAGATGCTGGCGGAATCGATCGCCGCCTACGCGTATCCCGGCGGCGCTTTCTGGCGCGCCGACCGCGGGGAGGATTGATGCTCGCCGGCCGCGCGGGCGCGGCACCCGCACGGCCGGCGAACTACTCTAGGCGACCGATACCGAGTCGCGTACCCTGACCGATCATGCGCAGTGTCGTAGTCGTCGGAGGCGGGATCGTCGGTCTGGCCGTGGCCTGGGAGCTGACCGGGCGCGGGCTGGACGTCACCGTGCTGGAGAAGGAGACGGGCTGGGCCGCGCACCAGACCGGTCACAACTCGAACGTCGTCCACGCCGGCCTCTACTACAAGCCCGGCTCGTTCAAGGCCCGCATGTCCGTCGCCGGCAACCGGTCCATCGTGGACTTCGCCCGGCAGCACGGCGTTCCCGTCGAGGTCTGCGGCAAGCTCGTCGTCGCGACCGGCGACGACGAGATCCCGGCGCTCGACGTGCTGGCCGAGCGGGCCGCGGCCAACGGGGTGCCGGCGAAGCGGATCAGCGCGGCCGAGGCCCGGGAGTACGAGCCCGAGGTCTCGTGCGTCGCCGCGCTGCGGGTCGAGTCCACGGGGATCATCGACTACCCCGGCGTCTGCGCCGCGCTGGTCCGGCTGCTCGGCGAGGCCGGAGCGGACCTGCGGCTGAACAGCGCCGTGCGGGGGATCCGGGCCGGGCGGCTCGGCGGCGTCGAGGTCGCCACCGCGGCCGGCGTCGTCCGCGCCGACGCCCTGGTCAACTGCGCCGGCCTGCACTCCGACCGGGTGGCGCGGCTGGCCGGGCTGACGCCGTCGGCGCGGATCGTGCCCTTCCGCGGCGAGTACTACGAGCTCCGGCCCGAACGCCGCCACCTGGTCAAGGGCTTGATCTACCCGGTGCCGGACCCGACGCTGCCGTTCCTGGGCGTGCACCTGACCCGGATGCTCGACGGCAGCGTGCACGCCGGCCCGAACGCCGTGCTGGCGCTGCGCCGCGAGGGCTACCGGTGGTCCGACGTCTCCGCGAAGGACATCGCCGAGGTGGCGGCCTTCCCCGGGACCTGGCGGCTCGCCCGCCGGTACGCGATCCCGACGGGTCTGGACGAGGTCCGCCGCTCGTTCTCGCGGAAGCGGTTCGCCGCGAGCCTGGCCCGGCTCGTCCCGGCGGTCACCGAGGCCGACATCGTGCGCCACGGCTCGGGCGTGCGCGCGCAGGCCATGCGCCGCGACGGCTCCCTGGTCGACGACTTCCTCATCGAGACTGCGCGCGACCAGGTGCACGTCCTGAACGCGCCGTCGCCCGCCGCGACGAGCGCGCTGGAGATCGCCCGCCACATCGCGGACCGGGTGACCCGGGCAGCTGACTGACACCGCGTCGCGCCCATCATCAAGACCCCGTCACCGGAACGCTGTCCCGACCTGCACCGAGGAGTACCTGTGCCGCTTGATCCATTCCTTGCCGCGAAAGTGCATCTTCTGGACGGCGTCACGTGGGAGAGCGCATATACGAACCCAGAGCACATGGCGAGGTTCAAGGAGTTCTTCGCCGACCCGGAAGGGCCGGGGATGCCTGACGTCGCGATGGAGGACCTCTCGATCCCGGGCCCGCACGGCGACATCAGCCTCCGCGTCTACCGCCCGCGCGGCGCTGTACACCGTACGCTGGTCTGGGTGCACGGCGGCGGATTCGCCGCCGGTGACCTCGACATGCCCGAAGCACACCGGGTGTCCGCTGAACTCGCCGTCCGGGCCGGCGCGCTCGTGGTCTCCGTCGGTTATCGACTCGCCACCGCCGAGATCCGTTACCCGGTGCCCGCCGACGATGTCCACGCCGCGTGGCTGTGGCTCACCCAGGGCGAGGGCCGCGGGCTGCTGCCTTCGGGCGGCGTCGCCCTCGGCGGCGCCAGCGCCGGAGCCGCCCTCAGCCTCACCACGGCGGTCCGGCTGCGCGACCAAGGCTCGCAGGGCCCTGAAAAACTCCTGCTGGTCTATCCCTTCGTCCACTTCCCGGTTCCCGCACTCGACGACGAGACAACCGCCGAGATGCTCCGACTTCCGCCGATCCTGCGGTCCTCCGCCGCCAATGTCGAGGGCATGGTGCGTAACTACGTCGGCCGCCTGACTGCTCTGCCTCCGGACGCCATGCCGGGGGCGGCCGGGCTCGCCGGCCTCGCGCCCACCGTCGTCGTGGTTTCTGAGTACGACGAGCTTCGGCCCTCCGGCGAACTACTGGTCTCGCAACTCGAAGAGGTCGGCGTGCCGGTACGCCGGTATCTCGCCCCGGGCATGCCCCACGGTCACCTCAACCGCGACCCCAGCCTCACGGAGGTCGACCGCACGCTCGACTTCCTTGCCTCGGAGCTCGCCGGCCACCGCGAGTGACATGCCGCCTCAAAGTCCTCTGACATAGGGTCAGTTGCCGGTCCCCATCGGGCAGTCGTCGCCCGATGCCCAAGCCACGACTCGGGTCATAGCGTCCAACAAGCGCTTGGTGTCGGCGTCGTCCGCTCTATCACCGGAGTCTGAGGTGTGGGAACGGTACGCGTCCCGTGCTCCGTCATCACGTGCCGCCTCTCGCCCTGCGCGTCCCTCGGCGGCTGAAACAATACCCTGATTCTAGTCAGGCCCGGCGGCCGTACTAGACAAGCTCAGCCAGCGTCCGCACCGCCGGCTCGATCGTGCCCGATCGGATGTTTCCGTAGCCGAGGACGACGCGGCCGCCGGCGTCGCGGTCGTCGCCGAGCAGGTAGCGCGTCAGGCTGGTGAGGGCGAGGCCGCGCTCGGCCGCGGCGGCGACCAGGCGGTCCGCGTCCACGTCGCCGGACGGACGCAGGACGAGGTGGATGCCCGCGGCGATGCCGGTGACCCGGGCGTCGGGCAGGTGCCGTTGCAGCGCGGCGACCAGTTCGTCGCGGTTGCGGTGGTAGTGCTTGCGGATGCGGCGCAGGTGGCGTTCGTAGGCTCCGCTGTCCATGAAATGCGCCAGGGCCAGCTGGTCGAGGACGGGGCTGCCGACGTCCTGGGCCCGCTTGGCCCGCGCGACCGGCTCGACCAGGGCGCAGGGCAGGACCAGCCAGCCGAGCCGCAGGGCCGGGGACAAGGTCTTGCTCATCGTGCCGACGTAGGCCACATGTTCCGGGGCGAGGCCCTGGACGGCGCCGAGCGGCTGGCGGTCGTAGCGGAACTCCGCGTCGTAGTCGTCTTCGACGACCAGGCGGCCGTCGCGGGCCCAGTCGCGGAGGGCGGCCCGGCGGTGCGGCGACAGGACGGCGCCGAGCGGGAACTGGTGGGCCGGGGTGACGACCGCCGCGTGCGCATCGCCGGGGATCTGGTCGGTGCGGATGCCCTCGCTGTCGACCGGGACCGGCATCCAGTTACCGCCGGCCAGCGTGATCGTGCGGTCGCGGCCGGGGGTGCCGGGGTTCTCCAGCGCGATCACGGGGCGTCCGCCGGGCCCGGGAAGGGCGTGCGTCAGCAGCGACAGGGCCTGGGTGAAGCCGTTGCAGATGACGATGCGGTCGGGATGCGCCACGACGGCACGGGTTCGGCGCAGGTAGTCGGCGACCGCGTGGCGCAGCACTGCCGAGCCGCGCGGCTCGGGCCGGGCGAAGGCCGAGTCAGGAGCCTGACGCAGGGCGTGGCTGAGCGCGCGCAGCCAGGCCGCGCGGGGGAACTCCGAAAGGGCCGGAAGGCCGGGACGCAAGTCGTAGCGGGGGATCCAGGGTTCGTCGCCGACGGCCGTCCCGGCGGTCGGGGCGACGGAGCCGACGCGGGTGGCGGAGCGCTCGGCGCTGGTCAGGTAGCCCTCGGCGACGAGCTGTTCGTAGGCCTCGACGACCAGGCGGCGGGACACGCCGAGGTCGGCGGCGAGCACGCGGCTGGACGGCATCGGGGCGTCCGCGGCCAGCACGCCGGCCCGGATCTGATCCCGCAGCGCCTGTTCGAGCTGCACGCGAAGCGGGGTCGCCACGTCCCGGTCCAGGCGGATCAGGAGCTCCGCAGCCGAGGATCTGGTACCCGGATCTGTCACAGCTCTGGATCCTACGACAGCACCAGATCGCCTCTAGCGTGATCACATGAGCACTACGCACCCGAGAACCGATGGTCCGATAGCTATGTCCACTCAAGACGAACATCCACACTCGCCGGTGCGGTCCTGGCTCGGGGTCGCGGCGATCACCGCGAGCCTGTTCACCTTCGTCACCACCGAACTCATGCCCGTCGGCCTGTTGACTCCCGTCAGCGCCAGCCTGCGGATCTCGGTCGGCGTCGCAGGGCTGATGGTCACGCTGTACGGCATCTCCGCCGGACTCGGAGTGCCGTTCATCGTGGCCTGGACCCGGCGCGTCAACCGCCGCGTGCTGCTGTCCGCGCTGCTGGCGGTCCTCGCCCTGGGCAACTTCGTGACCGGCGTCGCGCCGGACTTCGCCGTGGTCCTGACGACACGGCTGGCCATGGGCTTCGCCAACGGCGTGTTCTGGGCGATCGGCGTGAGCATGGCGATGCGGCTGGTACCCGGGCGGCACGCCAACCGGGCCGCCGCGGTCGCGCTGTCCGGCATCTCGATCGCGACCGTGGTGGGCATACCTCTGGGCACCTTCCTCGCCAACCTCACCAGCTGGCGGACCACGTTCCTGATCTGGAGTGTCCTGAGCGCGGCGGTGTTCCTGCTCGTCGCCACGATCGTGCCATCGCTGCCGTCGGACAACGCCGTCCCGGTCCGGCAGGTGTTCGGGCTCCCGGTGCGGAACGCACAGCTGCGGCTGGTGATGATCACGGTCGTTTTGTTCGTCCTGGGCCACTTCGGCGCCTACACCTTCGTCCGGCCCTTCGTCGAACAGCACTCCGGCGCCTCGCCGGCCTTCATCACCGGACTGCTGATGGTCTACGGCCTCGGCGGCGCGGCGGGGAACTTCATCGCCGGCTACGCCGTGGCGAGAAACCTGCGGGGCAGCTACCTGGCAGCGCGCGCCGGGCTACTGGTCTCGCTACTGACCCTGCTCGCGGTCGGACACTCCCGGGTCGGCGCGGTCGTCGCCCTGGTGCTGTGGGGCGTGTCCTTCGGCGCGGTGAACCTGTGCCAGATCAACATGACGCTCGGCGCCGCCCCGGAGACCTTCGAAGCGGCGATGTCGATCAACACTCTGGGATACAACACCTCGATCGCCCTCGGAGCGCTGTTCGGCGGACTGTTCGCCGACCACGCCGGGGTGACGAGCGCCATGTGGTTCGGAGTCGCGCTGACCGCCGCATCGGTACTCGTCACCCTCGGCCTCCGCCGGACCGGGTCGCCGGGGGCTCCCGAACCGGCGGAAGCGTTGGCGGACTCCCTTACCTGAGCCCGACCGTCAGCTCCGGCCGACGTACTTCTCCAGTTCCGCGACCTCGGCATCGAGCACGTAGTACTCGGCGAGAGTGCGGTAACCGAGCTCGTTGTTGATGCGGGCCATGTTCACGACGTCGCCGGTCTGGGTCGCCACCGAGGCCACGTCCGGCCGGTCGGCGACCAGTCCGCGCATCATCGCGGCCTTCATCGCCCGTCCCAGACCGTGCCCGCGATGGTCGCGCAGCACCGCGGTGTCTCGTTGGAAGGCTTTCACCGGCTCCACCGGGTTCCACCACAGGGCCAGAGTGCCGCCCGGCTCGACGATCTCCCGCGCCTTGGTCCAGGCGATCTCCGGCTCGATCCAGTGCCAGGCCTGGGCACAGATCAGCAGCCGCGCGCTGGCGCTCATGGTGCTCCTCTCGCCGGTCAGGCCCTGACGGTAACAGGTACGGGTTCGCCAGAGGAGCCGGTCCTGCCCGCCGGGGCCGCCGCCGACCCGCTGGCCGCCCGGACCGGGGATCGCCTACCGGCCCATCAAGAACTCCGGATACAGATTCACCGTTTCCTCGATCAACCCATGCAGCCCGGCCGCGTACTCAGCCATCCCGCCGACCCCGTCGACCGTCGCGTGGAGCCCGTCAATGAGGGGCTTGACGATCCCCGCGAACGCCCGCAGCCACGCCGGCTCCGTGAGCCGGGCCGCGAACTCGTCGCGGGCCACAGCTGAGTCCGCGCACCCCACAAACAGCTTCTCCGCCACCCCGCGCTCCCGCCCGGACAGCGATTCCAGATACCGCACCACCATGTACGTGGCAGTACCGTTGCGCAGGTCCTCGTACCGACGCGATGCGATGTCCCGCTGGTCGTTGACCACCTGCCGCAGGACTCCGAACCGCTCCCCGAAGTCGCGCAGCAGGTCCACCTGCGCCGGATCGCAGCCGGCCAGCGCCGCCCCCATCGCCGCGGCCATGGCGTAGGGTGCGCCGGTCTTGCCGCGGTAGCCGGCCAGGACCGCCTCGGCGGTGGCCGTCACCGCGGGCGTGGTGAGGTCGATCAGCTGTCCCGATATCGCCCGGTGCCAGCACCGCGACAGCTCCTGACGCAGCATCAGGGCTCGTGCTGGATCGTCGCGGCACGCCTGGTCCAGAACGGCGGCGGACAGGTGGCAGGCGATCCCGACCGCCGCGAGCATGCCCCGGTCGGCGTCGGTGTGGGTGTCGGAGGCGGTGAAGGCCGCCGGTCCGGCATCGGACAGGTCGTCCAGGTAGCGTGCCGACACCCACCACAGCACGTGCGCCATGGCGGCCGGCTCGGCGGCCGCCGGCTCGCCGGAGTACATCCCGTGCACCAGGAACGGCAGCCTCACGATGCCGTCCACCGCCGGCCCCGAGCCGCGTCCGACGATCCGGTCCAGGAAGCCGGTCAGCGCTTCCCCCATCGCGTGGTCGGCCACGCTGCCGGGGCCGGTCGAAGCGGTCAGTTCCGCTCCCAGCTCCTGTAACCGCCGTAGCACGCCGGCCGAACTCCAAGTGGCTGCATCCCCCGTCATGTACCCCTCCGCCCTCCGGGTCGTCGTGGAACCGGCCACCCTCGGTGAACCACAGGACCCTTATAAGGCGTTCTCTAGTTCGTCAATCAATAGGCTCGAACGCTAGCGCGTCTACTGAGATGAATGCAATCGGCCGTCCTATTCATATGAGCTGATGTAAGCTCCCTGCATCAGCGGGCCAGCGGCCCGCCGTTACAAGCGCTGCAAGACGCCACGAGCGCTTCAAGCACGACAAGGGGGAGGTGACGCCGGTGGCCGACGTGGACCTGCGGTTCGACTGGCGGCAAGCGATCACGCCCACGCTCTTCGGGATCGGCGTGGTGGTGAATCTCGCCGGATTCGCGATCATCCTGGACCGCCCCGGAGAGCCCGGCCGGGCCTTCGCGCTGGTGTTCATCGGCGCCAATCTGCTGTGGCTGCTGGCCGAGGCCCCGGTCAGTCTGGGCAAGCCCGGCACGCCGCCGCGCGAGGTGTCCACGCTGATCGCCTACGGCCTCACCCGGTTCGCCACGGTCGCCGCGGCCCTGTTCCCCGTGCCGCTCGGCGCCGAGACGCCGGTCCGCGAAGCCGCCGCGATCGCGGTGTTCGCGGCGGGCGTCACCCTGCGCCTGGTGGCTATCAGGACCCTGGGACGCTTCTACTCCCACCACGTGATCCGCCACGACGGACACGAGATCGTCTCCACCGGCCCCTACCGGCTGATCCGGCACCCGGCCTACGCCGGCATGCTCCTCGGGCACATCGGGCTGATCGTGTTCTTCTTCAACTGGCCGGCGCTGATACTGCTGGCCGGGCTGGCCGGCGTCCTGTCCTGGCGGATCCGGGTCGAAGAACGCACCCTGCTGGTCCTTCCCGCCTACAGCGCCTACGCGGCGCAGCACGCCCGCCTGCTGCCGGGGGTCTGGTGAGCCGCCCGACCGGAGGCCCCGGGCTGGACGCGGACGCCTGCGACACGCTTCTGAGCACCACACGCTCGGTACGCCGAGCACTGGACCTGGAACGCCCCGTCCCGAGAGCCGTCGTCGAGGACTGCCTCCGCCTGGCGCTTCAGGCGCCGAACGGCGCCAACCGGCAGGACTGGCGCTGGATCCTCATCAGCGATCCGAAGCGCCGCGAGCAGGTCGCCGAGATCTACCGGAAGGCCTTCCACGCAAGGTTCGGCGATCCGCCCGCGGACAACCGCCTCCTGCGCGACGCCGGTGAGCTGGCCGACCGCCTGCACCGCGTCCCGGTACTGGTCCTGGCTTGTCTCCAGACCGCGAAGCCGCTCCCGGCCGGCAATCAGGCCGGTGTCTGGACCTCGCTGCTCCCGGCCGTATGGAACTACGCGCTCGCCGCGCGCAGCCGCGGGCTGGGGACCACGCTCACCACGGTCCACCTCGGCTTGGAGGCCGAGCTGGCCGACCTGCTGGACCTGCCCGAGCACGTCCACCAGGGACCGCTCATCCCGACCGCCTACACACTCCGGACGGCCTTCGGGCCCGGTCGGCGGCGCCCGCTGGAGGAGGTTCTGCACGTGGACGGCTGGCAGTACCCTGAGAACGCCGGGGCAGCCGAGGAGCCGAGCCGGTGACGGCGGCCATCGACACCCAGGGCCCTGCCATATGGCGGAGTCCGTACCCTGACACAACCTCCACGCTGCTCCACGGCGAAGCCCTGCTGGATCCGGCAGCCGCCGGCTACAAGTTCTCCCGGCTCGCTGAGCTACGCGCCGCGGAATTCGCCGTCCCCGACCTGTTCGCCGTCCCGGCGGCCGCCTTCGACCGGGCCGTCGCGCCGGTGTTGGCAGACCTGGACGCGCCGCCCGCCGCTGCGGAACCTGAGGCCGTGCGGAGCTGGAGCGGGAAGGCACGCGCCGCTGTGCTTTCCCTCGAGATCGGCAAGGAACTCACCGACGCCGTTCACACTGCATTCGACGACCTCATCGGCCCCGACGGGCTCGCCGCGGTCCGGGCGTGCGTCGTGCCGGGTCCGGGCCAACTCGGCGAGGACAGCTCGACCGATCCCTTCGCCGGGCTCAGCGACAGCTTCCTGTACGTCCCACGCGCCGACCTGCTCCGGCGGATCGTCGAATGCTGGGCCTCCGCCTACAACCCCGAAGGGGTCCTCTACCGGCTGCGACGCGGCACCGATCCCGGTGCGGTGCGCATAGCGGTCGGCGTTCAGCGGATGGTGCTAGGCGTCAGCTCGTTCGTCGCGTTCACCCGCGACCCGCGCGACGGCGCCGACCGTGTGGTGGTGGCCGCGGCGTACGGCATCGGCGAGGGCGTCGTCCAGGAGCGCGCCGATGTCGACCACTACTTCACCGATCGGGCCACCGGTGCGGTGCGCAAGGAGATCGTGGTCAAGCGCCGCATGGTCGGGAGCCCGGACGAGCCCGCCGAGTGTGAGGTGCCCGCCGAACTGGCCGAGCAGCCGGTCCTTGATGACGGCGCCTTGGCCCGGGTCGTCGAGACGGCCCGCCGGATCGAGGAGTATTTCGGTTGTCCGCAGGACATCGAAGGCACCTTCTCCGCCGACGGCGAGCTCTGGATCGTGCAGTCCCGGCCGCTCGCGGACCTTCCCGAGCAGGTCGTATGGACCAACCACAACATCACCGAAAGCTATCCCGGAGTCTCTTGTGCGCTGACGTACTCGCTCGCGCGCGACTTCTACAAGACCGCCTTCACCGATCTCTACCGCCGCATGGGCATCCCCGAGGCGCGGCTGCGGCAGAACGCGCATCATCTGGAGCGCATGGTCGGCCTGCGCGAGGGCCGCGTGTACTACCGGCTCGACGCCTGGTACGCGCTGCACGGCCTGATGCCAGAGTTCGAATTCATCCGGGGCTGGTGGGAGCACTCGATGGGCCTGCGGACCCAGCCGGGGATGGACCTGTCACCCCGCTGGCGCGGCCGAGCCCTGCGCACAGCCCCGGCCACCCTGTTCCGCAGCGCAGGGCACTTCCGCCGGGTGCGCGGCTTCCTCGCGTGGTGGGACAGAACCGCCGCCGAAGCCGGTGATCTGGAATCCCTCGACGCGCAGGCCCTGGTCGCGTTCTACCGCGGCCTATGGGCGGACGTCGGCGCGCAGTGGGGCGTCACACTGACCAACACGGTCCTGGGCATCTTCCCCGCTGCGGTCTACGAAGGCTTGCTGCGCCGCTGGACCGGCACCCGGCACCGGGCACTGTTCGGCGCACTGCTGGCGGGCGGACCGGAGAACCGCACGCTGGCCGGACTTCGCAGTGCTCTGGAGTTGTCCGATCTGGTCTGTGCGCAGCCTGAGGCCCGGGACCGGATTCTGCATGCCGCGACCGACGCGGAGGACGCCGTGGTCTGGCAGGAGATCACCGACGGTATATACGGGCCCGAACTCGCCGACGCGGCCCTGCACCAGTTGCGCGTCTATGGCGACCGGGCCGTCGGCGACTTGAAGCTCGAACAGCTCACCCCGCGCCAGCGGCCCGGCATGCTGCTCGACATGGTGCGCCCGCATCTGCGGCAGGGCACGGGCGCCGATGCCAGCCGCGCGGACGAGCGGAAGGTCCGCGCGGACGGCGAACGCGAGCTGCGCGAGCACTGTCGCAACCCACTGCGACGCGTGATCATCCGAGCCTTCGCCGCCCGGATGCGTGCCCACCTCAAGGCCCGCGAGGACACCCGGTTCTGCCGCACCGAGCTGTTCGGCCTGTCGCGGCGCGTCCTGCTGCGCCTGGGCGTCCTGCTGGCTGGCGCCGGGCGGCTCGACGACCCGCGCGACGTCCTCGACCTGACCGTGCAGGAGGTACTCGGCGCGTTCGACGGGACCCTGCCCGGCAGCGATCTGCGTGCGCTCGCTGCCCTGCGCCGCGCCGACCGGGAGCGCTGGGAGACGCTGCCGGCGCCGTCGCCGCGACTGGTGAGCCTCGCGGGGCGGCCGCTGGACGTGGCCCGCCCGGCGACCGCCGCTTCCGGTGATGGCGACGCCGCCGACGCCACTGATGCCGCCGACGGCGAGAACGTGCTGCGCGGCCTGGCCTCCAGCGCCGGCGTGGTCCGGGGGCGGGCCCGCGTCGTGCTGGACCCCGACGTGCCCGCCGACACCTGCCGCGACGCCATCCTGATAGCGCGGGAGACCGACCCCGGCTGGCTGTTCCTGATGACCGCGGCCCGCGGGCTGGTGGTCGAGCGCGGGACGCTGCTGTCGCACACCGCCGTCACCGGCCGGCTCCTCGGGGTGCCGACCGTGGTCGCGGTCGCGGACGCCACCACCCGGATCCCGGACGGCGCCCTGATCGAGCTCGACGGCGCAGCCGGCACCGTGCGGATCCTGGCCGAGGAGGCGGACCCGTGATCGTGCGGCTGCGCCGCTATGTCCGGGGCAGCTTCCCTCCGGCGGTCTACCTGCCCTACGCACTGGCCTGGGCGCTCGGCGGGACGGCCATGTTCGCCCTCGGACAGCGCGCCCGGCACGGCCAGCGTGGCCCCGGCGCGAGCGCGTGGCGGCCGGGCTGGGCCACGCTGGCCACTCTCGCGTCGTTCACGGTGCTGCTTCTGGTGGTCCGCGCCGTCGACGACCTGCGCGACCTGGACTACGACCGCGAGCACAACCCACGGCGGCCGCTGGCCTCCGGCGCGGTCGCCGTCCGCGACATCGGCGTGATCATCGGTGCCGGGACCGTCGTCGTCCTGCTGCTCAACGCTCCGCGCGGCCTGGCCTTGGCCGGTGCGGCCACGGCGCTGCTCTATCTGGCGGTGTTGCTGGCCGCTGACCGGCTAGTGCACTGGCCGTCCGGGGACGCGCTCATCGTCAGTGCCCTGATCAGCCTGCCGGTGCAGCTGCTGCTCGGCGGCTACCTCTACGCGACCCTGTTGCACGACACCCACTGGCCCGCCGGGCCCGCTGCGCTCCTGCCGCTGGCCTCCATGCTGGCCGTCTTCACGCACCTCGAACTCGCGCGCAAGACCACCCGCGTGCCCGAGCCGGGGGAGCGCACCTATGTGGCCGTGTTCGGTGTCGAGGGGACGGCTAGGGCCGCACTTGCTGCCGCCGCCGTGGCGACGATTCTTGCGCTGCTGCTGACCCGGCCCTGGAGCCCCGGCGCCGAGGCGGGGTGGCTCGTCCTGCTGCCGGCCGCGCTGCCGGTGCGGGGCGCGCTGCGGTTCTGGCGCGGCGGCGCCGAGCGCTGGCCGCCGGCGGATTCAGGGTTCTACGTCCTCGCGGCGTTCACCGCGTTCCTCGTCGTCGATCTTCTGGAAGGGCACACACCATGACCGCCGAGCCCGACAAGAGCACCGAGCTCGACGAGCCCGCCAAGCCCGCCCACACCACCGAGCCTGACGAAACCCGCGAGACTGACGTGCCCGAAGTCCTCGGCCTGCCCGACGAGCCGCCGGCCTTCCCGTTCCCTCACCCGCCCAGCCCACGGCCGCCTGCGCGGTTCGCCGAGATGACCGGCGAGCCGGGACTGCCGCGGGTGGTTCTGTCCAACGGTGCGTCGGCCTTGCTGGTCAGCCGCTACGCCGAGGTACGCGCCGTGCTGTCCGACGATCGCTTCAGCCGGGCATCGTTCACCGGCAAGCCGATGTTCGCGCGCTCCAGCTCCTCGCTGGCGCTGGCCACGAGCGACCCGCCGGTGCACAGCCGCCGGCGGCAGGCCGTGGCCGCTGAGTTCACGGCGCGGCAAGCCCGCGAGACGGCGCCGTGGCTGCGAGACCTCGCCGCTTCCAGTGCCAGCCGGCTGCGCACCCTCCCGCAGCCCGCGGACCTGGTCGAGGAGTTCACCGTCCCGTTCGCCCTGCGCACCGCGACCGAACAGCTCGGCCTGCCGTATGACGACGCGGTCAAGCTGCGTCCGGCCATGGCCGTGATGATGTCGTTCGGCAGCCACACCTCCGAGGAGGTGGCCGCGGCCCACGCCGAGGTGCACGAATACTTCGAAGACCTGGTCGCCCGGCGCCTCTACGAGGCCGCCGCGGGCCACCCGAACGACGACCTGCTCACCAGGCTGCTCCTCGGCAGGGGAGCCGGCCGCCTCAGCCACGAGGAGGTCGCGGTCTTCGGCTCCGGGCTGCTGATGGCCGGATTCGACACCACCTCGCGGCAGCTCGCGATGGCGGTGCTGATGGTGCTGCGCGACCCGGCACTGACCGCGCGCCTCCGTGAGCAGCCTGCCGCGCTGGCGCCCGCGCTGGAAGAGATCCTGCGCTGGAGCTCGCTGATCGCGACCGGCGGCGCGCCGCATGTGGCACTGGAAGACGTCCGACTCGGGGACGTCCTGGTGCCGGCCGGGGAGGTGGTGGTGCCGCTGGCCGCCGCCGCGAATCAGGACGCGTCGGTCTTCACCGACCCGGACCGCTTCGACCCCGGCCGCGAGGACAACCCGCACATCGCCTTCGGCCATGGCCGCCACTACTGCCTCGGCGCACCTATGGCCCGGTTGCAGCTGGAGGTTGGGATGACCGCCCTCCTGGCGGAGTTCGCAATTCTGCGGCTGGCCGTTCCCGAAGACCACGTCCAGTGGACCACGGGCCAGTTCATCCGCGGACCGCTCGCACTGCCGGTGCGCTGGGACGGCGAGGGCTGGCTCGGCACGGATTCGCCGGCCCGGCAAAGCACCGAGACGGCGTCCGGCTGCCCGTGGTCCCCAGACAGAGGAAGCGAGGAACCATGAACCCACCACTCGTCACGACGCCGATCGTCCTGGTCGGCAGCCGCTTCGACTCCTTCATCACCGCCGGCCTCGGGCTCAGCGCCGCCGCTTTCGCCGAGGTCGTGGCTCGCGGCGGCTACGACGGCCTCCCCGAGCCGGTCCAGGTCCACGTGGGACAGGGGCTGGACGAGGCCGCGGTCGCCCGCGCCGGCGAGGCCGTCGAGCGCCGAGGCCTCGGCGACCGGCTCCTCCTCGACCCGCGCGACCTCCCGATCCCCGTCGAGGCGCGCGTGGTCCACAAGCACGACCCTCGCAACGTACTGCTTGCGGACTTCGAGTACTGCGGCCCACATACCTTCGAGGCCTCCCTGCGCCTCCACAACGACAACGAACTCCTTCAGGACCACCAGTCCGGCCCGCACCTGCAAGGCATGGTGCTGATCGAGGCCGCCCGTCAGATGTTCCTGGCGATATGCGAGCTGGAATACCTCCGCCCATGGTCGGATCAGGCCTTCTCCTTCCTGCTGACGCAGTTGGACACCCGCTTCAACCGACCGGTCTTTCCCCTTCCGCTGCGGATGCGCCTGACCGCCCACCGCGCCGAGACCGAAGATATGAACCGGATGCGCTTCAACGTGGAGACACGCTTCGTCCAGTGCGGGCAGGAGACGGCCACGTCCACGGTGGCCGCCGCGGTGCGGCCGCTGGAGCCGACCAGACAGATCGAGCTTCGCAGCGCGGAGACGGCGATCGCCGCCCTGGAGAAGGCTCGGCCGCTGGCCGGGTAGCGAGGCTGCGGCCCTGAGACCATCGCTCCGTCACGTACTGATGCCGGCGGTCTGTCCAACGCTGACCGACGGTGTCCAGGATCGGCGCGGCATCGAGCGCCGGGCGCGGATCATTTCCCACAGAAGCAGGCCCGACGGCGGGTCCCGGCGGAGGGAGACGATTCCATGAAGTTCGCACCGCGCAGATCCGGCGCGCGATGGAGGCGGGTCGCGAGGTGGATCGGGGTGATGGTGGGCGCCGGTGGTCTGGCCGCGGCGGCGCCAGGCGCCGCGAACGCCACCGCCGACGCCACTGCCGCCGCCACCGCGCCAGCGGCACCCACTCCGGCGGCGACCGTCACCTACACCACGACGACCAACTGGGGATACGGCCTGCAAGCAGACGTGTCGATCACTCCGAGCGTCACGGTGACCCAGTGGACGCTCGAGTTCGACGCGGCCGAGCAGCAGACGCTGACGTTTGCCGCCTATGCCGGCTCGGCGCAGACCGGTCGGCACGTCACCCTGACCAACCGGCCGTTCAACGGGACCATCGCCGCCGGGAGCACAATCCATCTGGTAGTCCAGTTCTCCAATCCGACTTCCACCGACGTACCGCCGTCCAGTTTCGTCTTCAACGGACAGGCGACGGCCTATACGCCGTCGCCGTACATCGTGGTCAGCGCCGACAAGCCCACGGTTCCCGAAGGCGGCTCGTCCACCGTCGCCGTGAGACTCAGCCAGGCACCCACGGCGAACACCGTGATCACCGTCGGATCCGGTTCCGCGGCGCCGATCCAGGCCGCGCCGTCGCAGCTCACGTTCACGCCGACTGACTGGGACGTACCGCATGTCCTGACTCTCACCTCGCCGAGCGACGCCGACACGACGAATCAGACTGCATATATCTGGCTGCAGCAGCAGAGCGGTCGTCCCTTCTACGCGCCGGACGTCCTGTTCGCCACTCAACTGGACAACGGCAATGTCACCAGCGCCCAAGCGCCCACGCCGCTGCCCACCCCCACCGGCCTTCAAGCCCTCCACATTGCCGACACGACCGCCGATCTGACGTGGCTGGGCAGCGGCCTGAGCGCGGGCGACGTGGTCGAGCGCCAGGTTGACGGCAGGTGGCAGCAGTACGCCGGCGGGGCCTTCGGCTCGCTCGCCCTGACGAACCTCACGCCCGCCACCACCTACACCTTCCGCGTGTACTCGGTCCCGGTCCAAGGCCTCGGCTACACCGCCAGCGCCCCGTCCGCACCGGTGTCGTTCACCACCCTCGCCGGTCCGGACACCGTTCCCCCGTCCAAGCCGCCGACGCCGCTGTTCAGCAACACCACGACCACCGCGACGAACCTGTCTTGGGGCGAGTCCACCGACAACGTGCAGGTCACCGGGTACTACGTGCAGCAGCTCGTGGCCGGAGCCTGGACCACGATCCGCACGGTCGCCGCTGCCGCGCGGTTCCAGCCCATCAGTGGTCTGACTCCGGCCACGTCCTTCACCTTCGGCGTCATTGCCTTCGATGCCAAGGGGAACGCCTCCGTCCGGTCGGACCCCGCTACGGTCACCACGCAGGCTGACACCGCCTACCCGATCTGTCGCGTCCAGGTGCAGGCCTACAACCCGGGCTTCACCGCCACCGTGACCATCGTCAACACGACCGCGGCTCCGCTCAGCGGCTGGACGGTCCAGTTCACGCTCCCGACGACCGCGACCGTCTCGACCACCTTCAACGGCGCCCTGACACGGAACGGCACGATCGGCACGATCTCCCCGCAACCGTGGAACACCGTGATCGGAGCCGGTGGCCAGACGTCTCCCGGATTCACCGGCTCAGCTCTTCCCTTCACGCCACCGAGCGCCTTCACGCTCAACGGCAGGCCCTGCACCTCGATATAAGGGCCCTCATCCCGCTAGCCTTTGGCTCATAGACAGGCGTGCATCCGGAAACGACAGAGCCGGCCGGGCGGCCGAACCGGCCTGCGCTGCGGCATCCCGCTCCGCGATCGACGTGGAAACCCTGGCCGACCTGGCCCGGGTGCTCCGCGAACTGCGCCGCCGGTACGCGCGCACGCACGGCGACGCCGAACCGACGTACCGGGAACTGGCCGCGAAGACCGGCTGGTCGCACGGCATCATCGGGGAGTACCTGTCCGGCCGGGTCCTGCCGCCGACCGACCGGTTCGACACGCTGGTCCGGCTGCTCGGCGCCCTGCCCGCCGAGCAGCGCGCCCTGGCCACGGCTCGCGACCGGGTCGAGGAAAACCGGCGGCGCGAGCGCACCGCATCCGACGCCGGGTACCGGCCTCGCACCGTGGTGCCGAGGACCGCTGGACGCGGACGAAGCCCGCGCCAACTCCCGATGGACGTGTTCGGATTCACCGGCCGGACCGCGCAGCTCGCCGAACTGGACGCGCTGCTCGACCAAGGCGAACGCCAGGCGCTGGCAGTGATTTCCGCCGTGGCCGGCACCGCGGGAGTCGGCAAGACGGCGCTGGCGGTCCGCTGGGCGCACCGGGCCGCAGACCGGTTCCCGGACGGCCAGCTCTACATCGACCTGCGTGGGTACGACCCGGAGCAACCGGTCTCGCCCGGCGACGCGCTGTCCCGGTTCCTGCGCGACCTCGGGCTCGACGGCGCGCGGATCCCGGCGGACCTCGACGAGCGCGCGGCTTGCTATCGCACGATGCTGGCGGAGCGGCGGGTGTTGGTGGTGCTGGACAACGCCTACGGCGCTGATCAGGTGCGGCCGCTGTTGCCGGGCACGCCGTCCTGCTTCGTGCTGGTGACCAGCCGCGATGCCCTGGCCGGGCTGGTGGCGCGCGATGGTGCGCGCCGGATCGCGCTTGATCTGCTCGCTCCGGCCGAAGCTGTCGCGCTTCTCCGTACTCTGATCGGACCGCGTGTCGACGCGGACCTGCCGGCCGCCGTCGCGCTCACTGATCGCTGTGCGCGGCTGCCGCTGGCTCTGCGGATCGTCGCAGAGTCCGCCAACGCTCGACCGGATCTCGCTCTCGCTGATCTGCTCGCAGACGTGGACGACGAGCGGCGCCGCCTCGAACTGCTCGATCTGCTCGATCTGACCGGCGATCAGCGTACGACGGTGCGGTCGGTGTTCTCGTGGTCCTACCGGCGGCTCGGCGCGGAAAGGGCCCGGGTGTTCGGGCTACTCGGTCTGCACCCCGGCCCGGACGCCGACCTCTACGCGACGGCCGCCTTGGCGAACCTCGACCTGGCTCGGGCCCGGATGGCGCTCGACGACCTGGCACGGGCGCATCTGATTCAGGCGACTCCCGGCCCGGGCCGGTACTCCATGCACGACTTGCTGCGCGCGTACGCCGTTGAACGCGCCACCTCCGCCGTCACCGCCGCAGACCGACATGCGGCTCTGACAGGGCTCTTCGACTACTACCTGTACTGCGCGGCAGCTGCGATGAACACCCTGTTCCCGCATGAGCGCCGGGGCCGTCCCGAAGTGCCACCGCCGAAGACGCCGGTTCCGGTACTCGACGCCCGCGACGACGCGGAACGGTGGCTGGACCGCGAGCGGCCCAACCTGGTCGCGGTCGCCGTCCACACGGCGAAGCACGGCTGGCCACGGCACAGCGTCGACCTGTCACGGATCCTGTGGCGCGCTTTCGAGGTCGGAGGCCACTACCAAGAGGCCTTGGCAGTACATACGAGTGCCGCCGCCGCTGCCGAACATGGACAAGGGCTCGCGAGCGTCCTGGCCAACCTCGGCAACATCCACTGGTGGTTGGGCGATCACCTCAAGGCTCAGACCCACTTCGAGGAATCGCTCGCCGGCCACCGGGTGACCGGTGACCCGGAGGGCGAGGCCAGGGCACTGGCCCGGCTCGGTGTCGTCCACGAACGCCTCGGCGCCTACGACGCCGCGCTGGCCCGGCTCCGGGAGGCGCTGGCCCTCTACCGCACCCTCGGCGACCGCTACAGCGAGGGCGCCCAACTGGTCAACATCGGCACCGTCCACCGGCGGCTCGGGCGCTATCCCGAAGCGGCCGAGGCGCAGCAGCAGGCTGCGATGCTCTTCGCCGAGATCGGCGAGCCCCGGCTCGAAGGCTACGCACTCGGCAACTTGGGGGCGCTGTACAGCCTGCTCGGTCGATACGACGAAGCCCTGGCGCACCTCGAAAGAGCGCTCATGAACTGCCGCGCGACGAAGGACCGGGGTGGCGAGGGCAGCGCACTGGGCGCGATCGGCCTGACGCAGCTGCGCTCGGAGCGTTACCCCGAGGCGCTGGAACATCTGCGTCAGGCGCTGGCCATCAGCCGCGAGACCGGCGACCGGAATCTGGAGACGGAAACCCTCGGCGCTCTCGGCCGCTGCCTGCGCGCCCTCGGCGACGCCGAATCGGCGCTCGGCCACTTTCACGACGCCCTCGCGCTGGCCGAGCGGACCGGCGACCGCTACGAACAGGCCAGAGCGCTCGACGGCATAGCGTGGGTCGAAGGCGACGCCGGCCGCCTCGCACAGGCCCACCGGAACTGGCGCAAGGCGCTCACGATCTACGAGGACCTGGGCGTGCCGGAAGCTCGGCAGGTTCGCACAGCGCTCGGCGAGTGAGGCCTCGTCCCGGACTCGATCGTGACGACCTGAGTGATCACGCCAGCAGCCCCCTCGGCTTCGGCGCCTTCTGATTCAGAGCCTTCAGCACCTGAGGCCATTGACGCTGAGGTCGGTCGGCACAGCCGTCGACACCGCCTGCGCCGTCCAGCCGAACGAGGTCACCGTGCCCGTGGGAATGAAGCGGTTCCAGGCGCGGTTCGTCGCGGTGACCACTCGCGCGTCCAGCTCGGAGAGATCGGAATTCCAGGTCTGGATGACCGTCGTCGCATCGGCGAACGTCCAACGCACAGTCCAGCCGTCAATCGTCGGCCCACCGTTGGCAATACTGACATCGGCGCTGAACCCGCCGGGCCACGCCGCCAGGAGGCGGTAGGTGCAACTTACATTCGACGCGGCCCGTGCCGGAGCGATCACCGCCGTCGAGGCCAAGACCGTCGCGACCACCACGCACCACCTCCGACCAGGCAACAGCCGCGCGGACACCCCGGTCATGACGCACCCTCCACTCCCTGCGGCCCGCCTGCGGGCACCCGGAATCGGCGCAGATTATTAACATCGGCCCGATGGCCGCTGTCAACACACGGGTTGCGCGGCCTGGCGTGACACGGCCGCCGCACCGGCGTGTGACGCGGGTGCGGCGGCTCGTGGCGGGTCAGCTGGCCAGTGTGTTCAAGGTTTACACGGGCATTGAGAACTCGCCGTTGAAGACTCCGAGTTCGAACGCTTCCCACTCGCTCCGGTTGAACACCAGCACCGCGCCACCGGGCACGGTGCTGTTGCGGACGTACGCGAAACCGTTGACGAACCGAACCTCGACACAGTTCGGGTCGTTGCCGCCGCTGTAGCTGCTCTTAAACCATTGGTGATCCAGTCGAGCCATGTGTCAGTCCCCCAGTTGTCAACCGTGCGCCGCAAGAGGCGTGCCCGGCGGCGCCTTGTTCGAGGTGGGACTTCCGCGTCGGGTGGCGGTTGATCGTCGGCGTGGGTCCCATCTCGCCTCGTATGGGGGATATGCCGCGGGCGGTTGCAGACAGCTTGCACCGGCCTTAGCGCGGGGCTTGGAATTGAGCCATACAGCCGATATCGGATGCATCCGCCGCCTGCGCACGCCTGTGCGCCTACGGACTCGGTCCAGGGCCGGGCACGGCGGCGGGGTGCTGGAGCTGCTGGTAGATGGCGTTGGCTCGGTGCGCGTACGTGGTCGCTTCCGGATCGTTGCGCAGCTGGAGCACTTCTGCAATGGCGCGTAGTGCGTGGGCTTGGTCCAGAGGGGCTTCGGCGGTGTCGGCCTCGGCGAGGGCCGCTTGGTAGGAACTCAAGGCGTCGGAGAGGTGGTGGCGGCTGCGGTGGGCGTGCCCGGTGGCCAGCTGGATGCGGGCCTGGCGGAGCGGGTCGTGGATCGACGCGGCCAGGTGCGAGGCGTGCTCCAGGTGCTGGAA
>JABFWL010000610.1 GCA_013362315.1 Catenulispora sp. | reverse complement strand
GGTCACCGCGATCACCGCGGTCGTGGCGATCTCCGTGGTCGTGGCGATCGCCACGGTCCCCGCGGTCTGCACGGTCACCGCGCTCCGCGCGCTCATCACGCCGGTTCCGATAGAACTCCTTGAACACCCGCTCGCGCTCGCGGGCTTCGTCCTGGAGCTGCCGCTTCAGCTCCCGTTCGCGCTGGGTGGCTTCCTGCTGCACCCGGCGGGTCTCCTCGCGGAGCTGCCGCAGCTGCTCCCGCAACTCGTCGTGGTCGGAGTGCGCTTCCTGCTGCACATCCTGGGTTTCTTGCTCATCTGGCTCGTCAGTCATCTCGCCGTCTCACTTCTTCCCACCGACGACTGTCGTCGTCACTCAACGATATGGCGGGTGATCTAGGTTGTTCTCCCGACTCACCCGGGCCGCGGAGGCGCTGTTCGTGCTGTTCGGCGTCGTGGCCAGCCCGCACGCAGCGCTCGGTGCGCCAGCGGAACCGGTAGACGACGCCCAGCATCTCGCCTGCGATCATCATCGCCTCCTCTCGAAGCTGTTCTTCGATACCTCAACGATATGTCGTTAACTCGCGCTCCGCAAGCCCTCGCTCGGATCCGGTCCCGGGTGCGCCAGAATGATCGCCGTGCTGATCCTGCTTCCACCCTCCGAGGGCAAGGCCGCGCACGGCGCCGGCCCGGCCGTCGACCTGACCGCCTTGGCGTTTCCCGCGCTCGCCAAGCCCCGCAAGGCCTTGATGGCCGAGCTCGCGCGGCTGGCGAAGGGCCGCACGGCCACCGCGCTGACCGTGCTGGGGCTGTCGCCGAACCAGGCCGCGGAGCTGGCGGCGAACCGGGACCTGGCCGGCGCGCCGACGCTGCCCGCCGCCGACCGCTACACCGGCGTGCTCTACGACAACCTGGACCTGCCGGGCCTGCGCGCCGAGGACCCGGCGGCGTTCGCACGCGCCGAGGAGCGGATTCTGACGTTCTCCGGCTTGTGGGGTGTGGTGCGCCCGACCGACGCGATCCCGGCCTATCGGCTCTCCGGCGGGGTCACGCTGCCGAAGGTCGGGCCGGTGGCGAAGCTGTGGCGGCAGGCCCTGGCTCCGGCGCTGGCCCCGGCGGTGGCGGGCAGGCTCGTGGTGGACCTGCGGTCGTCGACCTACTCGACGATGTGGCGCGTTCCGGCGGACGTCGCCGAGCGCACGGCGACGGTGCGGGTCCTGCACGAGCGGCTGGTCGACGGCGTCCCGAAGCGCAGCGTGGTGAGCCACTTCAACAAGGCGACCAAGGGGCGGCTGGCGCGGGCGCTGCTGGTCGGGGACGTGGTCGCCGGCACTCCGAAGGAACTCGCCGACGCTCTGCAGGATCTGGGATTCCGGACCGAGATCTCGGCCCCGGCCAGGCCGGGGACAGCGTGGACGATCGACGTGGTGGTCGACTCAGTGCTCTGAGGACAAGGCCTAGCTCTTCGCCCCGCACAACGTGTCCAGCGGCTTGGCCGCGTCGGCGACCTTCTTCTTGTCGTTGTCGGTGGAGTCGTGGGCGGCGGTGTCGGCACCGAGGTTGGAGTAGGCGTTGCCCAGCGTCTCCAACACCGTCTTCAGCTCCGTGTTCTTCGTCTTCACGGCCTGACTCCGCAGGGTGCTGGCGGCGGTCCTGTAGTCCTGGCCCATCCGGTGCGGCGAATCCTTGTCCGTTTCGACCTTCTGCTGCGCGGTCACGAGCGCCTGGCGCACGGCGGTGCACACCGTGTGGTCGACGTCCTTGCCGACGGACGGCGTGCTGGTCGGCTTGTCCGGGGTGGGCTTCGGGGTCGGGGTCGGGGAGGCGGCGGAGGTGGCCGCGGGCGTGGTGGGGGTCAGCGGACGGGCCGCGGCGGCGTTCTTCGGCTTCACGGTGACCGAACAAGCGCCCAGTGCCAGGACCACGGCGGCCGCGGCGGCGGTCACCGCCGCGGCTTTGGCCGGGCCGACGGTCCGTCCGGTTGTCCGTACGTCTCCGTCGTCGTGCTTTGTGCGCCCCGCCCCGATCCGTTCCATGGCCCGGGAGTCTATCGACGGTTGCCGGGGACGCGAGGGTTACCCCGGAAGATCGCCGGCTCAGCTCTCGGCGATATAGCGCCCGACCATGCCTCCCATCATGTGATCGGTGACGTGGCAGTGGTAGAGCCAGTCCCCCGGGTTGTCCTCTGTGAGGAAGAACTCGCGGTCCACCTTCGGGGTGCCATGGTCGGTGATGGCGATCAGGCCGAGCAAGCCGAGTTCGGCGCCGACCTCCATCGCAGGCCACGGCGACTCACCTTGCCTGTAGTGGTTGACATAAGCGCAGGGTAGAGCCGATTCCAGACCTCTAATATGCCCTTTCGTAGAGGCCCAGTGAGCAGTCCAGGGGCCCTAAAAGGTCAAATGCGCCGTGTCATTGAACAGCCGCAGCGAACTACGGCCGTCGCCGTAGTAGGCGACGACCGACAGCGACGCGGCGGACAGCTCCATCGAGTAAAGCGCTTCAAGCGGCGCACCCAGCGTCTCGCGAATAAGGGTTTTGATGGGAGTGACGTGTGAGACGACCAGGACCGTCCGGCGCGGATGGCGGTGCAACAGACTGTCGCGGGCGGTCAAGACGCGTTCGGTGACCGCGTCGAACGATTCGCCGTTAGGTGGTTTCGCCGATGGGGACGCGAGCCAGGCCTGGAGCTCGTCCGGCCAGCGTTCGCGTACTTCGGCGAAGGTGTGGCCGTCCCAGAGGCCGAAGTCGGTCTCGCGGAAGCCGGGATCGACCTCGACGCGCAGGCCGAGCGCGTCGGCGGCGGCCTGCGCGGTCTGCCGCGTGCGGGCCAGCGGCGAGGAGACGACGACGTCGACAC
>JABFWL010000022.1 GCA_013362315.1 Catenulispora sp. | reverse complement strand
AGCCTGTAACCCACAGCCCAACCGCAAGCCGCCCAGCTGACGGCGGCCAGCCCTGAGCCCAGCGACGCCGACCCGCCAACGCACCACGAGCGGACCGCACCACACCCCTACGGATGCGCCCCAATCGCCACCGAAATCGACCCATCCAGCGGGCACGCCCACAGCGGCGCCAGCCGCCCGCGAGTGGCCATCATCGGATGCCCGTGGCTCGGCACGCAGGGCGGCCACTCGATGACGCGGCCGGCGGCGCTGAGGTTGGCCTGCACGAGGCGCTGAGTCTGGGCAGCTAAGTAGAGCGTCCGGGAGTCGGTGTCTAATATGGCCGCACCTAAGGTCAGGATGCCGACCTTCACTCCAGAGACGATGAGCTCGGCGGTGGCGCCCAGACGCGGGTCGGTGGCGGAGTGGTCGTCAGCGAGCTGACAGTCGAGCCCGGCGGCGCGCAGATCACGGGCCACCGGTTCGAAAGCCTCCACCAAGGACACGTCCACGCTATCTAGCGTATGCGCGGAATCCGCAGATGCACAGACCCTTTGCACGTGCAGTTCTGGCCCGCTTGCCGCCGCTGTCCGAAAAGTGATCAGTGTGCTGTATCCGCGACGCCGAAACCCGCGCCAAGCCCCGATGTCAAGACCCGTCGACGATCCCGGCTCCTCCCTGAGTGATTGTGACCGACCAGGAGCATGGCAGCTCAAAACCAAGCGCCCGAAGTCTTCGTTTCATCGATCAACGATCCGTGACATCTTGTCGCCATGGACGCGCCCGAGATCTCGATCATCCCGAAACCCCAGCACATCCACCCCGGAACCGGAGTCTCCCCCTTCAGTTCCGAAACCCCGGTGGCCCTGCGCGACGGCCTGCCGGAACTCGGCCCCGAGGGCTACCGCCTGACCGTGGACGACAGCGGCGTCACCATCGAGGCCGACACCCCCGCCGGCGTCTTCTACGCCGAGCAGACGCTCCGCCAGCTCCTCCCACCGCACTCCCTCCGCGAGGCCGGCGTCTCCGAACCGTTCCCCCTCCCCCACCTCCAGATCACCGACGCCCCCCGCTTCCGCTGGCGCGGCGTGCTCCTCGACGTCGCGCGCCACTTCCTCCCCAAGCGCGAAGTCCTCCGCTTCCTCGACCTAATGGCACTCCACAAGCTGAACGTCCTGCACTGGCACCTCACCGAGGACCAAGGCTGGCGCATCGAGATCAAGCGCTACCCGAAGCTGACCGAGATCGGCTCCTGGCGCCGAGAGACCATCGGCGACGCCACACCGCACGGCGGCTTCTACACCCAGGACGACATCCGCGAGATCGTCGCCTACGCCGCCGACCGGCACATCACCGTCGTCCCCGAGATCGACGTCCCCGGGCATTCCACAGCCGCCATCGCCGCCTACCCGGAGCTGGGCAACCAGGACGTCCCCTCAGCAGCCGCACCGCGCGAGGTGTGGACCGAGTTCGGCATCGCCACCACCGTCCTGAACGTCGAGGACGCGACCGTGCAGTTCTACAAGAACGTCATGGACGAAGTCTGCGACCTCTTCCCCGGCGACTACATCTGCCTGGGCGGCGACGAGTGCCCCAAGGACGAGTGGAAAGCCAGCGCCCGAGCCCAGGAGGTCAAAGCCGAGCTGGGCCTGGCCACCGAGGAAGACCTCCAGGCCTGGTTCCTCCACCAGGTCAGCGCGCACGTCGCAGCTAAGGGCCGCAAGCTCCTCGGCTGGGACGAGATCCTGGAAGGCGAGCTGTTCCCCGGCACGATCGTCTCCTCCTGGCGCGGCACCGAAGGCGCGGTGGAGGCTGCGCGGCGCGGCCACGACACCCTGACCAGCCCCTACAACTGGGTCTACTTCGACTACCGCCAGTCCGACGACGAGGGCGAACCCGGCGCCCCGTGGGCCGCCCCGACCACCCTGGAGCGCACCTACAGCTTCGAACCCGTCCCAGCGGACATGCCCGCCGAGAACGCCGGCCGCGTCATCGGCTCCGAAGCCACGCTGTGGAGCGAGTACATGCCCTCGCCGCGCATCGTCGACTACCAAGCCTTCCCGCGCCTCGCGGCATTCTGCGAGACAGTCTGGTCGGCCCCCGAGCGCGACTTCCCCGAGTTCCGGGCCCGCCTGGTCAAGCACCTGGAGCGGCTGGACGCCCTCGGCGTCGAGTACCGGCCACTGGACGGGCCGCATCCCTGGCAGAAGCAGTCGGCCCCGCACTGGCGCACGGACCCGCACGCGGAATAACCATCCCGCCGATCAGGCTGATCACATCGGTCGCCGAGCTAACCCGCGCCGCGTTTGATCGCGCGGCCGGGCCATCGACCTCCCGGACGTGCACCACCACCCCCCAACTCGTGCGACACTGGAAAATCTTCCCGCCCGTCACCCACCACCGCCCTTCAACGGAGGCGCTACGCGCCGCAATACCTTTTGCCACGGAGGAGCCCACCCGTGCCAGACGGCCCCCTCATCGTCCAGTCCGACAAGACTCTCCTGCTCGAAGTCGACCACGCCCAAGCCGAGGACTGCCGCCGCGACATCGCGCCGTTCGCGGAGCTGGAGCGTTCCCCGGAGCACATCCACACCTACCGCGTGACCCCGCTGGCGCTGTGGAACGCGCGCGCCGCCGGCCACGACGCCGAGCAGGTCATCGACGCGCTGCTCCGCTACTCCCGCTACCCGGTGCCGCACGCGCTCCTCGTCGACATCGCCGACACCATGGACCGCTACGGCCGGCTCAAGCTGCTGCAGCACCCGGCGCACGGCCTGGTCCTGGAGACCACCGACGTGCCGGTGCTGGAAGAAGTGGTGCGCCATAAGAAGGTGCAGCCGCTGATCGGCGCCCGGCTCGACGAGCACACGGTGAAGGTCCACCCCTCCGAGCGCGGGACGCTGAAGCAGGTGCTCCTCAAGGTCGGCTGGCCGGCCGAGGACCTGGCCGGCTACGTGGACGGCGAGCACCACGACATCGCCCTGCGCGAGCAGGGCTGGACACTGCGGCCCTACCAGAAGGAGGCCGCGGAGGGCTTCCGGCACGGCGGCTCCGGCGTGATCGTGCTGCCCTGCGGCGCCGGCAAGACCATCGTCGGCGCGGCGGCCATGGCCGGCGTGGAGGCCACGACGCTGATCCTGGTCACCAATACCGTGAGCGTGCACCAGTGGCGCAACGAGCTGCTGAAGCGCACCTCGCTGACCGAGGACGAGATCGGCGAGTACTCCGGCGCCCGCAAGGAGATCCGGCCCGTCACCATCGCCACCTACCAGGTGCTGACCCGCAAGACCAAGGGCGTCTACGCCAACCTGGAGCTCTTCGACGCCCGCGACTGGGGCTTGATCATCTACGACGAGGTCCACCTGCTCCCGGCCCCGGTGTTCCGCTTCACCGCCGACATCCAGTCCCGCCGCCGCCTCGGCCTGACCGCCACCCTGGTGCGCGAGGACGGCATGGAGGGCGAGGTGTTCTCGCTGATCGGCCCCAAGCGCTTCGACGCCCCGTGGAAGGACATCGAGGCCCAGGGCTACATCGCCCCGGCCGACTGCGTCGAGGTCCGGGTGACGCTGACCGACCACGAGCGGCTGCGGTATGCCAGCAGCGAGCCCGAGGAGAAGTACCGCCTGTCCTCGACCACCGCTACCAAGGCCAAGCTGGTCGAGGCGCTGGTGAAGAAGCACACCGGCGAGCCGACGCTGGTCATCGGGCAGTACCTGGAGCAGCTGGACGACCTGGGCGAGCGCCTGAACGCCCCGGTGCTGAAGGGCACGACGCCGGTGAAGGAGCGGGAGCGGCTCTACGAGGGCTTCCGCACCGGCCAGATCCCGACGCTGGTGGTGTCGAAGGTCGCGAACTTCTCGGTGGACCTGCCCGAGGCCAGCGTGGCGATCCAGGTGTCCGGCACCTTCGGGTCGCGCCAGGAGGAGGCGCAGCGGCTGGGCCGGGTGCTGCGGCCCAAGGCCGACGGCCGCGGCGCGCGGTTCTACGCCGTGGTCTCGCGGGACACCGTGGACCAGGAGTACGCGGCCCACCGGCAGCGCTTCCTCGCCGAGCAGGGCTACGCCTACCGCATCGTCGACGCGGACGACGTCTTCGCGGGCAAGGACATCTGACCCGATAATCCACACCGCATAATCCGCTGCCGCGATTCCACATCGCCGGGCAAGGTTTGCTAGGCTACTGCGCCTTGCCCGGCACGTACGGCGGCTCCATCCCTTACGGAACCGCACGGACCTCTGTCTGAAGAACCCCAGCGACACCGCACCAGCCCCGTCCGGGCTGGACTGACGCGTGCGCTCTTCCTCTCTACTTCTTCAGGAGTCCGGCATGCCCGAAATCAGCGACGCCGATCCCGTCGTCGCCAAAGAACAAGCCCATCTCGACGAGTCCCGCGCCGCCCTCAAAGCCATGCGGGACGAGGCCCTGAACCTGCGGCCCCAAGGCGGCAACGCCGTCTCCACCGAGAACCTGCTGGCCGCCCTGCGCGCGCGAGCCAAAGCCCTGATGGACGACCCCACCGTCCCCCTGTTCTTCGGCCGGCTCGACTACGGCGACGTCCCCGACGCGGGCGAGTTCCGCGGCGAGCACTACTACATCGGCCGCCGCCACGTGCACGACGCGTCCGGCGAGCCGATGGTCATCGACTGGCGGGCGCCGGTCTCGACCGCCTTCTACCGCGCCACGCCCAAGGCTCCGATGGGCCTGGACCGCCGCCGGCGGTTCGGCTTCGCCTACGGCGCCATCACCGGATACGAGGACGAGCCGCTGGCCGATCCGGCAGCCGCCCCGAGCGTTGAGTCCGGCCAGCCGGCCGCCAGCCGCATCCTCACCGAGGAGATCGAGCGCCCCCGCTCCGGCCCCATGCGCGACATCGTCTCGACCATCCAGCCCGAGCAGGACGAGATCGTCCGTGCCGACATGAACGTCAGCGTCTGCGTCCAGGGCGCCCCGGGCACCGGGAAGACGGCCGTCGGCCTGCACCGTGTCGCGTTCCTCCTCTACGCCCACCGCGACCGGCTGCGCCGGGGCGGCTCGCTGGTGATCGGCCCCAACAAGGAGTTCCTGAAGTACATCGAGCAGGTCCTGCCGGCCCTCGGCGAGATCGAGGTCGGCCAGACCACCGTCGACGACCTCGTGGCCCGGGTGAAGATCACCGCGCAGGACCCGCCGGAGTCCGGGGTGGTCAAGGGCGACGCGCGCATGGCGCAGGTGCTCCACAACGCCATCTGGTCCCGGCTCCGCAAAGCCCAGGACGCGCTGCCCGAGGGCATCATGATCGTGCGCGGCTCCCGGCGCTGGCGGGTGCCGGCGTATGAGATCGACGAGCTCATCGAGGCGACGAAGGAGCGGGACGTCCGCTACGGCGCCGGCCGGGCCATGCTCGCGCCGCGCATCGCGCACGCTGTCCTCTACCGGATGGAGGCGGCCGGGGAGACCACCGACGACCGGACGCAGAACGCTGTCGCGCGCACCAGCGAGGTCCGCAAGGCGGTGGATCTGCTGTGGCCGGCCATCGACCCGGTGAAGGTGGTGTTCGAGCTCTACTCCGACCCGGAGGTGCTGGCCCGGGCCGCCGAGGGCGTCCTGTCCGCCGAGGAGCAGGCCGCGATCCTGTGGACCGCCACCCGGCCCAAAGTGCCGCGCACGCCGGGCACCGCCAAGTGGTCCAGCGCGGACGCCGTCGTCATCGACGAGGCGCACGACCAGCTCGACCGGCTGCCGTCGCTGGCGCACGTGGTGCTGGACGAGGCGCAGGACCTGTCGGCCATGCAGTACCGCGCGGTCGGCCGCCGCTGCTCCACCGGCAGCGTGACGGTCCTCGGCGACATCGCGCAGGGCACCACGCCGTGGGCGACGCCGTCCTGGGCCGAGACGCTGAAGCACCTGGGGAAGACCGAGGCGGTGGTCGAGGAGCTGACCCTGGGCTTCCGGGTGCCGCGCCAGATCATCGAATTCGCCGCCCGGCTGCTGCCGGACGCCGCCCCGGGGCTGCGGCCGCCGACGTCGGTGCGGCAGCAGGGCGGCTCGCTGGAGATCGACGCGGTCCCGGGCGGATCGGAGCTCGCCGACACCGTGGTGACCGCCGCCGAGCTGGCGTTGGCCACCCATGAGGGTTCGGTCGGCCTGATCGCCGCCGACGCCCGGATCCCGGAGCTCGCCGCCGCTCTCACCGCGGCCGGCTTCGACCACACCGTGCTGGGCTCCGAGCCGTCCGCGCCACCGCTCGACGGCGCCACTGAGACCGAGGCCGAGCTGGTCGAGTCGCTGCTGGCCGAGACCGCGGGGCCGCGCCTGGTGCTGGTGCCCGCCACCCTGGCCAAGGGTCTGGAGTACGACCAGGTCGTCGTGGTGGAGCCGGCCGAGATCGTCGCCGCCGAGCCGCGGGGGTTGCGGCGGCTGTATGTGGTGCTGACCCGTGCGGTGTCCCGGCTGCACGTGCTGCACAGTCGGCCGCTTCCGCCGCAGCTGGCAGCGGGCTGAAGCGCAGCGGCTGACCGGCTCCAGGCCGGCCGGCCGACCGCCGCCAGGCCGACCGGCCGACCGTCTGCGGCCCGGAGTATCGTCGGCGTCTGATAGGGTCCGGGGCTTTGCCGGACCCAGGGGGATCAGGAGTCTGGCAATGAAGCTGTCAGTGTCACGCCGCAGTCCGCGCTTCTACGCGCTCATCGCCTCGGCCCTCGCCGGCCTCATCGTGGTGCTGTCCCTGTTCTCGTCGTTCGTCGACGGCTGGGACCGCACCGACGCCGGCGAGATCGCGGTCGTCCGGCACGGCGGCTGGTTCGGCGACCGGAACATCCGCGCGGTGATCGACCCGTCGTCGTCGCTGCGCTGGACCGGCATGTGGAGCATCATCCACAAGTACCCGGCGCAGCAGCGCTTCTACACCATCACCTCCGACTCCCACCGCGGCGACCGGCCCGGGGTGGATGTGGTGGAGACGCCCTCCAGCGACGGCGTGCAGATGGGTATCGAGGGGACGTTCTACTTCAGTCTGAATCTGGACCACAAGGTGATCTCAGACTTCGACAACAAGTTCGGGACGCGGAGCTTCCTGGGGGCCGACGGCAAGGCTCATCGCGCCTACGACGGCGATCAGGGCTGGTCGGGCTTCCTGGACCAGATCATCCGACCGGTGATCGACAACGACCTGCGCGAGCAGATCGGCGACTTCCGCTGCGCGGACCTGGTGTCGTCGTGCGCGCTGGTGCAGAACAACCCGAACGGCCAGAACCAGGCGCCGGGCTCCACCGGTCCGGCCGGCGCCAACAACAGCAACATCGCCAAGATCCAGGACGCCATCAACCAGTCGTTGGAAGCCGACCTGAAGAACACCCTCGGCGACGACTTCCTGGTCAACGTGCGGTTCAGCCTGGTGCGCATCACGCTTCCGGCGAGCGTGCAGGACGCGGTGAACAAGGCGCAGGCGGCCTATGCGCAGGTGAGTGAGGCGCAGGCGCGTGTGGCCCAGGCCCAGGCGGACGCCGCCGCGAACGCCGCGCGGCAGAAGGGGTACGAGGCTTGTCCCGCCTGCGCGCAGATCGACATCATGAAGGCGATTCCGCCGAACGTGACGACGTTCGCGCCGGGGGCCGGGTTCGCGGTGACGCCTGGGGCGCCGACGACCAAGCCGGCGGGGTGAGGTCGGCGGCGCCGAGCCGGGCCGGCAGGGTCGGCTGAGCCGGCCGTGGTCAGTCCGGCTAGCCGACCAGCTTCCGCCAGTCGGCGACCTTGTCCGGGTCCACCGCCGAGTTCCACGTGCCGTCCACCCGCACCGCCGTGCCCACGTGGAACGCGTCCAGCCCGGCGGCCCGCAGCCCCGGCACCGCCTCCCGTGTCAGCCCGCCGCCGACCAGTACGCGCGGCCCGCCGAGCCGGCGCTCCCGCTCCGACTCGGCGGCCAGCACCTCGGCACCGTCCGCGGCGGCCGGGTGCCCGCCCGAAGTCAGCACCGTGTCGAGACCGGGCAGCTTCCGGATGGCGTCGTAGACCGAGTCGCGCAGATTCGTGGCGTCGATCGCCTTGTGGAACGTCCACTTCGCGCCGCCCAGGGTGTCCAGGACCGCGCGTACGGCCTCGATGTCGACCGTGCCGTCAGGGTCCAGCCATCCGAGGACGAACTCGTCCGCCCCGGCCCGCCGCAGCGCCTCCGCCGTGTGCACCAGCTCCGCCACACCCTGGACGCCCCCGGCGGAGAACCCCTCACGCCGCCGGATCATCACCCGCAGCGGCACCGACACCGCGCCCCGAACCGCCTCGAAGGTCTCCACGCTCGGGGCGAACCCGGCATGCCGCATCTCGGAGACGAGCTCCAAGCGGTCGGCGCCGCCGGCCACAGCGGCGCGGGCGTCCTCGGCATCGACGGCGATCACTTCCAGCAGGGGCGTCGGATCAGACATACCTCGCAGCCTGCCATGGATCGGAGGTCTAGACGAACGTGTCGCGGGGGCCCGCTGAGGGTTCGTCACCGCGGTGACTCTGACGGCTGATAAGTATCCGCCGTTATTCAGGCTTTCGGAGTAGCCGGGTCTGCCTCCAGCTCCGCGATCTCAGCGGCCAGATTCGCCCGAGCGCGTTCCTCATAGCGCTCCACCGCCTTCGGCGTTCGGAACAGTGCCGGCAGCTCCAGGAGGCCTCGGAGCACGGCGGCGCGGCCCGGACGGAACAGGTCGTCGGGAAACTCGGCGTACTCGTGGCGGATGGCCTGGGCATAGGTGGCGTAGTCGTGGGCGCTGCTGCCGAGGATGGTCAGGTCGGCGTCGCAGAGGACGGCGCCGTTGTGGTCGTCCAGGGCCACCGCGTGGCCCTTGGTCAGGCGGACCAGGCGGCCTACCTCGGCGATCCGTTCTGCGGGAACGTGCAGGGCCGGCAGCTCCTGCTCGGCGAGCTGGGCGCTCAGCTCCTCGTTGTCGGTGCTGGCTTCGCCGCTGTCGTAGACGGCGTCGTGGAACCAGGCCGCGTAGCGGACGGCCGTCAGGTCGTCGGCGTAGCCGCCGAACTCGTCGACGGCGTCGAGGACGCGGGTCAGGTGGTCCAGGGTGTGGTAGCGGCGGTGGGGCTCGGACCAGCGGGCGACCAGGTCGTCGCCCAGGCGGATGCTCTCGGGGGTGATGCCCGCCAGGATCAGCCAGCGATCGTGCAGCGACTTCGCCATGGTCGCAGCCTACGCCGATTGATCAGGGTCGCAACGTGCACGGCGGCCGGTCGCACCGCCGGTCGGGTGGGGCGGCGGCCACCCTTGCGCGGCGGCCTTGCGGGCCTGGCGGGCTGTGGGTGCGATGGCGGCCCGCGCCGCCAGCTGCTCGCAGTCGGCCAGCGTCCGGGCCGCCAGCGCGGCGCGGACCTCGGCGATCGCCGACGGCGCCATGGACAGCGACCCCACTCCCAGCCCGACCAGCACGCAGGCCAGCAGCGGATCGGCGGCCGCCTCCCCGCAGACGCCCACCGGCTTGCCGGCGGCGCGCCCGGCCGCGGCGGCCGCGCCGATCAGGTTCAGCACCGCGGGGTGCCACGGGTCCTGCAACGGCCCCAGGGTGCCGAGCAGCCGGTCCGCCGCCATCGTGTACTGCGTCAGGTCGTTGGTGCCGAGGGAGATGAAGCCGGTGCGGCCGGCCAGGATGGGGCCGGCGGTCAGGGCCGCGGCCGGGGTCTCGACCATGATGCCGACGCGGCCGTCGGCGACGTCCAGGTCGCAGGCCGCGGCCAGGTCGCAGAACCACTCCGCCTCCGGCGCCCCGTCGACCATCGGCGCCATCACCCAGACGTCGGCAGCCGTGGTGCCGGCCGCAGCGCGGATCGCCAGCAGCTGGGTGCGCAGCACCGGCTCGTTGCGGCCGTCGAACGCCCGGAACGCGCGCAGGCCGCGCACACCCAGCGCCGGGTTGGGCTCCTTGCCGAGCGGGACGAACGGCAGCGGCTTGTCGGCGCCGGCGTCCAGGGTCCGCACCACCACCCGGGCGCCGGGCGGGAACTCTTTGAAGACGTCGCGGTAGGCCTTCACCTGGGCCTGGAAGGTCGGCGGCTCCGCAGAGCCCAGATACAGGAACTCGGTGCGGAACAAGCCGACGCCCTCGGCCCGCGCCGCGAGTGCCGCCGGCACGTCCGCCGCGCCGCCGATGTTGGCCAGCAGCTTCACCGGGCGGCCGTCGGCGGTGCGGCCGGGGCCGCTGAGCGTGGCCGCCCGCACGGCGGCGAACGAGCGGACCACCGCGGCCTCCATCTCCTCGCCGGCCGGATGCGCGAGGACCGTGCCGGCGGCCGCGTCCACCAGCACCGGCGTGCCGTCCCGGAGCGCCAGCACGCCGGCGGCGCCGACCACCGCCGGAATCCCCATCGACCGGGCCAGGATCGCGGTGTGCGAGGTCGGCCCGCCCTCGGCGGTCACCAGGGCCAGCACCAGACGCTTGTCCAGCAGGGCGGTGTCCGCCGGCGCCAGGTCCCTCGCGACGAGGATGTAAGGATCCTCATTCGGCGGCAGGCCCGGCATCGGGACGCCGGTGGCGAAGGCCACGGCGCGGGCGGCGATGTCTTCAAGGTCGGCGACGCGGCCGGCCAGGTAGTCACCGAGCCCCGCCAGCATCTCGCGGAACTCGGCGAAGGTCTCGTGGATCGCGCGCGCCGCGGTCTTCCCCTCGGCGGTGCGGTCCGCGATCCCCTCCTCCACACTCGGGTCCTGGGCCATCATGGCCTGCGCCTCGAGCACGCCGGCGGCCTCGCCGCCGACCGCCGCGCCGCGGGCGCGCAGAGATC
>JABFWL010000299.1 GCA_013362315.1 Catenulispora sp. | reverse complement strand
CCGACCGACCGCCTACACCCCGGCCGCGCGGCAACTGGGGCTGCTCGGCATCGAACCCCGGGTCGAGGTCGTCGTCGAGAGCTTCCAGTCGGTGCCGTTCCTGATCGCCGGCACCGATCGCGTGGCCCTGGTCCAGGAGCGGCTGGCGCGCCGGTTCCAGGGGACAGCACGGGTGCGCACGCTGCTGCCGCCGTTCGAGCCGGTCCCGCTCACCGAGGCGATGTGGTGGCACCCGATCCACGCCCGCGACGCCGGACACGCGTGGCTGCGCGACCTCATGGCCCGAGTCGGCGCGAGCGTCGAGGAGCGCTGAACCGCTGATACCGGTCTTCTGCTGCGGCGCTTCGGCGCGCGCCGCCTGGTCACCGGCGGCCTGGTTCTGCTCGCCGTCGGCGAGTTCTGGCTGGCGACGCTGCCGGTCTCCACGTCGGCGCTGCTGGACCACGTCGGGCCGCTGCTGCTGGAAGGCGTCGGTTTCCTGTTCCTGGTTTCGGCCATGACCGCCGCGGCCATCGGCGCCGTCCCGCTGTCCCACACCGGCATGGCGAGCGCCGCGATCTGAGCTACAGAACGGAGCGCAGGGCCGCGATGTGCCCCTCAGCCCAACGGGCCGTCCAACCGGACGCCGACATAGTTCTCCGCAAGCTCGGCGGCCGCATGCCGGGACGCTGCGACGCGGGCCAGCTGCGACAGTTGCAGACGGGTGTCGAAGGGCGACTGCTCGGGAGCGACGTGCAGGGTCGTCGTCATGAAGTACGAGAAGTGCTCCGCGCGCCAAACCCGTTCCAGGCAGGTCTTGGAGTACGTGTCGAGCAGGTCCGTGGAGCCGGTCTGGCGGTAGCGGGCGAAGGCGCGGGCCAGGACGATGACGTCGGCGGCGGCGAGGTTGAGGCCCTTGGCGCCGGTCGGCGGGACGATGTGCGCGGCGTCGCCGGCCAGCAGGACGCGGCCGTGGCGCATCGGTTCGGTGACGTGGCTACGCATCGGCAGGACCGACTTGGCGGTGATCGGGCCGCGGGTAAGTTTCCAGGCCGGATCCTCGGCGAGGGCGAAGCGGCGGTCGAGTTCGTCCCAGATCTTCTCGTCGGGCCAGTCGGCGGGGTCAGTGCCGTTGGGCACCTGGAGATACAGGCGGCTCACGGTCGCCGAGCGCATGGACGCCAGGGCGAAGCCGCGATCGGAATGCGCGTAGATGAGCTCGTCGTAGACCGGCGGCGCGTCGGCGAGGATGCCGAGCCAGGAATAGGGATAGGTGCGTTCGTAGTCGCGGCGCAGGTCCTCGGGGATGGCGTCCTTGGCGACTCCGTGGAAGCCGTCGCAGCCGACAACCCAGTCGCAGGTGAGCGTCTGCTCGCGGCCATCGCGATCGTAGTGGACGGTAACGCGGTCGCCGTCCTGAGAGACACCGCGCGCCTCCGCCTCGAACAACAGCGGACCGCCCTCGGCCAGTTGCAGCGCTATCAGGTCTTTGACCATCTCGGTCTGCGCGTAGACCATGACATTGCGGCCATCGGCCAATGCGGGGAAGTCGACGCGGTGCGACCGACCGTCGAAGCGAAGCTCAATACCGTGGTGGACGATGCCCTCGCGGTCCATCCGCTCCCCCGCGCCGGATGCACGCAGGGCGTCCACGGTGATCTGCTCCAAGATCCCGGCGCGCTGGCGCTGTTCGACGTATGCCCGGTCGCGGGCCTCCAGGACCACGGAGTCGATGCCCGCCTGGTGGAGCAGACGCGCCAGGAGCAGACCGGCCGGGCCGGCGCCGATGATGCCGACGGTGGCGTGCATCAGTGATCTTCCTTGTCGTCGGGACGGTGATCCTCGTCCAGGGTCCGGCGGGCGATGGCGAACGCCGCGTTGGCGGCCGGAACGCCGCAGTAGACGGCCGTGTGCAGCAGGACTTCACCGATCTCCTCGGCGCTGAGCCCGTTGCGGACGGCGGCGCGGACGTGCATCGCGAGTTCTTCGTGGTGGCCGCCGGCGACCAGGGCGGTGAGGGTGATGCAGCTGCGGGTGCGGCGGTCCAGGCCGGGCCGGGTCCAGATCTCGCCCCAGGCGTAGCGGGTGATGAAGTCCTGGAAGCCGGCGGTGAGATCGGTGGTGGCGGAGATCGCGCGGTCTACGTGGGCGTCGCCGAGGACCGCGCGGCGCACGGCCGTGCCTGCGGCATGGCGGTCGGCATCGGTGCGGATGTCGGGTGACGGCACGGGTTCGAAGTGGCCGCGCAGGGCGTCGAGCACGGCTCGCGGCTTTTCGACCGGCGCGAGGTGGCCGGCGCCGGGAATCTCGGCCAGCCCCGCGCCGGCGATGCCGTCGGCGAGTTCGCGCGCGTGCGACGGCGGGGTCGCGGCGTCTTCGCGTCCTGCGATGACGAGGGTGGGTACACCTATTTCGCTCAGCTCGCCGCGCAGGTCGTATTCGGCCAGGGCCTCACAACAGGCGGCGTAAGCAGTCGGGTCGGCGGCCCGCTGGTCGGCGATCAGCGCTGCCATGGCGTCGCCTCGGAATCCGGGAGTGAACCAGCGGCTCGCGGCGGACGCGGCAAGGAACTCGGTGCCGACGCGGCGGACCGTCGCTGCCCGATCAAGCCACGCCTGCGGTTCGCCGAAGTGCGCCGAGGAGCAGATCAGCGCCAGCGACGCGACCCGATCCGGGTGGCGGACCGCGAGTTCGGCGCCGACCGCACCCCCGATGGAGATGCCGGCGTAGGCGAAACGCTCTACTCCGAGGTCGTCAGCCAGGGCAAGAACCAGGGCTGCCAGATCGGCGACGGTGGCCCGGTCCCCGACCAGGGCGGCCGAGGAGTCTCCGTGTCCCGGCAGGTCCCAGCGGATCACGCGGTGGTCCCGGGCCAGGGCGGCGGCTTGGCCGTTCCACACCGCCAGCGACGTGCCGAGGGAAGGGCCGAGCAGCAGCGCCGGCGCGTCCGGTGGGCCTTCGGCGACGAAGTGCGGGAGCGGTGTCATTGCCATGGTGCTTGGTCCTGTCCTGGCTCCGCTTCTGCTCCTGCTTCCGCCTCTGGTTCTGGTACTGCCTCCGGTTCCGGTATTGGTTCCCGTTCCTCTTCCTGGATGCTCCTGCGTGGCGCGGCCGGCGGCGGCATCCTGTCGAGCGCGCGATCCACCAGTGCGGCCGCCGCGCCGAGATAGCCCGTGGGATCGGCAAGCCGGTGCAGCTGATCGTGGCTGATCAGGCCCTTGAGTTCGGGCGCATCAGCCAGGACCTCCTCCAGCGGCAGGCCCGCGTTCGCCGCCTGAGCAGCGGCCTCCGCGAGCAGCCGCTTGGCCGGGCCGCGACCAAGCGGGCCACTGAGCTCGCCGGCGAGCCGTTCACTGACCACCAGACCCTTGGTGCGTTGCAGGTTGTCGAGCATCCGGCCGGGGAAGACCCGCAGTCCCTCAGTCAGCCCGACAGCTGCATCCGCAGTACCGCCGGCGAGCCGCAGCAGCTCCCGCAGCGGCTGCCATTCGGCGTGCCAGGCTCCCGCGGGCCGGTCGTCCTGCGCGGCGAGCGCGCCGAACAACACGGCGGCCAGCGTGGGCGCCTGGCGCGCGGCGGCGCTGATCAGCGTGGCTCCGACCGGGTTCGCCTTGTGCGGCATGGCCGAGGAGCCGCCCGCAGCGCCCTCGGCGACTTCGCCGATCTCGGTGCGTGCCAGCACCGTCACATCGGCCGCCAGCTTGCCCAGCGCGCCGACGGTGAGCGCGAGCGCCGCGGCCAGATCCGCGATCGGTGTGCGCAGCACATGCCAAGGCAGCACCGGCACATCCAGTCCCAGCTCGTGCGCGAACGCCGCGACGAGCTCGACCCCGCCGCCCGGAACGGCTGCCAGGGTCTCGAACGCGGCCAGCGTCCCGGCCGCGCCGCCGAGCTGCGCGGGCAGGCGCAGAGCCGCCAGCCGATCCGCGCCGTCGAGCACGAGGCTCCGCCAGCCGGCGGCCCGCAGCCCGAACGTCGTAGGGACCGCGTGCTGAGTCAGAGTGCGGCCGGCCATCGGGGTGGTTCGGTGCTCGGCGGCCAGCCGGCCCAGGGCTTCGGCGGTGCGCCGCAGATCGTCCAGAACTGTCGCCACGGCCCGGTCGGCGACCAGCATGAGCGCGGTGTCCAGGATGTCCTGGCTGGTGGCGCCGCGGTGCACGAACGGCGCCGCGCCGGCGGGCACGACGGCCGTCAGATCGGCGGCCAGCGGGATGACCGGGTTGCCGCCGGCCCGTGCGCGGACCGCGAGGTCGGCCAGGTCGAAGTCCTCGGCGCGGGCGGCGGCCGTGACGGCGTCGGCAGCCGATGAAGGGGCCTGACCCAGTGCCGCTTGGGCACGAACCAGCGCGGCTTCGGCGTCGAGCATCGCTTGCAGGAAGGCCGGGTCGCCGGTCTGTTCCGCCACGGCCGTGCCCGCCCAGACCGGCGCGAGCAGGCCGACATCAGGGGAAGTCAAGGAACACCGTCTCCTTATCGCCGTGAAGACGGACGTCGAAGCGGTAGACACGCTCGGCCGTGGCCTCGGCTATCAGGGTGCTGCGCCGCTCCGGCTCCAGCGCCGTGAGCAGCGGATCGGCGTCACAGTCCGGGCCCGGCAGGTAGACACGGGTGAACAGGTGGTGCAGCAGTCCCCGGGCGAAGACGCACACAGACAGGTACGGCACCCCGCCGGGCGGCAGCGTGCGAACGGCGTAGCGACCGTCGGCGTCCGTGGCGACGCGGCCGAAGCCGGTGAAGGTCAAGCCATCACGGCCGGCGTAGCCGCCGGTCGTCTGGTCGCGGCGCAGTGAGCCGGGGGCCCCGGTGCGGGAGCCGTCCGGGGCGGGCTGCCAGAACTCCAGCAGCGCGTCGGGAACCGGGTCGCCTGCCCCGTCGAAAACGTGGCCGTACACGGTGATGGCGGAATCGTCGTGGCCGGCCGGGGCCATGTCGCCGCCTTGCAGGAAGGGCAACGCGTAACCGTAGAAAGGGCCGACTGTCTGGGAGGGCGTGGGCAGCATCAGCGTCCTTCCTCGAGCCACGTGGCAGCCGGGCCGTCCAACACGATGTCCCAGCGGTAGCCGAGCGACCACTCGGGGACCGACAGGTCGTGCTCGTACGCGGCGACCAACCGATCCCGGGCGGCGGCATCGGTGACGGACTGCAGGATGGGGTCATAGGCGAAGAGCGGGTCGCCGGGGAAGTACATCTGCGTGATCAGGCGCTGCGTGAACGCGTCGCCGAAGAGCGAGAAGTGGATGTGCGCGGGCCGCCAGGCGTTGGTGTGGTTGCGCCAGGGGTAGGCGCCCGGCTTGATCGTGGTGAACCGGTAGCGGCCTTCGTCGTCGGTCAGACAGCGGCCCACGCCGGTGAAGTTCGGATCGAGCGGCGCGGGGTGTTGGTCGCGCTGGTGGGCATAGCGGCCGGAGGCGTTGGCTTGCCAGATCTCGGCGAGTTGGCCGCGGATGGGCCGGCCTTCGCGGTCCAGGACACGGCCGGTCACGGTGATCCGCTCGCCGAGCGGTTCGCCCGCGTGCTGGCGGGTCAGGTCCGCGTCCAGGTCAGTGACGTCGGTGACGCCGAAGACCGGACCCGACAGCTCGACTGCTTCAGGATCTCGCACAGTGACGAGCGGATGCTTCGGGTGCCGTAGCAGGCTGCTGCGATAAGGAGCGTAGTCGCGCGCCGGATGGTGCCGCGTCTGGCCGGCCTCCGCGAAAGCCCGAGAGCGTTCGGCGATCTCCCGGGAGATGTCCTGCTGTGTCAACGCCATGAGGTGTTCACCTTTCCAAGACCAGGGCGAGTCCTTGGCCGACGCCGATGCACAGGGTCGCGACGCCGATCCCGTGGCCCGCGTCGCGCAGCTGATGGGCCACGGTTCCGGCCAGCCGCGCGCCGGAGGCGCCGAGCGGATGGCCGAGGGCGATGGCGCCGCCGCGCGGGTTGAGCACCGCCGGGTCCAGGTCCGGCCATTCGGCCAGGCAGCCGAGGACCTGCGCGGCGAAGGCCTCGTTGAGCTCCAGCGTGGTCAGCTCACCGAAGCCGCGACCGGCCTTGGCCAGAGCGCGGTCGACCGCAGCCACCGGCGCCAAGCCGAAGTAGTGCGGCTCGATGCCGGTGACGGCGCTCGCGGCGATGCGTGCCAGCGGCTCGCGGCCCAGCTGTCGCAGTCCCGCCTCGTCCGCCAGCAGCAGGGCGGCCGCGCCGTCGTTGAGCGGGGAGGCGTTGCCGGCCGTGACCGTTCCGTCCGCGGCGCGGAACGAGGGCTTGAGCTTGGCCATCGCCTCGATCGAGGCGTCGACTCGCACGCACTCGTCTCGATCGACGATTACCGGTTCGCCGCTACGTTGCGGTACTGCGACGGGCACGATCTCGGAATCGAGAAGTCGTGAGTTCCGGGCGTCGGCGGCCTTGCGGTGGCTGGCCAGGGCGAACGCGTCCTGCTGTTCGCGGGTGATGCCGTGTTTGTCGGCGATGAGCTCGGCCGACTCGCCGAGCGGGATCGTCCACTGCGGCTCCATCCTCGGATTGACCATGCGCCAGCCCAGGGTTGTCGAGTACAGCTCGGTGTGCCCGGCTGGGAAGGCACTGTCGCTCTTCGGCAGCACGTAAGGTGCGCGGGTCATCGATTCAACCCCCCCGGCTACAGCGATCGACGCGTCGCCGGCCGCGATGGCCCGGCCGGCCTGGATCACGGCCTCCAGGCCCGAGGCGCACAGCCGGTTGACCGTGACGCCGGGGACGGTGACCGGGAGTCCGGCAAGCAGGGCGGCCATCCGTCCGACGTTGCGGTTCTCCTCGCCGGCACCGTTGGCGTTACCGAAGTAGACGTCGTCGATCCGGGCGGGATCAAGCTGCGGGCTGCGGGCCAGCAGCTCCCGGACCACGTGGGCCGCCAGGTCGTCCGGGCGGAGCGGGGCGAGCGCGCCGTTGTACCTGCCGAACGGAGTCCGAACAGCATCGACGATGTAGACGTCCCCGGTCACAGCACGGCCCCGAGACGGATGGGAGCCGCGGTTCGGCTCACGACCTCGTCGGCGCCCACGCCGGGTGCGGTCTCGACCAGGACCAAGCCGTCGTCGGTGACCTCCAGGACGGCCAGGTCGGTGATGATCCGATGCACACAGCGCCGGCCGGTGAGCGGCAGCGTGCACTCCGGCACGATCTTCGGCGAGCCGTCCTTCGCGGTGTGCTCCATCAGCACGATGACCCGGCGCGCGCCGTGCACCAGGTCCATGGCGCCGCCCATGCCCTTGACCATCTTGCCGGGGATCATCCAGTTGGCCAGGTCACCGCGGGCGGAGACCTGCATGGCGCCGAGGATCGCGACGTCGATGTGCCCGCCGCGGATCATCCCGAAGGACAGGGCGGAGTCGAAGAATGCCGCGCCCGGCACTACGGTCACGGTCTCTTTGCCCGCGTTGATCAGGTCCGGGTCTACCTCGCTCTCGAGCGGATACGGGCCGACGCCCAGCAGGCCGTTCTCGGAGTGCAGGACGACGTCGACGCCGTCGGGCAGGAAGCCGGGCACGCGGGTGGGCAGCCCGATGCCGAGGTTCACATAGGAGCCGTCGGGGAGTTCCGCGGCGGCGCGGGCGGCCATCTCGTCTCTGGTCCAGCTCATGCGGTGCGCACCGTCCTCTTCTCAACCCGCTTGTCGGCGGCCTGCTCGGCGGTGAGCGCGACCACGCGCTGCACGAACACACCGGGCAGATGGACGGTGTCCGGGTCCAGGTCGCCGGGTTCGACGAGTTCTTCGACCTCGGCGATGGTGATGCGACCGGCCATGGCGGCCAGCGGGTTGAAGTTCCGCGCGGACTTGCTGAACACGAGGTTCCCGTGGCGGTCGCCGCGGGCCGCGCGCACCAGGGCGAAATCGGTGGTGATGCCGCGCTCCAGAACGTGGTCCCGCCCGTCGAACCTTCGGATCTCCTTGGCCGGCGCGGCTACGGCGACGCCTCCGTCCGCGGCGTATCGCCAGGGCAGGCCGCCCTCGGCGACCTGCGAGCCGACGCCCGCCGGGGTGAAGAAGGCCGGGATGCCGCAGCCGCCGGCACGAAGCCGCTCGGCGAGGGTTCCCTGCGGGACCAGCCTCACTTCCAAGTCGCCGGCCAAATAGCGGCGGGCGAACTCCTTGTTCTCCCCGACGTAGGAACCGGTGACCCGGACGATGCGGCCGGCCGCGAGCAGGATACCCAGGCCGCCGCCGTCCACGCCGCAGTTGTTGGACACCACGCTCAGCTCGCCGGCGCCCTGCCGGTACAAGGCCTGGATCAGCGTGTCGGGTACTCCGCTCAAGCCGAATCCGCCGACGGCCAGGGACGCGCCATCGCCTATGTCGGCGACGGCTTCCTCGGCCGAGCCCACCACCTTGTCCATCCGGTCCTCCAACCCCGCCCGGTCCGCCGACCCCGCTTGTTCGCGGAGTGAACTTTGATTCATAATTCGAGGTGCGGAGAGTTTCCACCGCTAGGTCACTTGTGTCAACGCCTGGGAGGGCAGATGCCGTCGAGCGCCGAAGAGGCGTCGGTCGGGCCGCTGGAACGCGGCCTGGCCGTAGTGCATGCGCTCGCCGGAGCGCCGGCCGGCCGGCTGCGGCGCAGCGATCTGGTCCGCGCCACCGGCCTGGCCCGCTCGACCGTCGACCGGATCGTCACAACGCTGGTTCGACTCGGTCACCTGCGCGAGGAGTACGGAGGCGACGCCGTCCTCACGCCCCGGGTCCTGGAACTGGGCTTGGCCTACCTGCACGCCAGCCGCCTGCCGGAACTTCTCGGGCCGCCGGCCGCGGCGCTCGCCGACGACCTCGACGAGTCGGTGTCGGTGGCCGTCCCGGACCGGGACGCGGTGCGGTTCGTCATCCAGACGCCGCGACGGCGCGCATTGTCCGTCACTTTCCGGGCCGGGGACGCGCTGCCCGCCGAGCGCTGTGCCCCGGGCGCCTTGTTCGCGGCCGACTGGGACGCGCCAGACTTCGAGCACTGGCATGCCCGCGCGCTCAGCGACCCGGACGACGAGACCTTTCCCGCTCTCCCCCGCTCCAGCGCTCATCAGCGGTCCCGACCTACGCAGGAGGAGTTCCGTGCGCTCGCGAAGGAGGCGGGCAAGCGCGGCTGGGCCCTGGACGACCAACTGATCGAACCAGGGCTGCTAGCGGTCGCCGTGCCGGTCCGGGACGGCTCCCGACGGGTCGTCTGCGCCCTGAGCGTGGCCAGCCACTCCAGCCGGCACTCGACCGCTTCGTTGTACGAGCGCGCTCTGGAACCGATGCTCCGCACGGCGCAGCAGATGACCGAGGCGCTCACCACGCGCGAGGAACGCCCCGCGGCGCCAGTCCCCGCTCGGGACGCTTCGCTGGACCCCAAACGGGAACTCGGCCCGGACTACCTGCAGTCACTCGCCCGCGGTCTGAGCGTCCTGGCAGCGCTGTCCGACCCCGGCGGCATGACGTTGAGCGCCGTCGCGCAGGCCACGGCCCTGCCCCGAGCCACGGCCCGGCGCTCTTTGCTGACCTTGCAGAGCCTCGGCTATGTCGCCGAGACCGACCGTCGCTTCATCCCGCTGCCGCGTGTCCTGGAACTCGGATACTCCGCGGTGTCCGCTCGCTCGCTCGCCGATGTGGCACAGCCCCATCTCGTGGACCTGGTCCACCGCGTACTGGAGTCGGCCTCGGTCGCCGTCCTCGACGGCCCGGACATCCGCTACATCGCGCGGGTCGCCGCGACCCGCGTCATGCACGTCGACATCACCGTCGGCACCCGTTTCCCCGCACATGCCACCTCGATGGGACGAGTCCTGCTGGCCGCTCTGCCGAGCGGGCAGCGCTCCGCCTGGCTGGCCGAGGCCGATCTCAAGCCCCTGACCGCGCACACCCTCACCGATCCAGTCGGTCTCCAAGGAGTCCTCGTGGACGCCGAACGTGACGGCTACGCGATCGTGGACCAGGAACTGGAGGAAGGACTGCGCTCGATCGCCGTGCCACTGCACGGACCGGACGGCAAGGTCGTAGCCGCATTGAACATCGCACACCACGCCGGGCGGACCCCCTTGTCGGAAGTCCACGAACGGCTGCTGCCCGCTCTCCGAGACACCGCGCGCCGGATCGAAGACGACGTCGCGCTGGCCTTCGCACTGCGGCCGTCATAGAACCTGAGGGTCGGCACGACGCCCGCCGTCGCGATCGCGGCAGGAATGTTCGGCCACGGCCACGGCGCTCCGCTCGCGCCCCCTTTCACGCGCCGCAGGATCATGCGACTTCTGATTCGAGCTGGTTGGTGTCGAAGAGTTCGTTGATATGCCCGCCGAGTTCGGACCAGTGCTGTCCGGAGAGTTCGGCTGCGGCGCGCGCGTCGCCGCTGGCGCAGACGTCGATGAGCTGGTGGTGGTGCTCGGTGGTGTTATGGAGAACTTCGCCATCACCGGCGGGACCATCGCCCAGTTCCCAGACCTGGTGTGCTCGATGGCAGCGGTGAAGCAGGCGGCCGCCGCCAACCGCGATCTGGCCCTGCTCCCCCCGAAGACCGCCGAGGCGATCATCGAGGCCTGCAAGGAGATCCGCGCCGGCGGGTTGGCAGACCAGTTCACGGTGGACCCCGTCCAAGGCGGCGCGGGCACTTCGACGAACATGAACGCCGACGAAGTCATCGCCAACCGAGCCCTGGAACTCCTCGGCCATCCACGGGGCGACGTGCTGCACCCGCTGGAGCACGTCAACCTCAACCAGAGCACCAACGACGTCTATCCGACCGCCGTCCGCCTCGCGCTCGTGAC
>JABFWL010000152.1 GCA_013362315.1 Catenulispora sp. | reverse complement strand
GGCGAGCCGGAGGCGCTCCCGGCGGCACCGGTGGCGTCGGTCGGCGCCGGCGGCGCGTCGGCCGGCACCTGCCCGAGCTGGGTCCAGTCCGCGCCGAGCACCACCCGGACGTCGGTGAGCGTGGTGTCGAAGGCCTGCACCTTCACCGCGCCGTCCGGCAGCCCCATCGCCGCCGCCACCTGTTTGCCGACGTCCGTCGCGTCCTGGTTCGGCACCAGCACCGACGTCGTCGGCGTCTGCTGCGCCACACCCTGGTCGACCGGCGTGTAGCCGTTGCCGAGCAGCTTGGAGGCGGCCATCGCTCGGCTGGAGACGGTGTCCTGGCGGCCGGTGCCGTCGGCGACCGACACCCGGGTCAGGCCGCCGTTGTCCTTGGCCCGCGCCGCGCCGCCGAGCAGCGCCTTGACCATCGGCGAGGCCTTGTCCAGGTCCAGCACGCCGGAGCCGTCGCCGCGCAGCGGCAGCGTCTGCTGGTCGAAGCGGCTGCCCTGCTCCTCGCCGCCGAGCGCGGTGAGGATGCCGGCCAGCCGGTCGTTGGGCAGCGCCGGATCCGGCACCGCGGCCAGGCTGTTGAGCACCGCCGCGGTGGTCGAGGCCTGCTTCGGGACGTGCGCCAGCATGCCGTCCAGCACCTGGGAGAAGCGGTGCAGCTGCTTGTCCGGCGTCTCACCCTTGGCGCGGTAGGTGGCGTAGTACGCGGCCTTGTCGCCGGTCATGTCCTGCTTGCCGGGCTGGAACACCGGATGCCCCGAGGGGTCCAGGACCGCCGCGGCCGAGGCCGGGTCCACATCCACCTTCACGCCGACCAGGTTGTTCAGCAGCGAGGCGAAGGTCAGCGGGTCCAGCGACCACACGCCGTCCACGTTGACGCCGATCAGCGTGCTCAGCGCGTCCTTGCCGGCCGGGGAGGTGGTCGGCATCGCGCCGCCGAACGGCTGGCTGTCCAGCGCCGATGACTCCACGGTGAGCTCGGCCGGGATCAGCAGCGCCGCGCCCCGGGCCTTCGGATCGGTCTGGCCCGCCACCTCGGTCTTGGCCGCGACCAGCACCACGTTCCCGACCGCGTTGCCGTCGGCGTCCTTGACCTGCATCAGGACCGTGGTCTGCGTCGCCTTGGCACCGTCGTCGCCGCTGAACAGGAACCACGCGCCGCCTCCTACGACGACCAGGACAAGCGCGACGACAGCCGAGATGAGGCGCACGCGGCGCCGACGAGCGCGCTCGGCCTTGGCGTCGCCTTCGATGAAGTGGAGCCAGTTCGACAGCTCGCCGTCGGCGTCCTTGTCGTCCGCGTCGGCCTTCTTTTCGGGCTCCGGGACGGCCACCGGCTCGTACGAAGGAGCCGGTTGCTCGTAGGGCGGCTGCTCGTAGGAGGGCTGCTCGTAGGAGGGCTGCTCGTAGGAGGGCTGCTCGTAGGGCGGCTGCTCGAAGGAGGGCTGCTCGAAGGAGGGCTGCTCGTACTGCGGTTGTTCGTAGGACGGCTGTGGCGCCGGCTGAAACGAGGGCTGCGACGGGACCGTCGGCTGATAGAACCCAGAGGAGTTGGGGTTCCCATATGCGGCCGGCGCCTCAGGATAAGCGGGATCAGCGTAACCGTACGACTGCTCTTGGTAAGGACTCTGCGGCTGCTGATAGAAGGCTTGCTGCTGGTAGGAATCCTGCGGCTGCTGATATCCGCCGGCCTGGTAGTAGGCCGGATCCGCATAGCCGCTGTACTGGTCGTACTGGCTCGGCTGGTCGTACTGGCTCGGCTGCCCGTACTGGTCGTAGGCCGCCGCCTCCTGCTCGGCCCTCGCCACGTACTCCGCCGGCCGCTCGTACTCCCCCGACCCCCGCCGCCCGGTCCCGCCGGGATGCTGCGCGGCGGTGTACGGGTCCTCCGGAGGGCTGTCGGCGCGCCGCCGCCGACCGCGTCCCCCACCGCCCCCGGTCGGCGGATCGTTCTCCCCCGGCCAGCTCATGTCGTCCCTGTCCCAGGGGTGTCTCGGTAAAGCCCCCGCTTGTTGATGTACTGCACGATGCCGTCCGGCACCAGATACCAGACCGGCTCGCCGTGCCGGACCCGCTCGCGGCAGCCGGTGGAGGAGATCGCCATGGCCGGCACCTCCACCAGCGAGACCTTGCCCGGCGGCAGCCCCGGGTCGGCCAGGTGGTGGCCGGGCCGGGTGACGCCGATGAAGTGCGCCAGGTCGAACAGCTCCTTGGCGTCGCGCCAGGAGAAGATCTGCTCCAGCGCGTCGGCGCCGGTGATGAAGAACAAGTCCGTGTCCGGACCGCGCTCGGCCGACAGCTCCCGCAGGGTGTCGATGGTGAACGTGGGGCCGCCGCGGTCGATGTCCACCCGGCTCACCGAGAACCGCGGGTTGGACGCCGTGGCGATCACCGTCATCAGGTACCGGTCCTCGGCCGGGGACACCCGGCGCTCGGACTTCTGCCACGGCTCCCCGGTCGGCACGAACACCACCTCGTCGAGCCCGAACAGGCTCGCCACCTCGCTGGCCGCGACCAGGTGGCCGTGGTGCACGGGGTCGAAGGTGCCGCCCATCACGCCCAGGCGTGTGCGCCGCCGGCGCTCAGGCCGCGCGGCCTGCGGCCGGGGCGGGGCAGGAGGGGTCATGGCGCGTCACCCTACCCGGTCCGGGGCGGCGAGTGGGACTACCGATCCTTGTTCAGGCGCGTGGTGACGAACAGCAGCACCAGCAGCACGCCCAGCACGATCGCGCCGTTCAGCGGCGGGTTGATGCCCGAGTGCTCCTTGCCGCCGGCCCCCTCGGCGAGCAGGGTGTTGGCGGCGTGCGCGGCGGAAGAAAAGTCGACCATGGAGGTCAGCATAGGGGGTGCCGGGCCGCGCGGCCCCGGCAGGGTGCACGCTGTCGCCGCCGCTGTCAGCCGCGCGGGCTACAGCGACGTCCTACTTGCCCTACTCGCCCTCTGTGTCCTTGTTCCGGTAACCGCGCAGGCACATCCAGGCGATGCCGATGATGAGCGCGACCGCGCCCACGAAGAACCACCGCAGCCAGCCGGCGGTCTGCGGACCCGTGCTGTGCGGGGGCAGCGTCGTCGGATTCGCGAGGTAGAGGGTCTGGACCAAACGCATGGCCCCACAGTACGCCCCGCGATATGGGAACTCCCTGGCAGGTCCACACGTCCCTCCCTAGGAAGGCTACTTTGTCCCGCCGCCGGGGGATCCTACGGGGACACAGCGGGGCTACTGTGAGCTCAAGACATCACACAAGGGGGTTCCACGCATGCCGGAACGCGAACGGTCGGAGAACTCACCGGAGCGAAGCCGCCGGCGCTTCCCCGGAATCAGCTCGCGGGCGTACGAACACCCCGCCGACCGCACAGCACTGGTGGCGCTGCGCAAGATCGACGGCTTCGACGTCCTGCTGCGCAAGCTCTCCGGTTTCATCGACGAGCGCAAGATCCGCCTGTCGCTGCTGGCCGACGGGGTGAAGGTCGGCGACCTGCAGTTCCCGCGCCTGCAGGCGATGCTCCAGGACTCGGTCGACGTCCTCGACCTGGGCTTCATGCCCGAACTCTACGTCGTCCAGAACCCGAAGCCCTACGCCTTCACCATCGGCATGGACCGGCCCACGATCGTGCTGTCCACCGGCCTGTACGAGCTGATGGACGAGGAGGAGATGCGCTGGGTCATCGGCCACGAGACCGGCCACGTCCTCTCCGGCCACGCCGTCTACCGCACGATGCTGTTCTGGCTGACCAACCTGGCCACCCGCCTGTCCTGGATGCCGGTGGGCAAGTGGGGCATCGAGATGTTCATCAATGCCCTGCTGGAGTGGTACCGCAAGGCCGAACTGTCCTGCGACCGCGCCGGCCTCCTGGTCGAACAGGACCTGGACGCCGCTATGCGGGCCCTGATGAAGCTGGCCGGCGGCTCCCACCTGGCTGAGATGAACCCGGTCGCCTTCCTGGAGCAGGCCCGCGAACACGAGGGCGGCGGCGGGATCCGCGAGTCCGTGCTGAAGCTGCTGAACCTCCAGGAGCGCACCCACCCCTACACCTCCATCCGCGCACTGGAGCTGACCCGCTGGGTCGAGGCCGGCGACTACCAGCGGGTGATGAACGGCGAGTACCCACTGCGCGTGGACGACCCGCAGGCCAGCGTCCGCGCCGAGGCCAAGGCCGCGGCGTCGCAGTACAAGGAGAACTTCGAGAAGACCACCGACCCGCTGCTGTCCAAGGTCCGCGGCTTCGCCGACGAGGTCGCCGGAGTCGGCAGCCGGATAGGCGAGACGATGTATCGGAAGTGGGGCCCGGGCCGCAACGGCGAGGAGCCGGGTCCGGAGTCGGAGTCCGACGAGAGCTGATCCGCCCGCAAAAATCACCACGGCGGTCCCGGTCCGACAAGGTCGGAGCGGGACCGTCTTCGTGTCCGGCGGCCGAACGCCCGAGAACCCGCGGCCTTCAGATCGGCTTGACCTCATGACACTCGTTCGGCGCAGCCCCCGACGTCGCGCTGCTCTGCACCGGCGGCGGCGTGGTCGCATACGGATCGACGAGCTTGCCGCTGCCGGCGCCGCCGTCCGTACCGAACGAGGGGTTGATGAAGCCGTCAGCCACGTTGCACTTGTCGTTGGCGATGTCGTACCACCACTCGGTAAGCCAGTACCCAGACCCGCGGCCGACCGTCGTCGGCATGATCTCCAGCTTCCACACCCGGCGCACCAGGCTGCGGTCCAAGCCCTGATCACCGACCGGTGAGAGCGCGTAGACGAACGAGTAGTCCCCCGTGACGATCAGGTTCCCATCGCCATCCACAGCAGCGGACATCGCGCCGTGGACCTTGACCGTCTGGCCCAGCAGCTTCGTGGTCTGGGGATTGAAGCGGCTCGCGAAGGCTTTCGGGTCGTTGGTGGCACCGTCGTTGCCGGGCTTGGCGGCGCGCTTCTCATAGTTCTCGGCTATGCCTTCCCGAGGGTCCAGCAGCTTGAACGCCGCCGTCGGCTCGCCACCCGCCAGCACCACCGGATCCAGATCCACAGTGATCAGCATCTGGCGCAGAGCCGCGTATGCGTCGCCGACAGTCTTGGCCGAGTAGTTCCCCACCTGAGCCGCCGCTGGCACAACGATGCCCTCCGCACCGTTCTGCCAATTGATCGACGGTGAGCCATCGAAGTACTGATCATCAGGAAACGCGTAGCTCCGCGCCGCGGCCGAGTCGCTCGGCGTCGTCTCATCGAACGGGATACTCGGCTGGGAGCCCTCAGGTCTGTTGGACTCGCGGCCGCCCTTGAACAGCTTCGGTCCCCCGATAATCGCTCCGGTGACCAGCACGGCCACCAGAATCCACGCTATGTTCCGCCGCCATGTCCGCCGGCGCCTGACCGCCACCGAACTCGACGTGCCACCCGCCGCCCGCGGCTCATCCCGCGGACTGTAATTCCGCCACCCAGTGTCCTTGGGCGCTTCCTTCTTCCACTTCTCGGTCAGCTCGCGCTGCCGCGCCGACGGCTCCTTGTACGCTGCGGTCTTCGTCGACTCCTTCGTGAACGAGCGCTCGAACTCGGCCCACTCGTCCTCGGAGAGACTCGGCTCCACTGACGGCCTTCCCCACCCTGGTCGAACGCAGCTCCCCGGCCACGCTTCGGACATGACTGCGGAAGGTTACCCCGAACCGCGCAGCCCCTACTCCCGAATCTGCCCGTCCCCGACCATCAGATACTTCGTCGACGTAAGCTCCGGCAACCCCATCGGCCCACGAGCATGCGTCTTCTGCGTCGAGATGCCGATCTCAGCTCCGAACCCGAACTCCCCGCCATCAGTAAACCGGGTCGAGACGTTCACCCCAACCGACGCGGCGTCCACCCGCAGCTGGAACGCCCGCGCGGCATTCAGATCACGGGTGACGATCACATCCGTATGCCCCGTGTTGTACGCGTTGACATGCTCGATCGCCGCATCCAGCGAGTCCACAACGGCCGCCGACAGGTCCAGCGACTCGTACTCAGCGCCGAAGTCCTCATCAGTCGCCGGCACCACAGCGCCAGAGTAGGAGGCGACCCGCTTGTCGCCATGCACGGTCACACCCTTGTCGGCCAGCGCAGCCAGCGCCCGAGGCAGGAACGCGTCGGCGACATCGACATGCACCAGCAGCGACTCGGCAGCGTTGCAGACGCTGTACCGCTGAGTCTTGGCATTGACCAAGATCCGCAGCGCGGTGTCCAGATCGGCGGAGGCATCCACATACACGTGGCAGTTGCCGGTGCCTGTCTCGATCACCGGCACCCGCGCGTTGTCCACAACAGACCGGATCAGCGCCGCGCCGCCCCGAGGAATGAGCACGTCGACCAGCCCGCGGGCCGCCATCAGGTGCCCGACCGCCTCGTGCGAGTCGCCGGGTACGAGCTGGACGGCGTCGGCGGGGAAGCCGACAGCAGAAAGCGCGTCGCGCATGACGGCGACGAGCACCGTGTTCGACTCCTTGGCGGAGCTGGACCCGCGCAGCAGCGCGGCATTGCCGGACTTCAGGCAGATCCCGGCGGCGTCGACCGTGACGTTGGGCCGAGCCTCGTAGATGATCCCGACCACGCCGAGCGGCACCCGCACCTGCCGCAGCTCGATGCCGTTGGGCAGCACGCTCCCGCGCACCGTCTCCCCCACCGGGTCCGGCAGCGAGGCCAGCTGCCGCAACGCGTCGGCGATGGCGGCGACGCGCGCCTCGGTGAGGGTGAGACGGTCCACGTATCCGGCCGGCGATCCCCCGGCCCGCGCCCGCTCGGTGTCCCGGCCGTTGGCCGCGACGATCTCGCCGGTGCGCGCCAGCAGCGCGTCGGCCATGGCGTGCAGCGCCGCGTCCTTCTCCCCGCGCGGTCGCTGAGCCAGGTCGGCCGCGGCCTTCTTGGCTCGGCGGGCGCTGTCGAGGACTTCGGTCTGCAGGTCGGTCATGGTCCCAGCGTACGGCGGCGGGGCGCGGCGCGGCGGGAGTTTCAGGGGGTGGGACGCCGGTGGCGTTCCGCAGGGAGTTCCCGCGGCTCCGGCTAGGCCGCGACCAGCGGCTGCACCGTCAGCTGGTAGTCCGCGAGCACCCGGCCGTCGTCGTCCAGCAGCAGGAAGACCCGCGACGACCAGGCGGTGTCGTGCTCCGGGCCGGCGGCGTGGTCCAGCCGGATGGTGAAGACGACGACGTCGTCGTGCCGCGTGGCGTCGTCGCCGCCGGCGGCGAGGTAGGCGCCGCCGGCGATGAAGGCCTCGTGGGCCTCGGTGACGCGTTCGGTGAGGGCCGCGTGGCCGAAGTACTGCTTCCCTTCGATGAACTCGGCGCCGTCGGCGGCCCAGAGCTCGGAGACCGCCTTGGCGCGGTCGTCGGGGTCGGTGATCGACCAGACGGCGATGTAACGGTCGACGGTCGCGGTGAAGTCGTTGGCGTTGGTGTTGGTGTTCGTCATGGCCACGACTCTGCGGGCGACCGTAACGGGAGGGTCAAGGCTCCGGAACCGGCGAGACTCTCCCGTAGGGGGAGGCCTCACAATCGGATCATGGCCCTGTTCCTCAGCATCGGCGACTTCTCGCGCGCCACGCATATGACGATCAAGACCCTGCGGCACTATCACGACGTGGGGCTGCTGGAGCCGGCCGATGTGGACCCGTCGACCGGATACCGGCGCTACTCGACCGCGCAGATCCCGACCGCGCAGGTCATCCGGCGGTTCCGGGAGCTGGGGATGCCGCTGGAGGAGATCCGGACGGTCATCGACGCTCCCGACATCGGGACCCGGAACCGGCACATCGCCGCTCATCTGGAGCGGCTGGAGGACGAGCTGGGGCGGACGCAGCGGGCCGTCGCCTCGCTGCGCGCGCTGTTGGCGCCGGCGGCCGGCGCCGCCCCGGACGTCTCGCTGCGCGAGCTGCCGGAGATGGCGACAGCGGCGATCACGGAGATTGTCGACATGGTGGACGGCGCGGCGTGGATGCAGGGCGCGCTGGGCGAGTTGTACGCGACCGTCGCCGGGCAGGGCCTGGCCCAGACCGGGCCGGCCGGCGGCCTGTTCAGCGAGGCGATATTCGCCGAACACCACGGGGAGGCGACGATCTTCGTACCCTGCGACGGCCCGGTGCGCGCGGTGGGCCGGGTGCGGCCGGCGCAGGTGCCGGCCGCCGAGCTGGCCGTGCTCGAGCACACCGGGCCGCCGATCGAGTCCGACCTGGCCTACGGGGCGCTCGCCGACTACGTCTCGCGGCACGCGCTGGCCGTGCAGGGCCCGATCCGCGAGTACTACCTGGTCGGCCAGCGGGACACCCCGGAGGTCGGGCGGTGGCGGACCGAGGTGTGCTGGCCGGTCTTCCGTGTCGGAAGCTGAGCCGCACGTCGGAAGTTGAGCGGCACGTCGGAAGCTGAGCGGCGGCCGCCGATCCGGCTCCGGGCCGGAGCTGTGCCGAATCCGTCCAGGATCCGTGCGCGATCCGATGCAACGCGATTCCGCGCCGCCCGAGTCTTGGGGGTGTCAGCGAGCGGGGCCGTCCGGCCCCGGGACGGGAGGGCGACACCCATGGCGGGAGCCGACCGGGACGCGGAGTTCAGCGAGTACCTCAGAGCACGATCACCGTGGCTGTGCCGCGTCGCCTATCTGCTGTGCGGCGACTGGCACCGGGCCGACGACCTCGCGCAGAGCGCCGCCGTCCGGTTGTACCGGCAGTGGCACCGCGCGTCGCGGGCGGAGAACATCGACGCCTACGCGCGCCGGACCCTGGTGAACGTCTACCTGTCCGAGCAGCAGAGCGGCTGGTTCCGCCTGGCCTTCCCGCACCGCACGCCGATCGAGCGGGAGGCGCCGGCACTCGACACCGACGCCCGGCTGGATCTGCACGCGGCGCTGGCGCGGCTGGCCCCGCGCCAGCGGGCGACGGTGGTGCTGCGGTACTACTGCGACCTGTCGGTGGCGCAGACCGCCGAGGTCTTGGGCTGCTCGGAGGGCAACGTCAAGAGCCAGACCGCCCGCGCGCTGGCCACGCTGCGGACGCTGCTGGCGCCCGCTTCGGTCACGGAACTCGAAGGGATCACGGGATGACTGAGGATCTGACGACGCGCCTGCACGATCTGGCAGACTCGGCGCCGCCGCGCGTGATGGATGTCGAAGGGGTGCTCCAGCAGGGGCGCAGAAGCCTGAGGCGGCAGCAGGCGGCAGCACTCGGCGGCGGCACCGCGGTGCTCGCTGCCACCGGGCTGGCGCTGAGCGTCTTGGCGCATACCGGGAGCGCCGCGTCGGGCACCCCGGTGGCCGGCGGCACACCGGCGACTTCCGCCGCCGCTACCAAGCCGTCCGCCCCCGCACCCGCACTCGATCCGCACGACCCGATCGTCACGCACTGGCAGTTCGGCTACCTCCCCGAAGGAATGACGGTCGACGGTGACGCCGGTTCCCTGAACGCCACCGCCAGCATGGTCTGGGCGTATGCGGACTCCGGATTCGGCCTGCGTCTCCAGACCCTGGACCGGGAACCGCCGGGGCAGCCCGACGGCAAGGGGTCGTTGCACAAGATCAGCACCCAGGTCCAGGGGGCTGCCGTCGCCTACTGGTACGGCGATGACGGGAGGGGTGGTCTCGTTCAGGACGTCAACGACTCCCTGCCCATCCTCAACATGGCCCGCCTGGTCTGGCAGCTGCCGAGCGGGCAGTGGTTCATGATCACCGCCGTCAACGTCGACACTCGCACGGACTGGAAGGAGCAGACACTGAAGGCGGCGGCACAAGTCATCCGCCAGGACCGGTCGGCGCCCGCACCCATCCGGCTCACGCGGGTACCCGAAGGTTTCAGCCTTCTGGGCGGCGTCGTGACGCGCGACATTCTCAGCACCTTCATCGCCTTCGGCGGAATCACGACGCGCGAGATCGGCGGCAGCTACGGCGAACTCGATCTCACGATGACGCCGAGCGACCCCGCAGCCGCCCGAACGAAGATCGTCGCGTTCCCCCTCGGCAAGAAGACCGACGATCTGCCGCCGATGCAGAAGGACGACACCGACACCTGCGCGGACGCCAACGGTCTGACCGTCTGCGTCATCGTTCCGCGGGACCACCAGGCGGCGCTGAAGGCGATCGGCGGAGCGGAGGGCCTGTTGCAGCGGGTCACAGCGCTGGGCGACGACCCTGCGAAGTGGACCACCGATGTCGTGGACTGAGCTGCGGACGGACCCGGAAACACCTGGACCGTCCCGGCTCCGGCCTCAAAGCTCTACGGCACCGCCACGCCTCAGCGCAGCACCACCAAGTCGTCCCGGTGCACCAGCTCCCGCTCGTACTGCGGCCCGAGCGCCGCCGCGAGCTCCCGGGTCGAGCGCCCGAGCAGTTCCGGCAGTTCGCTGGCGTCGTAGTTCACCAGCCCGCGCGCGACCGGGACGCCGGCGGCGTCCACCAGGTCCACCGGGTCGCCGGCGTTGAAGGATCCCTCGACGGCGGTCACCCCGGCCGGCAGCAGCGACAGCCGCCGCTCGACCACGGCCTGCACCGCGCCGGAGTCCAGGCGCAGCGACCCGCGGGTGTCGGCGGCGTGCGCCAGCCACAGCAGCCGGGTCGGGGTTCGGGAGCCGGTGCGGTGGAACAGCGTGCCGACCACCTCGCCGCGCAGCGCCCGGGCGGCGTGCGCGGCCGAGGTCAGCACCACCGGGATGCCGGCCTCGGTGGCGATCCGCGCCGCCTCGACCTTGGTGGCCATGCCTCCGGTGCCGACGCCGGCCTTGCCGGTGCCGCCAATGGCGATGCCCGCCAGGTCGTGG
>JABFWL010000053.1 GCA_013362315.1 Catenulispora sp. | reverse complement strand
GTACATCCGCACCACCGCGTTGAAGGACGCGATGATGCGCGAGAACGACGCCACCAACTGGTTCCCGGACAACGTCAAGTACGGCCGGTTCGGCGACTGGCTGAACAACAACATCGACTGGTCGCTGTCCCGCAAGCGCTACTGGGGCACGCCGCTGCCGCTGTGGGTCTGCGAGGACGGCCACGTCACCTGCGTCGGCTCGCTGGCCGAGCTCGGCGAGCTGTCCGGGCAGGACGTGTCGAACCTGGACCCGCACCGGCCGTTCGTCGACGACGTGACGATGCCCTGTCCGCAGTGCCCGGCTCCGGCCAAGACCGCGACCCGGGTCCCGGAGGTCATCGACGGCTGGTACGACTCCGGCGCGATGCCCTTCGCGCAGCACGGCTACCCCTATGTCGAGGGCTCGAAGGAGAAGTTCGAGAACGCCTACCCCGCGGACTTCATCGCCGAGGCCATCGACCAGACCCGCGGCTGGTTCTACTCGCTGCTGGCGGTCGGCACCCTGGTGTTCGACAAGTCCTCGTACAAGAACGTGCTGTGCCTGGGCCTGATCCTGGCCGAGGACGGCCGCAAGATGTCCAAGCACCTGGGCAACATCCTGGAGCCGATCCCGCTGATGGACCAGCACGGCGCCGACGCCGTGCGCTGGTTCATGCTGGCCGGCGGCTCGCCGTGGTCGGCGCGCCGGGTCGGGCACACCGCCCTGCAGGAGGTGGTGCGCAAGACGCTGCTGACGTACTGGAACACGGTGTCCTTCCAGGCGCTCTACGGCCGCACCGGCGGCTGGGCCCCGTCGGAGTCGGACCCGCGTCCGCACCTGCGCCCGGCCCTGGACCGCTGGGTGCTCTCCGAGGTCAACGTCCTCGTCCGCGAGGTCACCGCGGCGATGGAGGAGTTCGACACGCTCCGGGTCGGCAAGCTGCTGTCGGCGTTCGTGGACGACTTGTCGAACTGGTACGTCCGCCGCGCGCGCCGCCGGTTCTGGAACGCCGACCCGGCGGCCCTGGCCACGCTGCACGAGGCGCTGGAGACGGTGACGAAGCTGATGGCGCCGATGGTGCCGTTCATCACCGAGCGGGTGTGGCAGGACCTGGTCCGCTCGGTGGACCCGGGGGCGCCGGAGTCGGTGCACCTGGCGGCCTGGCCGACCGTGGACGAGGCTTTGGTCGACGCCGATCTCGCCGAGCAGATGGCGCTCGCCCGGCGGCTGGTGGAGCTGGGCCGCGCCACCCGCGCGGACTCCGGCGTGAAGACCCGGCAGCCGCTGTCCCGGGCGCTGGTCGGCGCCCCGGGCTGGGCCGGGCTGCCGGCGGAGCTGCGGGCGCAGCTGCTGGAGGAGCTGAACGTGGTGACGACGTCGCCGCTGGCCGACGCCGGCGGCGACCTGATCGACTTCAGCGCCAAGGGCAACTTCCGGGCGCTGGGCGCCCGGTTCGCGAAGCGGACGCCGCTGGTCGCGAACGCGATCGCGGCCTGCGACGCGGCGGCGCTGGCCGCGGCCCTGCGCTCGCAGGGCTCGGCGACGGTCGTGGTCCAGGGCGAGGAGGTGACGGTGACGCCGGAGGAGGTCATCGTGACCGAGACGCCCCGCGAGGGCTGGGCGGTGGCCACCGCCGGCGGCGAGACCATCGCGCTGGACCTGCACGTCACACCGGAGCTGCGGCGCGCCGGTCTGGCCCGGGACGTGGTGCGCTTCCTGCAGGAGACGCGCAAGGCGACCGGCCTGGACGTGGCCGACCGCATCACGCTCACTTGGGCCGTCCTCGACAGCTCTGAAGCAGGGCTGGAGACGGCCGAGGCGGTGCGGGAGCACGCAGCGATGATCGCCGACGAGGTGCTGGCCGTGGAGTTCGCCGAGGGCGCGGTCCCGGCTGCCGACGACCCGGCGGACGTGCGGAAGCTGCAGGCGGCGATCGCCGCCGACGCTGATCTGGGGCTGACGTTCCGGATCGCGAAGGCCTGATGATCGGCGCCAAGTCTGGATGACCGGCTGAGGTGCGGACAGCCCCGGCTCTGCCTTCGGGCAGGGCCGGGACTGTTTCCCGTTTCTAGCTCCGGTGTTCAGTTCCTTGTTTTAGCTCCAGTTTCTAGGCCACGTCAGGCAACGTCTGCTCCGTCGGTGTAGTGGGCTCAGCCAGCCAGCGCGAGGCTTATGAAGCCCGTCGGGCCAAACTGGTGGGCGAGCATCTGCGCGGCTCTGGTCCGCCAGCCGCGGTCGGAATCGGCGGGAAGCCCAGGGTCTGGCGCTGTGAAGGCCTCCTCGGCGAGGAAGGCCACGTCCACCAGGCCCCTCGACGCTCGGCAGTACGCAAGGCACTCCGCGTCGAAATCAACGTCGCCATAGCCCTCGAAGAACCAGGCCCGTTCCCGATCGCCGATGTACTCGTCGCCATACGCGCCGCCGAGCACGAGCATCAGGTCGTGTTCGGGCGCTGACAACGCGGCGTCATCCCAGTCGATCAGCCAGATCCGGCCCGGCGCGGCCAGGACGTTGCCCAGGTGCGGGTCGGTGTGGGACCCCCGCACTGGTGTCAGGAGCCGTGCACGCCCGAGTACGAGTTTTCAGACAGCACGGTTGTCGTAGCTCTCGCGGTTGGCGAACACATCGTCCATGTGTGCCTCGGCCCAGCTCTTGATGCCGCGCATCGTCTCGTAGAGCGACAGGCCGAGAGCGGTCAGCTCGTAGGTGACCGTGACCGGCACGGTCGGTGTCACGGTGCGGGTCACCAGGCCGTCGCGCTCTAGGGAGCGCAGAGTCTGGGTGAGCATCTTCTGGCTGACGCCGGCCAGCAGCCGGGCCAGCTCCGAGTAGCGCATCGCCCGAGGCTCGCCGGCGCAGTCGGTGCCCAGTTCTTGCGGGCTGCTATTGCCGAGGGCGGCCAGGATCAGCGTGACCCACTTGTCGGAGACCCGGTCGAGCAACTGTCGGCTGGGGCATGCCGCCACGAACGCGTCGTAGCGCACCTTCGCCTGCCTGCGCTGCTCAGCCGCCGTCATCGTCGCCATGGAAACCACTCCTCACGCACTTCTGAGTGCCCTACCCACTCTGAAGTGCCTACTTCCCAATAGAGAGTTACGCGTCAATCGTGGAGCACGACGCCAACGGGCACCAGCCCTGGCTCGACACGAAAGGCACAACAGCACCGTGAGCACGCTCCCTGCTTCGCTTCCCGGCGGCACTTGGACCCTGGGCGACATGACCGTCACCCGCTTCGGCTACGGCGCCATGCAGCTCGCCGGCCCCTGGGTGATGGGGCCGCCCGCCGACCGCGAGGGCGCCCTCGCCGTCCTGCGCGAAGCCGTCGGCCTCGGCATCACCCACATCGACACCGCCGACGCCTACGGCCCGCACATCACCAACCAGCTGATCCGTGAAGCCCTGCACCCGTACGCCGACTCGCTGCACATCGCCACCAAGGTCGGCGCGACCCGCGACGAGCAGGGCGGCTGGCCCCCAGCCCGCAAGCCCGAGGAGTTGCGCCGCGCCGTCCAGGAGAATCTGGAGAACCTCGGCGTCGAGACCCTGGACGTCGTCAACCTCCGGCTCGGCGACGCCCAGGGCCCGGTGCCCGGCTCGCTCGCCGAGGCGTTCGAGACCCTCGCCGACCTCCAGCGGCAGGGCGTGATCCGGCACCTCGGGGTCAGCAACGCGACACGGGAGCAGGTCGCCGAGGCGCGGGCGATCGCCCCGATCGTGTCCGTACAGAACCTGTACAACCTCGCCCACCGCCACGACGACGAGCTGATCGACGAACTCGCCGCAGCAGGCATCGCCTACGTGCCCTTCTTCCCGCTCGGCGGGTTCACACCACTGCAGTCCTCGGCACTCACAGCTGTGGCCACCCGGCTGGGGTCGGCCCCGATGCCAGTCGCCCTGGCCTGGCTGCTGCGGCGCTCGCCGAACATCCTGCTGATCCCCGGCACCTCGTCGGTCACGCACCTGCGCGAGAACATCACCGGCGCAGCGCTCACGCTCTCCGACGAAGACCTCGCCGAGCTGGACAAGATCGGCCGCTAGCCCTGACCTGGCCAAGCGGCTGGGCCCGCGACTCCAGCCGCTTCCCGTACTCAGCCCGACTTTCGAGGCCGACTCCGGTTTCTAGTGCCGTATCAGGTCCGTACCCGGTCCGAACTGGTGAACGTCACCTCGGTGATCTTCGCCACCGGCATCTTCTGCGCGGACAGCAGCACCATCTGGGCTCTGCGCCAGGTCACCACCGCCCCAGTCCCGCGCCGCACGATCCGCAGCAGACGAGCACCCTCGTCATCATCGATCTCCCGCACCTGAACTCGCTCAGCCACGCCGAACAGTTTGACGTCAACGCGCTGGCCAAGGGCGGATCTCGACCGGCGCGTCGCGAGCCTCAGAACCAATCCCCCTGGCGCGGCCGTCGGACTACGACGAGAGTTCAGCCCGGCGCGACCACCAGGCCTCGGCGGCGGTCATTGCGCTCTCGGCCTCGTGGATGCCGTCGCCCACGAGCCCCGCAGTGGCGGCCCAGTGCAGGGGTATGAGGGCGAGAGCCCCTGGGAGCCAGAGGTGCTCGTCGCGAGTGAGTGGTTCCGGAGCCGTGCTTTCGTAGGCGTCGAGCAGTCGTCGCGGCTCGCACAATTCGCCGTCCCGTGCGGCGTGGTGCAGGCTGGCCGCGATGTCGTACAGCCGCTCCCTGACCCTCGCGAAATCCAGGTCGAACGTGGCCCATGAGCCGTCTGACAGTTCTCCCGCGTTGCCCAGTTTGTAGTCCCCGTGAATCGGAGCGCATGGCAGTTCGACCTCCGTGCGGAGCTTGGAGAGCTCGCCGGTCAGTTGGCGCATCCGATGCACGACCGGCTCGCTGCGGGGTCCGAGCGTGCGGTGTGTGAAGCCCACCGAGTAGCGCAGTTGGCCGAAGGTTCTGTGGTCGTCGAGGGGTTCGGGCGGACCGGGCTCCCAGACTTCTTTGAGCGCGGTGTGAAGGCGTCCGAGCTCCTCGAACAGGCGGAGGTAGGAGTTCTCGTGAGACGGTGGCCGCGTGTGATCGATGAATTCCTCAATCTCAGCCCAACGATCTGTGATCCTCAGGAGATCGCAGCCGGAACTCGGAATCGGTCGAGCGACGCGGACTTGCGTCCGCTGGAGCCGCTCCCGCAGGCGCCGCAGTCCCGCGACCCGCCCGCGGCGGACCCAGGGCCTGTGAACCCGAAGGACAACCGGCGGCTCAGCGTCTATCCGCAGGTTGAGGTTGAACTCACCGCCGATGTCTGCCCATCCGGCCCCGCGCGTGACGCGGGCGATCAGGGCCGAGACAGCCGGGTCATCTGGGCTGGCTCTAGGTCCGAACCAGCGCGGCAAGGCAGGGGGCGAGGTCGAAGCTTCGATTCCGGTCACGACAATCGCCCTCCAGCGCACCCGACAAGGCTCCGCCGGCGAACCCATCCTCCTCGACACGGGCCGATCGTGCCACGCATTTGCCGTCGTAGGGACGGGGCGAATATTGCCTGACGCGGCACTAGCTCCCGTTTTTAGCTGCCGTTTCTAGCTCCCGTATCTAGCTCCCGTTTTCAGCTCCGGCATATGAACCGTTTCCGCAGGTCAGCCCGTAATCGGGATGTCGCGCACCAGGATGATGCCGCCGATGTTCACGGCCTGGGTCCAGAACAGGTTGAAGGTGCTCCCGGCCTTGGGCGCGTCGATCACGATGACGCCGTTCAACGGGTCGTTCGGTGACAGGTACGGGGAGTCGGACGGGTCCTTCAGCGTCCAGTCGTCGTTGAAGTCGTCGAACTTCAGGCCCTGGCCGGTTTCGTCCAGCGCGTCGGCGCCGCCGAAGGCCCCGGTCAGCAGCGAGACCTTCTGGCCGCTGTTGTTGAGGGCGTGCATCGTGACGTCGAGCTTGTCCCCCTTGCGCTTGGCCAGCAGGGTGATGGTGAGCGCGTGGTCGGCCGCCTGGCCCTTCGGCCACAGCACCGTCACCTTCTTGTCCGGGCCGACGCTCTCGTCGACGGGCTCGGCGTTGGCCAGCTCGCCGGTCGGCTGCCACTTGCCGGCCGGAGCCGCCGAGGAGGTGGCCGGGTTCGGGGCGGTCGTGGTCGAGGCGTCGGAGGCCGGGGAGGAGTTGTCTGCGGGCGAGGCCGTCGTGGTGCCGGCTGAGGACGTCGCCGGGTTCGCTGTCGTACTCCCGCTCGTGGCACCGGTCGGCGCCGAGGTGGTGGGAGCCGAGTCGGTCGGCCCGCCGCCGGCGCCGATCGTGCCGGTGCTGGTGCCGCAGCCGGCGATCAGCCCGAGCACCGCCGCGCCGGCGCATATAAGTGTCATATTCCGCATTCGCCGGGCAGAAGCCGGCCCCCCGCTGGTTTCCATGACGGAGATTGTGCCGTCAGAGTGCTTACCCGGCAAAGCCTGGTAACAGCCGGTCTGTCGTGTTGCCACGCTCAGCGACCATGTGACACGTTTAGCCAATGGATCGCTGCGCCGTCCTCGTAGACGCCGGATACGTGCTGGCCGCGGCCGCGAACGTGGTGAGCGGCGATCCCGGCCGCCCGGGCGTCGAGGTCGACTACCCGGGCCTGGTGACGGCCCTGACCGAGCGCGCCGCGGCCGAGACCGGGCTGCCGGTGCTGCGGGTCTACTGGTACGACGCGGCCCCGGCCACCGGCCCGACCCGGGAGCAGCGGGCGCTGCGGGTGCTGGACGGGCTGAAGTTGCGGCTGGGGAAGCTGGTGCGGCGCGACGACGGCAAGTTCGAGCAGAAGGGCGTCGACACCTTCCTGCACGCCGACCTGACGGGCCTGGCCCGCAAGCGCGCGGTCGCCGACGTGGTGCTGGTCAGCGGCGACGAGGACCTGCTGCACGCGGTGGAGGAGGCACAGGAGTACGGCACCCGGATCCACCTGTGGGGTGCGGCTTCGGACTACAACCAGTCGATCGAGCTGGTGGCCGCGGTGGACAAGTCGATGCTGCTCAGCGAGGAGTGGCTGAAGCCGTACGTCTGGGTGAAGGCGCCGCCCGTGCCGCTCGGCGACGCCGAGTGCGGCCCGCCGAAGGCCGAGGCCGGCCACGGGGTCGAGCAGGCCAAGCCGTCGCACAAGGTGTTCCCCTCGCCGCTGGACATGCCCCAGCGGCTGCTGCACCCGACGGAGACGCCGAAGTCGCCGCTGGCCAACAGCCGGTTCCCGAAGCTGTGGCAGGTGACCTCCCCGACCCAGCGGTTCCTGGACGCCGAGGAGAACAAGAACATGGGCCGGGCCGAGCCGATCGACGTCGGCCGCGCCTACGTGAAGCGCTGGATGGCCCGGGCCACCGAGGCCGAGCGGCGCCGGCTCACCGAGTGGACGGCGACCTGGACCTGGGTGCCGCACGACCTGGACCCGGACCTGTTGCGGTTCGCCAACGACCTGGGCATCGACACCTGGGAGGCGGAGCTTGAGCCGATCAAGCACGAGCTGCGGGCCGGTTTCCTGGACGGGCTGAAGAAGTGGCGGGAGCAGCACGGCGACATGGCCGGTCCGGCGACGGAGGCGGAGAACGCCCACGTCCCGGCTCCGCAGGCGCCGCCTATCGAGGCCGATCACCCAGGATCGCAGCCCTCTCCATCACCCGGTGCTGCGGGAAGTAGTCACTGACGGCGGCGTGCCGCACCGCCCGGTTGTCCCAGAAGGCGATCGATCCGGGCGCCCACGTGAAGCGCACTTGCTATTCGGGCACCGTCGCCTGCTTGAGGAGCAGTTTCAGCAGGTCCCTAAGAATGGCTTTCCACCTCATCCCACAACCAGGCGAAATCGCCGTGCCGGGCACCGGTGATGTGCTCGTCGCGGAAAACAGAACCTTGAATCCGGCAATAGCCGATCGACTTCGGCGAACACTTCCGGTTGGGGAACGGCCTCACGGCAGCAGGGTGCGAAGCCACTCCATCGCGGCGCCGCCGTAGGCACGCTGGAACGGCCGGAGGGTCGGCAGGCCCTGCGGCGCCGGCTGCGTGCTGCGGTGCAGGAGCATGCCGGTGAAGCAGGCCACGAAGGCGGTCAGAGCCTCGGGGTCGGCTCCGGTCAGCAGCGGGTGCTCCGTGACGATGCGCGCGAGGTCGGGGCCGCCCTGCATCCAGACGCTCGGGACGAACAGCGCGAGATCCAGCCAGGCCGCGCCGACGGCCGCCCAGGGCCAGTCGACGAAGTAGACGCTGTCGGCGCTCATCAGGATGTTGTCAGAGCGAACGTCCAGATTGAGGAGGGTGTTGCCGGTGCACAGGACCAGCGCCTGCGCCTCCAGGCCGATCAGGGTGTCGATGCGGTCCAGGGCCCAGGCGTCGAGAACCCCGAGATCCACTCCCCCGGTCCCGCGGTCGGTTCCGGCCTGCTGCGCGGCTTGCAGCTCGGACTGCAGCTCGGACCGGAGCCCGTCCTGCCGCGCGGCCCGCAAATCAGCCCAGCCGTGGAAGCCGGCCAACCGCTCGGCCACCGGCGGCGCCTCGATCGGCGGCGGCGTCAGGGCGGCGCTGAGCTCGGCGATGGCGGCCACCACACGGCGCAGGTCGTCGGGATCCCAGGCCGGACCGGGGTTGCGGCCGTCGATCTCCTCGAAGACCAGCACGACCCAGCCGTCCTCGTCGAGCGTGCCGAGCAGCTTCGGGACCGGCGCGTGCGCCGGCATCCGCGCCGTGTACTCGGCTTCGTGGCGGTGCATCGCCGGCGTGTCAGGGTTCATCTCGACGCTGACCGCCTTGACGAAGGCTCGGCGGCCCTCAGCCGTCCGCACCCGGACCGCCGGCCCAGGGGAGAACCCGCCCGCCTGCGTCACGGCTTCGACCACCGCACCACCGCCGACGATCTCCGCGATGCGGGCGCGCAGGTGCGCCGGGATCGCGGTCCACGGCGCGCGCACACCCTGCGCGACCGGAACGGCGGTGGCTGTGCTGGCGGAAGCGTCGCTCATGCCCGCATCGTGCCGAACGAGAAACGGCTCCGGCAACGCTATTTCCCTCTCCCCAACCGGCTCCCGCCCCCAAAACAGCCGGTCAACCGCCCGTCCTCCGCCGGACACCACCCGATCGGCCGCTACCCTTTAGCCGTGCTGACCGTCTCCACCGTCAACGTCAACGGCATCCGCGCCGCCGCCGCCAAGGGCTTCACCCAATGGCTCGCCACCACCACCGCCGACGTGGTGTGCCTGCAGGAGATCCGCGCCGAACCCGACCAGTTCCCCGCCCACCTGCAAGCCCCCGACGGCTGGCACACCCTGATCGCCCCGGCCGCGACCAAGGGCCGCGCCGGCGTTGCCGTGTTCAGCCGCATCGCCCCCACCGCCACCCGCATCGGCTTCGACGCCCCCGAATTCGCCGCCGCCGGCCGCTACGCCGAGATCGACCTGCCGAACCTCACCATCGCCAGCCTCTACCTCCCGGCGGGCGAAGCCGGCACCGAACGCCAGGCCGAGAAGGAACGCTTCATGGCGGCCTTCCACGCCCACTTGCGCGCCCTGGCCGACCAAGCCGCCGCCACCGGCCGCGAAGTCCTGATCTGCGGCGACTGGAACATCGCCCACCGCGAAGCCGACATCAAGAACTGGAAGGCCAACCAGAAGAACTCCGGCTTCCTCCCAGAGGAGCGCACCTGGCTGACCGCCGTCCACACCACCGGCTACGTCGACGTCGTCCGAGCCCTCCATCCCGACCGCGAAGGCCCCTACTCCTGGTGGTCCTTCCGCGGCAAGGCCTTCGACAACGACTCGGGCTGGCGGATCGACTACCACATGGCGACGCCCGGCCTGGCGCAGAGGGCGACGTCCGCGGTGACGGAACGGGCCGCGACGTATGCGCAGCGGTGGTCGGATCACGCGCCGGTGACGTGCGTCTTCGACTGGGACGTCGCGGCGGCGGTGCCGGCCCAGAGGACACCCGACGACGCCCCAGAGGCGGTCCAGCTCGCCTGAAGGCGGGGTTTCGTCGGGCGCCAGCTGGAACCGGCGGCGTGACCGAGCCGCCACTCGAGACGGCCGCCGGTGCTCAGCCCCCGCTGATCGCGGCCATCACCGTGACGTCCGCATTCTCGGGCACCGCCGTCTCGGTGCCCGACAACGACCGGATGTCCTCGCCGTCGACGTAGAGATTCACATGGCGCCGGATCGAGCCGCGCTCGTCCCGGATCCGGCGTTCGAGCGCGGGGAGCTCGGCCGCGAGGCGGTCGAGCAGCCCGGCGACCGTCGTCGGCGCCGCCGCCGTGACGAGCACTTCGCGACGGCCGCCGCTGTGGGCAGCCAGGGCCGCGGGCACGCGGATGGTCACCGTCATCAGTCGATGACCACCGCGCGGACCGAGAGGACGTCCGGCAGGTGGTTCGCCACCTCGGTCCAGCCGTCGGCTCCGCCCGCGTACAGGCTGCCGTCGCGGGTGCCGAAGTACAGTCCCGCCGGGCTCGCACCGTCGGTGGCGAAGGCGTCGCGCAGCACCAGGGAGTAGAAGCCTGGTCCGGGCAGGCCGGCGCCGATCTCGGACCAGCTCGCGCCGGCGTCCCGGGTGCCGTAGACCCGGCACCGGAAGTCGGGGGCGAAGCGGAAGCCGTCGCTGACCAGGGGGATGACGTAGGCGCCATCGGCGGCGTGGGGGTCGGCCAGGATGCTGAAGCCGAATTCCGCGGGCAGCCCGTCGGCGATCGAGGTCCATCGCCCGCCCCAGTCGTCGCTGCGGTAGACGCCGTTGTGGTTCTGAAGGTAGAGGCGTTCCGGATCGGCGCTGTCCTGGGCCACCTTGTGCACGCACTGCCCGAACTCCGGGAACTGCGGCGGATCGGGCAGGAACGTCACCTTCACACCCTGGTTCGCCGCCTCCCACGTCTGCCCGCCGTCGTAGGTGCGGTAGCACCCGCCGGAGGACAGCGCGATCAGAATCCGGTCCGGGTCCCGCGGGTGCGGCAGGATCGTGTGAATCGCCTGTCCGCCGGCCCCGGCGCCCCACTGCGGGCGGTGCGGGTGATCCCACAGTGAGCGGACGAGTTCGAAGGTGATCCCGCCGTCGACCGATGTGAAGAGCGCGGCGGGCTCGGATCCGGCATAGACGACGTCGCGCTCGTCCGGACGCCCCGGCTGGATCTGCCAGATCCGGGCCAGCGCCGCACCGGTGTCCTCGGGCAGCACGGCCGGCGCGTGGTCCGGCTCGGACCACGTGGCGCCCAGGTCGTCGGAATGCAGGACGGTCGGGCCCCAGTGCTCGCTGGTCGCCGACGCGAACAGCCGCGGCACCGGCCCGCGGGTGTCGACCGCCACGGCGTAGACGGCGTTCATCGGCAGCGCGAGCGGCTCGTTGTGCCAGACGCCGTCGCGGCGGCGCGACAGCAGCAGGCCCTTTCGGGTCCCGGCAAGAAGCAGAGTCTCGGTCACACCGTCACGCTAGACCCCGGCAGCGACATCCGCGCGGTAATCGGGCGTCCACCCACCTGGCGTGTCCGGTGTCTGGCCTGCGCCATGAGGTGGCGGATCGCACTTGCCGGCCTGGCCTGCCGTCACCGGCTCGCGATCGGAACGGCCTCCTGGCGCACGCGCGCCCGGTAGCGCTGCGGCGACTCCCCGACGACGCGCTTGAACGCCGTGCTGAACGCGCTCTCCGAGCCGTAGCCCAGCTCGGCGGCGAGCGCCGCGACGCGGGCGTCGCCGCTCCGCAGCGCGCGCTGCGCCAGCAGCATGCGCCATCGGCCCAGGTAGGTGAGCGGCGGTACGCCGGCGGCCTCGCGGAACCGCTCGGCGAAGGTGGTCCGGGACATCGCTGCGGCGCGCGCCAGTTCCTCCAGCCCCCACGCGTGTTCGGGGCGGCCGTGGAGCAGGTCGACGGCGGGGCGCAGGCGCTCGTCGACGAGCAGGCGCAGCCAGCCGGAGGGCAGGTGGGTCTGGTCGACGTAGCAGCGCAGCGCTTCCAGCAGGAACAGTTGGCCGTACTGCCGGATCGCGAACGCCGAGCCGAGCCGGCCGCCGGTCGCCTCGTCGAAGAGCCGCAGCAGGGCGGCGAACAGCCGGTCTCCGTCTCCGTCTCCGTTTCCGTTTCCGTTTCCGTTTCCGGCGGCGCGGGACCGGATGTGGGCCATCGGCGGAAGCGACTCCAGCAGGAGAGTCCGTCCGGCCTCGTTCACGGTGACGCATCCGCCGATGAAGACGTCGTCGACGGCGGGGTCGGAGTCCGCGAAGCGAGCTGTGGAGAAGTCCGACTCCGGCTGGACTTCGCGGCGCGGCGCCGGGCCGGCTTCGAAGGCCACCCACGAGCGCCCGGTGAGGATCGCCACGTCGCCCGGGACGAGCTCGATCGGTGCGACGGCGCCGTCGGTGGTGAGCCGGGCGCGCCCGCTCACCATCGCGAAGAACTTGACCGGATCGGCCAGCGGGCCGCGGGCCCACCACCCGCCGCGCGCCGCGACGCCGCCGGTCAGCACGCTGCGCACCTCGACCAGGTCGAGGGCTTCGGAGAGTCGGTCGGGATCCATGTCCGTACTCTCGCGCAAATAATCGGGATTCACAACCATTCATAGTCCGGCGAAGGACCGGCAGGCTGGTGTCGGCGATACAGCAGGAAGACCTGAAGGAGACACCATGCGCTACCGCAGCCTCGGCCGGACCGGGATCAAGGTCAGCCCCTACGCCCTCGGCGCGATGATGTTCGGCGCCCTCGGCAACCCCGACCACGACGACTGCGTCCGCATCATCCACCGGGCGCTCGAGGCCGGCATCAATCTCGTCGACACCGCCGACATGTACGCGCACGGCGAGTCGGAGGAGATCGTCGGGCGGGCGTTGAAGGGACGGCGGGACGACGTCGTGCTCGCGACCAAGGCCCGGAACCCGATGAGCGACGAGCCGAACCACCAGGGCGCGTCCCGGCGCTGGCTGGTGCGCGCGCTGGAGGACTCGCTGCGCCGCCTCGACACCGACTACGTGGACATCTACCAGATCCACCGCCCGGACCCGGACACGGACCTGGAGGAGACCCTGGCGGCCCTCACCGATCTGCAGCGGGCCGGCAAGGTCCGCACCTTCGGCACGTCGGCCCTGCCGGCCTCCGACATCGTCCGGGCGCACTGGACCGCCGAGCGGCGCGGGCTGGCCCGGCCGCGCACCGAGCAGCCTGTCTACTCGATCCTGAACCGCGGCATCGAGCGCGAGGTGCTTCCGGTGGCGCAGGAGTTCGGCATGGGCACCCTGGTCTGGTCGCCCCTCGGCGGCGGCCTGCTCACCGGGCACTACCGCAAGGGCCGGCCGGCCGAGACGCACCGGTCGAAGTACGGCTTCCGGCACCTCGCGGACGACCGCCGGCTCGACGTGGTCGAACAGCTCATCCCGCTGGCCGAGCAGGCCGGCCTGCCGCTCACGCATCTGGCGATGGGCTTCGTGCTCGCCCACCCGGGCGTGACGTCCGCGCTCCTCGGACCGCGGACCATGGAACACCTGGAGGATCTGCTCGCGGGCGTCGACGTCGCTCTCACCGACGACGTGCTGGACCGGATCGACGCGATCGTGCCGCCCGGCACCGACACCGGCACGCTCGACATGGCCTACCAGCCGCCGGCCCTCCAGCGCCCGGAACTACGCCGCCGACCGGCCGGCGAGCGCGCGGCGGCATGACGCCGGCTGCGACAGGTCCTCACCTGGTGCCGGAGCCCGGACACCTCAGCGTCAGCGCAAAGTGAGCAGGCGAAACGGGCTCACCTCAGAGCCCATCAGCGCTCCATGCGTCGCCAACGTCTCCGTGTAGCACTGCTGCGGATCGCCCTGCCGTCCCATCTTGATGACGCGTCCGAGCAGGTAAGCCGCCGACAGTTCGGACCAGTCCGCGTAGGCCTCGCCACACAGCTGGCCGGCGCGGAGCACGATCTGCTCGGCGGTGGTCCTGTCGCAGAACCCGCATTGCATTCCCCAGCGGGCCATGTTCACCGCGCGGCCCAGGTCCCAGACGGCCTGAGTCCACACGACGCCTCCGGCAGGCAGGACGCCGTCGCGCCGCATCCAGGATTCGCACAAGCCGATCCAGTAGGCCACGTCCCGGATCTCGGCCGCAGCCCCGGCGTGCGGCGCGTTGGCCGCGCACCAGTCGGCGGCCAGACGCGTCAGGAGCTCCGGATCGGACGCCGGCGCGCCGTCGACGACGGCCTTCCTGCGCAGGGCCAGCAGCAGATCGACAAGGCCGTAGCTCTCGGTGTCGAGCAGCGCCTGCACCTGCCCGCGCCAATCCTGGGCCGAGTAGATGCCCCAGGAGTCGCGGAGCGACAGGTTGCGGGCGACGTAATGGACGTACTCGCCCATCATGCTGTTCCAGGGCATGCAGTTCGTGACCGACAAGTACGCGCCGCATGCCAGGGCCCGAGCCAGCGGGCCGTCCAGCGGCTCGGCGCGGGTGAATCGGACCTTCGTCACCAGCTCGTCCCAGGTCCGCACGGCCTGCGGATGGCGGTTCAGCCACTTGGCGGCGTCCGGAACCGTGATCCGGAACTCCAGGTAGGTGCCGCGGTTGACGACCATCGTCCAGCGGAACTTGTGCTCTTCGAGGATCCGCACGCCGCGGTCCCACATCAGCCAGCGGTAGAACACGTCCGGCCGGCACGGCTGCGTCAGGCTCGCGTCAGTGTAGACGTCGATACAGGTGAGGCCGCGTTCCTGGTAGGTCACGTGACCGGTGCCGGTCTCGGTGCCGGCCAGGACCTCGTCGCCCTGCCGACGCGGGCTCGGCATGAAGACGTTCAGGCCCGCCAGCACCGTCTGGTATCCATCCCAGTCGCCGTTGCGCGCCGCCGCGTAGAGCCGGTCCCCGTCGTCGGCCAGCACCCGATTGCCGTTCTGCATCACCGCTCCCCCGCTCGCCCCATCCGGGGCTCGTTTCGGCTTCCCCGAAGATCAGGACACGGAGACTACCGCGCTGGCTGCCAGGACGCCGAGGCGTTGCATCTGGAACCTCGAATTCGCCCAAGAGGGGTACTGTCATTGCAGCGGGACGACTCTCTCACCTGAGATCGGAGCGAACCGCGGCTAAGGAGGCTCCAAGCAATGGCGCGCAGCGGAATACGTGGGAGCAGAATAGGCGCGGGTCCCGGAGGGGAGAACGAACGAGGTCCGTCGATCCGGCGGGTCGAGGTGACCTTCTGGTGCGCCATGGGCCATTCGACCAGGCCGGTCTTCGCGGCGTCGGCGGACATCCCGGACACCTGGGACTGCCGCGACTGCGACCGGCCCGCGGGCCTGGACCCGGACAACCCGCCGGCCCCGGCTCTCGCCGGCCCGTTCAAATCCCATCTGGCCTACGTCCGTGATCGGCGCAGCGACACCGAAGCCGAAGCAATCCTCGCTGAGGCGCTGACGAAGCTCCGCGCCGGAGTCTGACACCCCAACCGGCACCGACGAAAAGAGCGATGGCCGTGGCAGAGGTACGCGGCCATCGCGATCATCACGGCCATCGCGCTCACACATCTCGGCGCTTCAACGAATGGCAGCCCGCCCCCAGAGCCGCAACAGCCCAGGTCGCGACGACGCCTACACTGCTCCACGACGCCGGCTCTCGCCCCGTCCCGTTGCCGATCGGCGTCAGAACGCCACTCATCGGGGCGTAGCGCTGGACGCGGACTTGCCAGGCCGGGTCAGCAATCAAGGCTGCCAGGAGCGGCGGTAGGTACAGCAGTCCCAGCACCAAGCCGGTCGCGGTAGCAGTGCTGCGGAAGACGGTCGCGGTGCCGAGGGCGAGCAGAGCGATCAGTGCCATGGAAGCCGCGGTCTTGAGCACCGTCTGGATCGCCGTGTCCGGCTGCGGGTCTGGAGCGTCGATAGTGAGAAGTACCGCCCATGAAAGGCTTGCCGAGGCGGCAATGATAGTAGCCGCCAACACAGTGCCCCCGAGCACGACGGCCTTTGCTGCCAAGAGGCTTCCGCGCTGAGGAACGGCTGCCACCGTGGTCACAATCAGGCCGTTTGCATACTCGTCGCCGATCGCTGCGGCACCGAGGGCCGCCACGACGGCTTGGCCCAGCAGAACACCGGACATTGCCAGCCGGGCGAGGCCGTCGGCCGTGTCGGCGTGAACCAACGCGCTCATCGCCGCCCCGCCGCCGATGGTCACGATGATTGCCGCGATCAACGACCACCAGGTACTCGGCACGCTCCACTGCTTCGTCCACTCAGCGTGCAAGACAGCTCTCACACCTCCCTCCGCCGCAGCAGGAACGACGCGGCCGTGAACGCCACGACGCAATACCCGCACAGCACAGCCGCCCCGGCCCACGGCGCGAGCGGGAAGTATCCGTCCGGCGGGATATAGCTGCTGTCCACCTGCGCGAACCGTGGAAGGCTCTGCCTGATGGCGAAGCCGGCGGCCGGGGTGACGCGGAGCAGCCATTGTGCGGCGACGGTCGGGAGACCGGGTGACACGGCCAGCAGATAGGGCACGACCGTCGCCACGATGACCACGGTGATGGCCGTTGCTCCACTGCGCAGAACGGCACCCAGCGCGAGCGCCAGGACCGCCATCGCGGCTGACAGCACTCCGGTGCCGATTTCCACGCGCAGCAATGTCGGCGTGGTGACCGGCACTGTGTAGATGCCGTGGGCGTCGGCGATGTGGTGCCCGGCGAGGACGGCCACGGTGGCACCGAGGGTTCCGGCGGTGAAACCGAGGCAGGCGACGACCGTGGTCTTGGCGCCCAGGACACGGACCGGGCGCGGGCAGGCGGCCAGCGTGGTGCGGATCAGGCCTCGTCGATACTCGGTGGTGATGAACAGGGCCGCCACGACCACCAGGGCGATCAGGCCGGCGAAGGTGCCGCCGACGAAGCCTTCGACGGTGGCCCCGTTGCCCAGGACGCTGCCGCCGACGACCGGGGCGATGTCGCCGGCGCCGGTGACCGTCAGGGCGGCGTCCGCGTTGCCGGTGAAGCCGCCGTCGACGCCGGGCGGGTAGTCCCCCGAGGTGCCCAGTCCCCCGAACTGGGCTCCGGACCACGGTTCGGGCGTCCACGCGCCGGTCAGCGCGACCGGTCCGAAGGTGGCGACGGCCGCGGCCGGGTTGGTCTGCGGGACGTCGATGGCGGCGACGTGGACCGTGGACGGGCTGGTGACGAACAGCCCGGCGGGCGCGTCCGCGGCCAGGCCGGGAATCCGGACGCTGCCGACACGCTGCCAGTGGGTGCCGTCGGAGGACTCCTCGCCGGTGACGGTGTCGGCGCTGCGCGTCAAGCGCAGCCAGCAGGGCACAGTCCTGGCGGGACCGGCCGTGTCGTGGGTGTAGCCGTCCTGGAAGCGGACGCCGTGGGCGCCGGTGAGCATGATCGCCGCGTAAGGCGATCCGGGAGTCAGGCTCTGTTTGACGATGATCCCTGCCTTGGCCCAGCCCTGAACCTCGTGGGACACCCGGTCTGGCCCGGTCACGGTGATCCCGGACAGCTCGGTGATCCTGGCGGTGATGGTGCCGTCGCCGGCCAGGTGGCGGCGGACGAAATAGAAGCTGTCGTTCACGGCCTGGCCGTCGGGGCCGCGCACGAGGGTCGGGCCGGGGCCGCCGCTCGGGGCGTGCTGGGTCGACAGGTTCAGCGGCCCGAGCGCGGCGGTGACCACGGCGGCACCGAGGACGGCGAGGATCCAGGCCCGAACGGAGTGGAACTTCGCCCACTCGGCGCGTAGCTGGTGAAGGAAGGACATCACGCCTGCCTCCAGGCGTTCGAGCTCTGATAGCGCACGGCGTTTTGTGTCAGCCGGAAGTACACGCCCTCCAGATCGGCCCGCTCCGGTCCCTGCGCGGTCAGCAGCTCGGCCACGGGAGCATCGGCCAGGACGCGGCCCGTCCCGAGGACGATCAGGTGCTGGGCCACCTGCTGGAGTTCGCCGATGAGGTGGCTCGACACCAGCACGGCACGGCCTTCGGCGGCCAGGCCGGCCAGCAGTTCCCGCATCCACACGATGCCTTCGGGGTCCAGGCCGTTGAACGGCTCGTCGAGCAGGACCGCCGCCGGGTCCGCGAGCAGGGCCGCGGCGAGGCCGAGGCGCTGGCGCATGCCGAGGGAGAAGCCGCCGCAGCGGCGGCGTGCGGCCGAGGCGAGGCCGACGCGTTCCAGGAGCCGGTCCGCCTGCGTCGCGCGTATCCCCTGCGAGTGGGCCAACCAGCGGAGGTGGCTGCGAGCGCTGCGGGCCGGGTGCAGCGCCGAGGCGTCCAGCAGTGAGCCGACGCGGGTCAGCGGGCGAGACAGATCGCGATAAGGGCGGCCGTCGACCAGCGCTCGGCCGGTGTCGGGACGGTGCAGTCCCAGAATGACGCGCAGCACGGTGGATTTGCCCGCGCCGTTCGGGCCGACCATGCCGGTGACCAGGCCACGGCGGACTGCGAAGGAGACCCCGTCAAGGGCGGTCACCGTACCGAACCTCTTGCTGACTTCGCAGACTTCGATGACGTTGGCTGGGCTGGAAGATTGCTTGTGCGTGGCGGACTGCCTGTGCTGTGACATGGGAGCAGGTGTACGCGGTGGGCGGTGACGGGGCGGTTCGAGCGGCTGTCACCCCGGTGTCACCAGAGGCATGGAAGAGTGGTCGGCCGGACGCGGACGGGAGGCCGGGATGAGGGTGCTGGTCGTCGAGGATCACGAGATCCTGGCCGCCGCGGTCGCGGCCGGGCTGCGGCGCGAGGGCATGGCCGTCGATGTCGCGGCTGACGGGGAGCGGGCGCTCCAGACCCTGGCCGGTACCCGGTATGACGTCGTCGTTCTGGATCGCGACCTGCCCGGGGTGCACGGCGACGAGGTGTGCCGGTCGGTCGTCGGCGGCCCGGACGGAACCAGGGTCCTGATGCTGACGGCGGCCGGATCGGTACGCCAGCGGGTCGAGGGTCTGGGGTTGGGCGCGGACGACTATCTGCCCAAGCCGTTCGACTTCGCCGGACTGGTGGCGCGGGTCCGCGCGCTGGGGCGGCGGTCGGCGGCCGTGGTGCCGCCGGTGCTGGAGCACGCGGACCTGTCGGTCGATCCGGCGCGGCGCACGGCGTTCCGGGCCGGACGGCGCCTGGATCTCGGGCCGAAGGAGTTCGCGGTCCTGGAGTGCCTGCTGACGCACCTTGGCCAGCCGCTGAGCGCCGAGCAGTTGCTGGAACAGGCGTGGGACGCCGCGGCGGATCCGTTCACCACGACGGTCAAGACCACGGTGCGGCGGCTGCGGGTGAAGCTGGGCGATCCACCGCTGATCGACACCGTCCGAGGCTGCGGCTATCGCATTGGAGGCTGACAGTGCTGGCCGGGTCCTCCCCCTCCTCCACACTCCACGAGTCGCAGGTGACCATCCGGACCCGGCTGGCCTCGCTGTACGCGGGGCCGTTCGTGGCGGCGATGGTGGTCACGTTGCTTCTGCTCTTGGGGATGCTGCAAATCCAGCAAGCCGGTCCGACCTCAGCACCCGGACATACTGGCGGCGGTGACGGCGGGACGTCGAGCGTTCCGGTGATCGCGGGCATCGTGGCCGGGCTGCTCCTGCTGCTGGCCGTGGCACTCAGCCTCGGCTGGCTCGTCGCGGGACGGCTGCTGCGGCCGCTGCGCGAGATCACCGAAACCGCGCGCCACATCTGCGCCCACGATCTGCATCTCCGGCTGTCCGCCACCGGCCGCGACGACGAGCTCAAGGCGCTGGCCGACACCCTCGACGCCTTGTTCTCCCGCTTGGAAGCCGCCTTCGCGGCGCAGCGGGACTTCGTCGCCAACGCCGCCCACGAACTCCGCACACCGTTGACCGCCACGCGCACGGTCCTCCAGGTGGCGCTGGCCGACCCGGAGGCCACGGCGGCCACGCTGCGCGAGGCCTGCCAGACGGCGGTGGCGCTGGGCGAGGATCAGCGGCGCCTGATCGAGTCCCTGCTCACCCTGGCCGAGAGTCAGCGCGGTCTGGACCGTCGCGAGGCGGTGGATCTGACGGCGATCGCCAGGGAGACGATCAGTGCCCGAAACCACGCAGCCGGACAAGAAACCGCCGACCGCGACACCGCCGAATCCGTCACCGGCAACGGCGACACCGCCGAACCCGACGCGCTCATCGTCACCACTGGCTTCGGCACGGCCGCGACCACCGGCGACTCCGATCTCGTGCGCAGCCTGGTCGCCAATCTGATCGACAACGCTCTGCGCCACAACACGCCAGGCGGGTACGTAGAGGTGCTCACGGAGTCGTTTGACGACAGGGCTGTGATACAGGTCAGGAACAGCGGACCGGTCATCCCGCCGCACGAACTGGAGCGGCTGCTCCTGCCTTTCCAGCAGCTCGACGGCCGGCGGCAGCACTCTGGCGGGCACGGCCTGGGGCTGGCGATCGTCCGGGCGATCGCCGTGGCACATGACGCTGAGATCCGGCTACAGGCACCGCCAGAGGGCGGCCTGGACATCGCGGTGCTGTTCCGGAACCCGTGAAGCCTCAAGCGTAAATCAAGTATGGCGACGGAACGAAGCGGGAAGAACACCGTCCGGCACCGTCCGTCGAGGCTTGGAGGGGGAGACCGTGGTAAGAGAAAGACGAGTGGGTGTGGCCGTCGGCCTGCTGGCGCTGCTCGCGGGCAGCGCCGTGGGAGTGGCCGGTCCCGCGCGCGCCGTCGCCGGCACCGGCGTCATCAGCTGCACCGGCTGGAGTTACACGACCTACAGTCCCGGGCTGACCAACACGGTCCGGCCGCTCCTGGTCTCCGTGGACGGTGACTTGGGGCTGGTCGACGAGCACAGCCCCACCGGCACCTGCATCGCGGTCGGTACCGCGGCGACGGCCGGGGAGCGGGATACCAGCGCGGTGCTCACGCTCGGATGCAACCAGCTGCTGACCGAGACTGGTACTGAGACGGTCGCCTGGAACGACGGCCAGTCGACGTCGTTCCAGTTCACCGCCACGGTGGCGCACACCGCGGCAGCCGTCGTACTCACCGAGACCGGCACCGTCACCAGCGGCGAATTCCTCGGCGAGCACATCGTGGAGACCTTCACAGCGCCCAACACCGCGCTGCTGGCGTGTGCGACGCCTGCGGGCGTCACGAGCCTGAACTACGCGACGGTGCTGACGATCGAGCCGCTGTAGCGCGCCTGGCTGGAGGGGGAATCATGGGGACACCTACGACGCGCCGTTCGCCTGCCGCCAAGTCCGCACCTGTCGGAAGGCCTCGCCGTCCGTCGGCTGGCGGCACGGCTCGCGGCAATAGCACGACTCGCGGCGGCAACAAGTCGGCGCAGCATTCTGATATCCGTGCCACACGCGCGCTCATCGCGGTGGCGGTCTGCGGCTTCGTGGCTCTGGTCGAGGTGGTGACCGGCAGCCTGAGTACGCTGTGGCCGGCCGTTCCGGCCAGCGGGTTGCTCGCCCTCCTCGGCACGGCAGCACTGCCGATGCTGCGCGCCGGACGCGCCGAGCAGCAGGCGGAGGTGCAGCGTCTGGCCGACCTGGAGCGCGCGGCACGGCATCAGAGCCTTGCCGCCATCGACGCGATGTCCGGCACTGAGTTCGAGCGCTTCATCGCCGGGTTGTGTCACCGCGACAGCTTCACGGTCCACCAGTTCAGCGGCGGGGCAGGCGACCTCGGAGCCGACGTCGTGGCCGTCGCCCCGGACGGCCGACGCATCGTGATCCAATGCAAGCGCTACAAGCCGGGGAATCCCGTTCCCGGCCCGGACATCCAGCGCTTCCTCGGCACCGCGCGCGCCATCCACAACGCCGATGTCCCGGTGTTCGTCACCACCGCTTGGCGCTTCACCCGGCAATGCCGCGAACTCGCGATCAGTCAGCAGGTGGTCCTCATCGATCGCGACCTGCTCAGCCATTGGAACAACGGGATCAGCCTCGACAAATACTTGCCGGCAGTGTACGCCTAGCCCTCCTAAGTGCTTCCGCTGCCGTCGTCCTCCTGGGCCGGCAACGCCTTTGCTACGGCGTCGACGATGTCTTGCACGCTCACGTTCGGCGGCAGCGGAAGTTCTACTCGTACGCCGGGCCCCTGCACCACGAGCACCGGCGCGGGCTCGCCGTCCTCCGCCTGACCGCTGCGCCAGGTCCGCACTCGCCGCGCCAGCTCCGGGAGGGAGCGGCGCAGCCCCGCCACAGTGATGAGTCCCGAGGCGACGTCCAGGCAGTCGATCAGCACCTGGATGTCGCCCGCGCCGCGGATGCCCTCGTCGGGCAGGGCCTCGGCGGCGACCTCGGCCGGAAGCCGGAACTCAACGATCTGCATCGGAACCCCTCACCAACGCGGCGATGTGATCACGGTGTTCGGCATCGAGGAACATCAGCTTCGGCGACGCCGGTACCTTGCTTATATAGCCTTGGACATAACGGACACCGTGTTCGTAGAGCTTGTGCAGCGGGACCGGGCAGGCGTCGTCATAGCCCTCCACCACCACGGTCCGCTGGTTGGAGACCGTTCCGGAGAACGGCGCGTCCTGCGCGAGTTTGATGACCAGGTCGATCTCGTCGATCGCGAGCGGATGGCTCAGGACCGCGCGGTCGATCTTCACCTGGGTCACCTCCAGGCTCGCGATCCGGTCCAGCGAGGCGTGCCCCACCCCGAAGTCGTCGATGGCGAAGTTCACCTGGAGCCGCCTGGCGATCGACCGCAGCTGCTCCTGAAAGTACCTGTTCGGGTTGGGCGCCCAGTCGGTGTCGACGCCCGGATGCGGTTCGATGGGGTCCTGCTCCGAGATCTCCAGGGTCACGGTGTGCGGAGCCAAGCCCGCCTTCCGCAGCGCCGTGTGCAGCGCGTCCACGTAGCCCTCGTTCAGCAGCGACCGCACCGAGACGTTGAGCGACAGCGGACGCGGCGCGTCCCGCCGTCCCGGGCCGTCGTTGTGCGCGACGGTGTAGGCCGAGATCGCACTCACGGCGAGGATCTGGTCGCGCTCCACCACGAACTGGTCGCCCCAGTGCCCCGCCACCTCCAACAGCCAGAACGGCGCGCTGCGCGCCTCGGCCGTGCGCCGCGCCAGCGCCTCCCAGCTGTGGATGCCGACGTGCTGGCCGACCGTGCTCAGCAAGATGACCGGCTCGAAGACGATCACCACCGAGCTCAGCGCGTCCCGGTACGCCGCCAGGCACCGGTCGTACAGCGGCACCGGCAGCCGGCCGAACCGGCGCCGCAGCGCGGTGATCACCTCGATCTCGGCGTCCAGGGCGAGATGGTGGGCCGAGGACACCGCGGCGGCCAGCGCCATCGGCAGCGGCTCACCGATGTCGAGCAGCGCGACCGGCACGTCGGAGAAGACCCGGATGTCCGCCGGGCGCCGCCGGGCGTCGGCCACCGCGAGCAGCCGGGGCCCGCCGGACGGCGGCGAGGCCAGATAGCCCACCACCGAGCTGCCGCTGCGCGCCTCGGCCTCGATCTTGCCCCGCAGCTGGGCGGCCAGCGCCAGCACGTCGTCGTGCCGGATCTGCCCGGTGTCGGCGACCACCTCGAACCGGTCGTCGGCGGTCGACACCCGCGCCGCGCCCTGCGCCTCCACGGCCCGGCACAGCCATTCCAGTACGGCCTTCGGCTCGGCCGTGGTGAACGGCGGTTTGCGCTCGGTGCGCCGGTAGAGGCTGTCCAGCAGCTTCTGCAGACCGGGCAGGCTGCCGTCCAGGGGGTTGCCGCACGGTTCGATCCCGTAGTCCTCGGGGCCGGGCCCATAGGCCGCCGTAGGACGCTGTGTCGCGCCGGCCGGCCGAGTCAGGACCGCTCCCCGGCCCCATCCGCGGACCGCGTAGCCGGGCGCGGTGGCCAGACCGCAATTGCCGAGGTACGACACCAGGTCGTGGAACGTGACACTGCCGGTCTGTCCGGCGGCGGCGCCCTCCAGACCGGTCAGAATCGCGTCTGTCAGCAGGCCGTGCCCGGCCTGTTTGCTCTCCCGCACCGAGCCCGAGGCGGGACAGGCGTACAAGGCGCTTTCGAGCCGAGAAGTGCCGAGATAGAGGCGGTCGACCACGTCCTGCAGCGCGGGCAACGCTGGGCGCGCGGCGGACGACGGCCGGTCGCCGTCGGAGCCCAGGTCTTCGTACCGGCCGGCATGGCAGCAGTCGAGGATCAGGCATGACGAACCCCGGAAGACCTCGAACACGTCGCGGCGCAGAAAGCTCATCCGCAGCCCGCTGTCCGGCTCGCCGCCGATGGTGTCGAAGTCGAGATCGCTGGTGACGAGGAACGGATCATCGTGCGGCGCGGCATGCGGCACGTGTCCGTGTCCGGCGAAGTAGAACAGCAGCAGGTCCGAGGGTGACGATTCCGCAAGATGCGCCCGGAGCGCCTTCTTGACCTCGCCTGCCGTCGCCTGGGCACCGAGCAGCAGGACGGAGTCGGCCCGATCGAAGGTGCCGGTGACCGGATCGGTCAGCGCGGCGTGCACGGCCCGGGCATCGGCCTCGGCATAGGACAGCGCCGGCAGCCGGGACCTCCGTCCGGGTGAGTCGGCACCGACGATCACCGCGAACTGTCTTCTTGCCAAGCTGCCGCCCCCTCGTATCAGGGGTCGATGTTATCAACCGGGGCCGGGGCCGGCGGGGGTTCGCCGGAAGGAGGCGCCGGGGCTGCGTGGAAGGAAAACCCTCCGCCGGCTGTTCACCTGATCGTGAACGAGCAGCCTCGGTTGACGGACGTCGCGGTGATCGGTGCCGGACAGGCCGGCCTGTCGAGCGCCTATTTCCTGCGCCGGGCCGGGTTCCAGCCGGACGACGGCTACGTCGTCCTGGACGGGGACCGGGCTCCCGGCGGGGCGCGCCGGACGTGTCCGCCCCGCTGTCAGCCCTCAGCGCCTGAAAGTCCGCCGGAGCCCGACCGAAGGGCCGCGCCTCGGTTTCAGGAGCGGTTCCCCGCCAGCCGCGAGCCCGGCTGCTGCGACGCCTGAGCGGCCACCACTATCCATCCCTTGGCGGACGGACCGTCCAGCCGCAGGTCGAAGGTGAAGGTGACGGGGCGCCGCTTGTGCGCGTCGCCGAGCAGCACTTCCTCGGTGCGGCGGTCGACCTCGTAGTAGAAGCCTTCCGCGTCGACCACGACGCGCACGACGATCGGGTCGCGCGAAACCAGCGAGCGCACCTCGACCGACGCGACCTTGGCGTTGCGCATGACGGTGCGGTTGGGGGTGCGCACGGAGGTGAAGTCGAGGCTGCCGTCGTTCATGGCCCACTCTTCGAGGAACTGCTCGATCGCCACTTCCAGGACCGCCTTGTCGAACCGGCCGTCCAGAACGCTCAGGTCGCCGGCGGCGGCGTCGGCATCGGTGCTCCAGGAGATGCCGGTGAGCGAAAGCACATCGCTGACGCCCGGCACGGAGGTGTTCTGAGCCACCTCGAGCACGGCCTCCCGGGCGACCGCCTTCTGGTCCCAGACGTCTGTCTCCAGGGCGGCGGTGAGGTGGTGCGCGCCTTCGGCGGCCTGCTCCACCGACGCCACGATCCACGCGCCGGAGCCGTCCTTGCGCAGCGTCCAGTACTCCACCGGGCGCTTCGCGCGGTCCTTGCGCACGGCGGAGGAGCCGTTGGCGCGGCGGACGTAGTCGTTGAGCGTCGCGGTGATCCGGAAGGTGACGGTGTCGTTCGTCTCCCCGGTCCGGTTCGCGACGTTGACCAGCTCGACCTCCGGCCCGGAGACGACCTCCACGACGTTGACCTCGCCGCGCGCCTCGTAGTCCCGCAGCTCCTCGTCCCACTTCACGTAGAGCACCGGCGCCAGGATCTGCCGCAGGACGGCGCGGTCGCGGGCGGTCCAAGCGCGCTGGGCCGTGGTGTAGAGCCAGACCGCGCGCTCCTTGAGCGCGTCGACGGCGAAGGTGGCATCGGTGTCGGCGACCGCCTCGAGGCGCGCCTCGACCTGCGCGGCGCGCTGCCGGGCCGCCTCGTCGGCGCGGTGCGCGGCCCGGTCCGACCCGGTGTTCAGGCCGCTGCTGCCGCCGGACTTCCGGGACCGGAAGGCGAGCCACAGGACGAGCACGATCAGCACGATCACCAGCAGGGCGACAGAGCCGCCGCCGCCGAGACCGACGAGACCCACGCCGTGGATGCCGCCACCGCCGCCGTGACCGCCGCCACCACCGCCGCCGTAGCCGTGGCCACCGCCGCCGCCGCGGGCCTGAGCCACCGCCGGACTGCTCAGCGCAGCGACCCCTGCAATTACGAGTATCCGCCGCCCGATACGCACTCAGGTCCCCCTTGGAATCAGAAACACCTAGTAACAAGGTACGCCAAAAGGCCGAGATACCTACGGCGCCGTGATCAACACGTCGATCGGCTCCTGTCCGCCGGGCCGTGTTGGGTGGTGCTCGTGGACTGCAGCGCCCCGCCATACGAGCCGACATTCACCCTTAGGGGTGATCCGCGGCCGTCGGTGTCCTCAATGGAAACCTCCGTGCGCCAAGGTGTTTGGCATGGCGCGAATCCCGGCATCCCGCAACGCCGACCCGACGACCACCAGCGTCGAGGTGGGTGCACCCTCGACGATCCCGTGGTTTCCGGCGGGGATGCGGGCGTCGCGGGTACGGAAGATGCTCGACGCCTACATGCAGGGGCGCAACACCGCGCTCCACGAGCTTCGCAACCGGTCGGCCTGAGGCACGGGGTACGGCGCGGGTGAGGCACACGTCGGCCTCGCCTCAGGCGAGGCGAGGCCGGTGGCTCCTCAGGCGTGGACGACCGGGGCCGCGTCCGGGTCGGCCGGGTCGGGCTTGCCCGCCTTGAGGATCAGCCCGCAGATGATCGCGCCCGCTCCGAAGATGGCCGCGGCCCACCAGAAGGCGACGACGTAGCTGTGGATCGCCGCGTTGGCCTGGACCACGGCGTTGCGGGCGTCCTTGCCGACCAGGTAGTTGCTCAGCGCGGTGGTGGCCAGCGAGTTCAGCAGCGCGGTGCCGATCGAGCCGCCGATCTGCTGGGCGGTGTTCACGGTGGCCGAGGCGACGCCGGCGTCGTGGGCTTCGACCCCTGAGGTGGCGGCGTTCATCGCCGGGGCGAAGATCGCGCCCATGCCGACGCCGATCACCAGCAGCGGGCCGAGGATGTTCGCGGCGTAGCCGGAGGTCAGGCTGATGCCGGTGAGCCACACCATGCCGCCGGCGCCCAGCAGCATGCCGGCGAAGACCAGGATCTTGGCGCCGATCCGCGGGTAGAGCTGCGTGGTGCTGATCGTCGCGGTGACCATCAGGGCCGCGACCATCGGCAGGAACGCCACGCCGGTCATGACCGGGGAGTAGCGCAGGATCTCCTGCAGGTAGTAGTTCAGGAACAGGAACACGCCGAACATGCCGATGCCGGTGAGGAACATCGCCAGGTAGGAGCCGCCGCGGTTGCGCTCGAGGAGCACGCGCAGCGGCAGCAGCGGGTGCGCCGTGCGGGTCTGCCACCAGGTGAACAGCGCCAGCAGCGCCACGCCGGCGGCCAGGAAGCCCCACGTGCCGGGGGCGCTCCAGGGGTGCGACTCGGCGTTGGCGAAGCCGTAGACGATGCCGAACAGACCGGCGGAGACCAGCACGGTGCCCGGGATGTCGAGCGAGGGCCGGTCGGCCTCGCGCGGGTGGCGCGGGATCAGCAGCGCGGCCCCGGCGATCGCGACGACGCTGATGCCGACGTTCACGAACAGCGTCCAGCGCCAGTTCATGTACTCGGTCAGGACGCCGCCGAGCAGCATGCCGATCGCGGCGCCGGAGCCGGCGATGCCGCCGAACACCGCGAAGGCGGTGGCCCGCTCCTTGGCCTCGGTGAACGTCGTGGACAGCAGCGACAGCGCGGCCGGGGCCAGCATGGCGCCGGCGACGCCCTGCAGCGCGCGGGCGGCGACCAGGATCTCGAAGTTCGGTGCGGCGCCGCCGAGCGCGGAGGCCGCGGCGAAGCCGATCAGCCCGATCAGGAACATCATGCGGCGGCCGATGACGTCGGACACCCGGCCGAACAACAGCAGCAGGCTGCCGAAGGCGAGCGAGTAGGCGGTGACGATCCACTGCCGGTCGCCGTTCGAGAAGCCCAGGTCCTTCTGGGCGTCGGGGAGCGCGATGTTCACGATCGTGACGTCGAGCACGATCATCAGCTGGGCCAGCCCGATGACGGCCAGGATGAGCCAGCGCCGGGCGTGGTGCGGGTCGGGGTGCTGCGCGGGGGCGGCGTCGACGGCCCGCGGCCCCGCGCCCGTCGTCTGAACATCTGCCATGGATCTGTCCCATGCATCCGGAGGAGCCTTTTCCACTTACGAAGGTGACCGTACCATGGAAGTGGAAGACTCACCTCCACATGGAGGCCCGTGCTCCACTTTGTCGAACATCTAAGATTCAGGTGGGTAGCGGGAGGCAGGACGAAGGCAGGAGCTGGTCGTGACGAACGCGAGGACCGGAGCGGCGACGCCGTCGCGGGCCCAGGAACAGGCGCAGGCACCGGCGCCCGCGGTGGCGCAGACACTGCCACCGGCACCGGACCGCCCGCTGCGCCGGGACGCCGAGCGCAACCGCCGGCTCATCCTGGAAGCGGCCCGGGTGGTCTTCGCCCAGCACGGCCTCGACGCCTCGCTCGACGAGGTGGCCAGAGAGGCGGGGCTGGGCGTCGGCACCGTCTACCGCCGCTTCCCCAACCGCGACGCGCTGGTCGACGCCCTGTTCGACGACATGGTCGCCTCGATCGAGGTGATCCTGCAGGAGTCGGTCGCACTGCCGCGCGCCTGGGACGGCCTGGTGCACTTCATGACCGCGCTGCTGGAGAGCCAGGGCCGGGACAAGGCCCTGCGCGACATGATGTTCTCGCGGCACCTGCATCTCGACGACTGCGGCAAGCAGAAGGACGACGCCATCCGCGAACTCGTCCAGGACTCGATGACCGACCTCATCGAGCGCTCGCAGCAGGACGGAGACCTGCGCGCGGACGTGACCCTCACCGACGTCGGCGTGCTGCTGATCGCGGGGGTGGGCATCGTCGACTTCACGGCGTCCGCCGATCGCGACGTCTGGCGCCGCCAGCTTTCGGTGGTCCTCGACGGCCTGCGCGCGCGGCCCGAGGAGAACACGCCGCTCACCCCCGCCCCGCTCGACGACGAACAGATGGACGTGTGCATGACCGGCTGGAAGTACGGCAGCCGGGAAACAGCGAAGCGCCGCTCATAGCGGAACAGGCCTACACGGTTAAGCGCTTACACGTTTAAGCATCAGTGCTCTGCGAGCGCCGCTATTTGCGCCGCTGGCGAGCGAGGTTCAGGCCTTACCAGTTCGAACTTAAAACTTAAGTGTTTAAGATCGACAAGTACGAACGCTGTGAAACTTTCAACTTCCTCCTGTCACATATGCCTCCCGGACCAGTGAGTTTCTGAAACCGGTGCGGGCCCGTCTTGTCCGATGTTCCCAGGGTGCCTACGTTGCGGCGCGATAACCAGTCACCCTCAGGAGATCATCAGGAGCGGTTTATGCGACATCCGTTTCCCTCGTTCAGATCGCCCCGCACCCGCGCCGCGTCGGCGGTGCTCGCGGTCTCGGCGATCACCGCCGGCGCCGGGGCCCTGCTGGCCCTGCCCGGCTCGGCCCAGGCGGCCGGCACGACGCAATGCCAGGTCTCCTACGCGGTGACCAACGACTGGAACAGCGGCTTCACCACCAGCGTCACCATCACGAACCTCGGCGCGCCGTGGAGCAGCTGGACCCTCGGCTACTCCTACGCCGGCAACCAGACGCTGTCCTCCGGCTGGAACGGGACCTGGACCCAGTCCGGCAAGAACGTGACGGTCGCGAGCCTGTCGTGGAACGGCAGCGTGGCGACCAACGGCACGGTGACGCCGGCGGCGGTCTTCAGCTACAGCGGTGCCAACGCGGCGCCGACCGCCTTCACCGTCAACGGTGTGCTGTGCGGCGGTCCCAGCTCGCCGCCGCCCACCACCCCCAGCACGTCGCCGAGCACGTCGCCCAGCACCTCCCCGAGCACGTCGCCCAGCACCTCGCCCAGCACCTCGCCCTCGACCTCGCCGAGCAGCCCGCCGCCCCCGGGACCGGCTCCGGCGCTGCACGTGGCCGGCAACCACCTGGTCACCGCCACCGGCCAGAACTACCGGCTCCTCGGCGTCAACCGGTCCGGCGCCGAATACGCGTGCGTGCAGGGCAAGACGATGTGGGACGGCCCGGCCGACCAGGCCACCGTCACCGCGATGAAGGCCTGGCACGTCCACGCCGTCCGCCTCCCGCTCAACGAGGAGTGCTGGCTGGGCAACAGCGACGTCCCGGCCGGCGGCACCGTCGGCGCGGCGTATCAGCAGGCGGTGAAGGACTACGCGAACCTGCTGGTCGCCAACGGCATCAACGTGATCCTGGACCTGCACTGGACGCACGGCCAGTACACCGGGGGCAGCAGCGCCTGCTCGGACGTCGTCGCCACCTGCCAGAAGCCGATGCCGGACGCGCAGTACGCGCCGACGTTCTGGTCGCAGGTCGCCACCGCGTTCAAGGGGAACAACGCAGTGGTCTTCGACCTGTTCAACGAGCCGTATCCGGACGCCGCCGACGGCTGGGCGAGCCCCACCCAGGAATGGACCTGCCTGCGTGATGGCGGCACCTGCGTCGGCATCACCTACCAGGTGGCCGGCATGCAGTCGCTGGTCGACGCGGTGCGGGCCACCGGCGCCACCAACGTGGTCATGACCGGCGGCCTGACCTGGACCAACGACATGAGCCAGTGGCTGGCGTACGCGCCGAAGGACCCGACCGGCAACCTGATGGCCTCCTGGCACTCCTACAACTTCAACGCCTGTAGCAGCACGTACTGCTGGGACAACAAGATCGCTCCCGTGGCGGCGAAGGTGCCGGTCCAGGCCGGCGAGATCGGCCAGAACAGCTGCAGCCATGACTACATCGACCAGGTGATGGCCTGGGCCGACACCAACGGCGTCGGCTACAGCGCCTGGACCTGGGACCCGTGGGGCGGCTGCGCCAGCAGCGGCAGCATCCTGGTCACCGACTGGAACGGCACCCCGACCTCCACCTACGGCGAGGGCTACAAGGCCCACCTGCTCGCTCAGAATCCGTAGTTCTGCAGGGCTGTGCAAGTCTCTGCAGGGCTGCCTGTGTAGGGCTGTGCAAGTCTCTGTAGGGCTGTGCAAGTCTGGGGAGGTCCGTACCCCTGCCAGACGACACAACGGCTCCCTCCGGCCCGGACGTCCGGGCCGGAGGGAGCCGTTACATATCCGAGGAACAGAGCCCTCAGAACATCGCGCCGTTGGCGCGCACCGTCTGTCCGGAGACCCAGCCGGCCTCCTCCGACACCAGCCAGCCGACCACCGGGGCGATGTCGCCGGGGAGTCCGAGGCGGTTGCGCGGGTTGCGCTGCGTGGCGGCCGCGACCGATTCCGGGGTCTCGGCGGCGTGGTAGAAGTCGTCGTCGATCGGGCCGGGGGCCACGGCGTTGACCGTGATGCCGCGGGCGCCGAGCTCCTTCGCGGCGGCCAGGACCATGCGCTCCACGGCGGCCTTGGAGCCGGAGTACAGGCCGTAGGGTCCGGTCATGATCGACGTCAGGGTGGTGGACAGCACCACGTAGCGGCCGTTGTCGGCGAGGTGGCGGCAGGCGGCACGCAGGGTGTTGAAGGCGCTGCGGGTGTTGAGGTCTATCAGGTGGTCGAAGTCGGCGTCGGTGAAGTCGGCCAGCGGCTTCTTGATGACGGCGCCGGGGGTGTGCACCACGATGTCGATGCGGCCGTGCCGCTCCAGGACGCCTTCGAAGAGCTCGTCGGTCTGGGCCGAGGAGCGGGCGTCGGAGCGGACGGCCTCGGCGGTGGCGCCGAGCGCCAGCAGCTTGTCCAGGGTCTCCTTCGCCGCCGCCTCGCCGTTGGCGTAGGTGATGACGGTGGTGGCGCCGCGCGCGGCGAGGTTCTCGGCGAAGGCCGCGCCCTGGTTGCGGCTGCCGCCGATCACCACGGCGATCTTCCCTTCCAGGTCCCGGGTCGTCGAAGTGGTCACGGACATGGTGGTTCCCCTCGTTCAAAGCCCTGATTCACGGTCCTGATGCCCGACGGCGCCGAGCGTAACACTCGCTGAAAAGATCTGTAAACGAACCCTTTTCAACCCCTCCCCCGGCCGTTTTAGACTCGGGCCCATGCACATCGACGACGAAGCCGGCGCGCGCATCAGGGCTCTGCGACTGGCCCGGGGCCGCAGCCAGGCGGACCTTACCGGGCCCGGCCTATCGGCGCCGTATCTGTCGCTCATCGAGTCCGGCGCGCGCCGGCCCAGCGCGACGGTGCTGCGCCGGCTGGCCGGCCTGCTCGGCACCACCGCCGAGCAACTGGCGCACGGCGCCGACCCGGCCCCGGACGCCTGGCGCGAGGCCGAGCGCCGGATCGTCTTCGCCGAGCTGGCGATCACGCACGCCTCGGCCGCCGAGGCGCTGGCCGAACTGGACGAGTTGGCCGGGCTGGCCGGGATGTCTGGAGCATCCGGGGCGTCCGGGTCGTCCGGGGCGTCCGGGCTGGACGAACCGGCCGAGCTCGGCCCGGACTTCCCGGCGCCGCTGCGCGACCGGGCCGATCTGGTGCGGGCCAAGGCGCTGGAGGTGCTCGACCGCCGGATGGAGGCGCTGGCCGTCTACGAGGAGCTGGAGCGGCGGGCCGAGCCCGGCAGCGCGGTCTGGGCCGAACGCTGCGTCGACATGATGCGCCAGTACAGCCGGCTCGGCGACCTCGCCTCCTCCATCGAGTTCGGCGAGCGCGCGCTGACCGCGTTCGAAGCCCTCGGGCTGGAATGGACCACCGAGGCGGTGCGCCTGGGAGTCACGCTGTCCGGCAAGTACTGGAAGCGCGGCGATCTGGCACGGGCCCGCCGGCTGATCGAGCGGATGCTGACGGCCGCCGAGTCCGTGGGCTCGCCGCTGGCCCGCGGATCGGCGCTGTGGAACGCCGCGGGGATCGCCCTGACCCAGGGCCGCCGGGACGACGCGGTGCTGCTGGCCGGCCGCGCCGTCGCCCTGCTCGGGGAGGCCGAGCACCTGACGAACGTGGCGCTCATGCGCTACTTCTACGCGTACATCCTGTTCATGACCGGCGCCGACGACGACACGATCCGCACCCGCAACGCCGAGGCCCGCAGCATGCTGCACGAGGTCGGCGGCCCGGTCGACCGAGCACGGTGCGAGGTGCTGGAGGCGGAGCTGGACCTGCGCGGCGGCGACGCGCAGGCCGCGGCGACCCGCGCCGACGAGGCGCTGGCGCTGGTCCGGTCGGCGGCGGTACGCAATCCGGAGGTGGAGGCCCGCGCCCACGCCAGCCGGGCACGGGCACTGCACGCCCTGGACCAGTCCGCGGACGCGACGGCGGAACTGGAGACCGCTGAGACCGCGCTGGCGGCCGCCGATCAGTCGGTCGACGTGGTCGAGGTGTGGCAGCGCATCGCCGACACCTGGGAGCAGTTCGGCCGGCCCGACCGGTCGATCCAGGCGTATCGCCAGGCGCTGACAGCTGCGGGGCATGCGCCGGCGGCCGTTCCCGAGCCGGCCGCCGCACCCCCGCGCCGCTGATAAAGCCGCTGACAAAGGTGCTGGTAAAGGTGCTAATAAAGCAACTGACAAAAGGGGCGCCCCTGACTTGCGATGTGGCTCGGCGGCGCCCCCGGCGTGACGAAGGCCCGCGCCACGTCCTGGCGGGAAGCGGCGCGGGTCTCATCGGCAACCGCGAATCAGCGGACTGAGGTGACAGAATCGGTCTGCTCGAGGTACTCGGTCTGCGACGTACTCGATGTGCCCGGTTCAGCTGACTGCCCGGTGCCGATGGTCAGCGGTCGGGATCCAGGTCGGTCTCGGCCTCGATCCTCTCCTTGCGGACCTGGCCGTGGACGGTCCGCTGCTCGGTGACCTCCTCGGTCTCCAGGCGGACCCGCTCGACCGGGACGGTCTCCATCCGCGTCACCGGGCGCTCCTCGTGCAGCGTGACCTCGTGCTGCGCCTCGGAGATCGCCGGGCCGTCCAGCGCGGCGTCGATGTTGGCGTCGGTGATCGGCTCCCGCGTGATGCGGACCTCCTCGTGGCGCACCGGGACGGTCTGCTCCTCGTCCTCGGTGACGACGTACTTGCGCAGGCGTGCACGGCCGGACGCGACGCGCTCGGTGCTGACGTGCATCCGCTCCTCGGAACGGGTCATGGCGTTGTCGGTCACGGCACCGTCGGTCATGGCCTTGTCGGTCATGGCGCCGTCGGCCTTCGCGCCGTCGATCATGGCCGGGTCTGTCATGGCCGGCTCCGTCATGATCGGATCTGTCGTCTCCGCGCTTGTCTCAGCGTCCTTGCGCGCGCTTGTCTCAGCGTCCTTG
>JABFWL010000734.1 GCA_013362315.1 Catenulispora sp. | reverse complement strand
CCTGGGTGAAGTACGCGAACGTCACCAAGGGCTACGGGGTGAAGTACTGGGAGATCGGCAACGAGATCCCCGGCAACGGCGAATACGGCGCCAAGTGGGAAACCGACAACCACGCCAGCCACAGCGCCACCACCTACGCCAACAACCTGCTGCAGTTCATCTCGGCGATGAAGGCGGTCGACCCGAGCATCAAGATCGGCGCGGTGCTCGTCCCGCCGGGCACCTGGCCGGACGGCATCGTCGGCCCTGGCGACACGCAGGACTGGAACGACACCGTCATGTCGATCGCGGGCACGAAGGTCGACTTCGTCATCGACCACATCTATCCCAGCTCCACGAGCGAAGCGGACCTGCTCACCAAGCCGCAGACCTTCAATCCGCCCATCATGAACGGCACGAAGGCGCTCATCAACAAGTACGCCGGGGCGAACGCACCGAACGTCGGCATCGGGGTGACCGAGACCAACGGCTCCAAGTACGCCGACACCGCACCCACCGGCCTGTTCGCCCCCGACCAGTACCTCACCCTGCTGGAGGAAGGCGCCTTCAACGTCGACTGGTGGGACATGCGTAACGGTACCGACTGCACCAACCTCACCACGGTCGACGGCGCCACCGAATACAACGACGGAGGCATGGTCTCCAGCGGAGCCTCCTGCGAACCGGCGGTGAACACCCCGTTCCCGTCCTACTACGGCACCCAGATGATCAGCAAGCTGGGCTCTCCCGGTGACACGCTGGTCTCCACGAGCAGTTCCTCGTCCCTGCTCTCCACCCACGCGGTCAAGCGCGCCAACGGCGACGTGGACGTCATGCTCATCAACAAGGACCCGAACAACGCCGCCTCGGTGAACCTGAACTACAGCGGTTTCACTCCGGGTACCGGTACTCCGACCGTCTACTCCTACCTGAAGAACGGCACCTCGATCACCTCCGCCGCCAGCGGGAGCGCCACCAGCCAGACCGTCCCGGCCTACTCGGTCGTCGTCGTCCAGCTGCACGCGGGCAGCGGCGGCACCACCGGCTCGACCGGGGAGCTGCACGCGGTCGGCGCCGGCAAGTGCCTGGACGTCAACGGCGCCAGCACGACCGCCGGCACCCAGCTGCAGATCTGGGACTGCTTGGGCGGCACCAACCAGATCTTCACGCACACGGCCTCGAACCAGCTGACCGTCTACAGCGGCAGCAGCCAGCTGTGCCTCGACGACTACGCCAAGGGCACCACGAACGGTACCAAGGTCGTCACCTGGGCCTGCAACGGCGGCACCAACCAGCAGTGGAGGCTCAACGCCGACGGCAGCATCACCAACGTGCAGTCCGGGCTCTGCCTGGACGTGAACGGAGCCTCCAGCGCCAACGGCGCCCTGGTCCAGCTCTGGGCCTGCACCGGACAGTCCAACCAGCGGTGGACGCTCGGCTGACGCCGGCCCTCCGCCACGCCGGTGCGGGTAAGTTTCGGCCCGCACCGGCGAAAACTTCGCAGGCCTGTGGTGTATGAATGAGGCGTGGCGGAGACGACGGCGGACAAAGCGGCGGACAAAGCGGCAGACACAGTGTCGGACGAATCGGCGGACGAATCGGCGGGCGCGGTGCCGCAGGAAAGCGGCGGACGAGGCGAGCCGGTGACCATCGCGCGGATCGCACAGGAGGCGGGCGTGTCGGTGCCCACGGTGTCCAAGGTCCTCAACGGCCGGTCCGGCGTCTCGGACCAGACCCGGGCGCGGGTCGAGGACCTGATCGAGCGCTACGGGTACCGCAAGCCGCAGCCCAAGGGCAACAACATCCTGGAGCTGGTGTTCCACGAACTGGCCGGCATGCAGGCCGTGGACGTCATCCGCGGCGTCGAGCAGGTGGCGCGCAAGCACCGCTTCGGCGTGGTGATCTCCGAGTCCGGACTGCGCGCGGCGGCCGCCGTCGACGAGCTGCTGGAGCGCCGCCCGCGCGCCGTGCTGGCCGTGGCGCGGCTGTCCGAGGCCGAGCGCGACCTGCTGAAGACCCGCGGCATCCCGTTCGTCGTCCTGGACCCGGCCACCGAGCAGCCGGACGACGTGCCGTTCGTCGGCGCCACCGACTGGCGGGGCGGGCAGATGGCCGTGCGGCATCTGCTGGAGCTGGGCCATCGGGACATCGCGGTGATCAGCGCGGCCCACGACTCCCCCGGCCGGGCGCGCCTGGCCGGCTTCCACTCCGCCATGCAGGCCGCGGCGGTCGCGGTGGACCCGAAGCTGGTCGTGGACGCGCCGCTCACCCGCGAGGGCGGCTACGCCGCGGCGGTGGACCTGCTGGCGCGCGCCGACCGTCCGACCGCGGTCTTCGCCGCCAGCGACCTGCAAGCGCTGGGCGTGTATCGGGCGGCGCGCGAGGCGGGGCTGCGGATCCCGCAGGAACTGAGCGTCGTCGGGTTCGACGGTCTGCCGGTCGGGGCGTGGGTGGATCCGCCGCTGACCAGCGTGCGGCGGCCCTTGGCGGAGATGGCGGCGGCGGCCGCGGAGCTGGCGTTGGCGTTGGGCCGGGGAGAGGAGCCGGGGCAGGTCGGGGTGGAGATGGCGACGACGCTGACCGTGCGGGAGAGCACCGCGGCACCGGGGCGCTGACGCACCGCCCCGCATGCGGACTGACCTTGCCGCCGGGTGCCGCCATAAGGTAGAGAAACTTTCACCAATGCGTCCGATAGTTTCTTACGGGTACTGGAGACGCTGAGATCCCAGGCAACGGAGACCGCATGGCGTCCCTCCCGGATCGCGTCCTGTTCGGCGCGGCCTACTACCACGAGTACCAGCCGTACGACCGGCTCAAGACCGACCTCGACCTGATGGCCGCGGCCCACTTCACCGTGATCCGCGTCGGCGAGTCGGTCTGGTCCACCTGGGAGCCGCAGGACGGCCGGTTCGAGCTCGACTGGCTGCGGCCGGTGCTGGACGGGGCGCACGAACGCGGGCTGTCGGTGGTGCTCGGCACGCCGACCTACGCCGTGCCGCCGTGGCTGGCGCGCCGCTACCCGGAGATCGCCACGGAGCACGCCACCGGCCGGCGCGTCGGGTGGGGCGGGCGTCAGGAGGCCGACTTCTCGCACGCCGCCTTCCGTTTCCACGCCGAGCGCGTGAGCCGCGCGATCCTGGACCGGTATGCCGCCCATCCGGCGGTCATCGGCTTCCAGGTGGACAACGAACCCGGGCTGCGGCTGCCGCACAACGAAGGGGTCTTCCAGCGCTTCGTCGACCACCTGCGGTCCGAGTACGGCGATGTCGAGACCCTGAACCGCGAATGGGGCCTGGTCTACTGGTCGCACCGGCTGACGGACTGGTCCGACCTGTGGCGGCCGGACGGCAACGCCCAGCCGCAGTACGACGCCGCCTGGCGGGCGTTCCTGGCGCGGCAGACCACGGAGTTCGTCGCCTGGCAGGCCGCCATCGTGCGCGAGTACACCCGGCCCGAGCAGTTCGTCACCACCTGCTTGTCGTACGCGCACGTCGCGCTGGAGGACGACGAGCTCACCGACGCGCTGGACATCACGGCCGGCAACCCCTACTACACGATGCAGAACGCGCTCGCGCTGCCCGACCCCACGCCCGACGACCGCGAGCAGGTCTGGCAGACCACCGGCGTCTGGGCCCTGTATCAGAGCGCGGACCGAATATTCTCCTCGCGGCAGGAACCGTTCCTGGTCACCGAGACCAACGCGCAGGCCATCGGCGCGCCCTGGGACAACAAACCGGCCTTCGACGGTCAGTGGCGGCAGGCCGCCTGGGCCTTCGTCGCCCGCGGAGCCCGGATGGTCGAGTACTGGCACTGGCACACGCTGCATTTCGGCGCCGAGACCCATTGGGGCGGCGTCCTGCCGCACAGCGGCCGACCCGGGCGGGCCTATGCCGAGATCGCGAAGTTGGGCGCGGAGTTCGAAGCCGCCGGCTCCCTGGTCGCCGGCATCGAGCCCGACGCCGACGTGGCGCTGGTCTACTCGATGCCGAACAAGTGGCTCATGGACAAGTACCCGCCGTTGGCGAACGCCGACGACAGCCCGGACAGCGCTTCCTATCACCGGATCTTCGGCGCCTTCTATCGCGGGGTCTTCGAGGCCGGCGGGCAGGCCCGCATCTACCACGCCCGGCAGCTGCACGACCCGCGCGGCGAACGCGAAGGCATGGCGCCGGAAGAGGTCGCCCGCAAGCACCCGGTGCTGATAGCGGCCGGGCTCTATCTCGCCGACGACGCGCTCCTCGACTGGCTGGCCGCGTACGCCCAGGCAGGCGGCCACCTCGTCCTCGGTCCGCGCACCGGCTACGGCGACCGGGAAGCCCGGGCCCGGCACGAGCCGGCTCCGGCCCGCCTCACCGCCGCGGCCGGAGTCTGGTACGACGAGTTCAGCAACCTGGACGCCGAGGTGCCGGTGCGCGCGGTGCCCGGCGGCCGGCTCGACCTGCCGGACGGCGCGGCGGCGACCCGGTGGATCGAGGGGCTGACCGTCGCCGGCGCGGAAGTCCTGGCCGAGTACGAGCATCCGCACTTCGGGCGGTGGCCGGCGGTCACGTCCCGGGCGCACGGGACCGGCCGGGTCACCTACGTCGGCACCGTTCCCGGCCGCGACCTGGCCCGGGCGCTGGCCGCCTGGCTGACGCCGGTGCGGCGCAGCGGCTGGAGCCGGCTGCCGGAGTCGGTCACGGCCACCACCGGCACCGCGCCGGACGGCCGCCGGATCCACGTGGTCCACAACTGGAGTTGGCACCCCGCGCAGCTCACCGCGCCGGCGGCGCTGCGCGACGTGCTGACCCGGGCCCGGTTCCGCACCGGCGCGCTGATCGAGCTCGGCGCCTGGGACGTCCGGGTCTTCGTCAGCGCCCAAAACCCGTAGCAAGCTCGAACTCATTACCGATATCTGGTAACCGATGACTGAGAGGTCCCCATGGCATTCGTCTCGATGGGTCTGACAGACCTGGAGAAGTACCTCCCCGAGCGCACCGAGCCCGCCGACTTCGCCGCCTTCTGGGAGCAGACCCTGGCCGAGGCCCGGTCCGTGCCGGCCGATCTGCGGACCAAGCCGGTCGACACCGGGCTCACCACGGTGACCGTCGACGACGTCACCTTCCCCGGCTTCGGCGGGCAGCCGATCAAGGGCTGGCTGGTGCGGCCGCGCGACGCCGACGGGCCGCTGCCGACGGTCGTGAGCTACGTCGGGTACGGCGGCGGTCGCGGGCTGCCGCACGACCACCTGCTGTGGGCCAGCGCCGGATACGCGCAGCTGGTCATGGACACCCGGGGCCAGGGCGCCGGCTGGTCCACCGGCGACACCTCGGACGACGCCCCGAGCGGGGGGCCGGCGCATCCGGGCTCGATGACGCGCGGCGTGCTGGACCCGGCCACGTACTACTACCGGCGGGTCTACACCGACGCGGTCCGCGCCGTGGACGCGGTCCGCACGCACCCGGCGGTCGACCCGGCGCGGGTGCTGGTGGCCGGCGGGAGCCAGGGCGGGGGCATAGCGCTGGCGGTGGCCGGCCTGGTGGCCGATGTCAGCGGCGTGCTGACCGACGTGCCGTTCCTGCAGCACATCCGGCGCGCGACGGAGATCACCGACGCGTATCCCTACAAAGAGGTCGCGAACTTCTGCCAGGCCCACCGTGACAAGATCGAGACGGTGTTCCGGACGTTGTCCTACTTCGACGGGCTCAACTTCGCCGTGCGGGCGACCGCGCCGGCGCTGTACTCGGTGGCACTGATGGACGACACGTGCCCGCCGGACACGGTGTTCGCCTCGTACAACCACTACCTCGGCCCGAAGGAGATCAGCGTTTACCCCTACAACGGGCACGAGGGCGGCGGCCCGCATCATGTGCCCGTGGCGCTGGCCTTCGCCGCGTCGCTGCTGAAGGCGCCGGTGGGATGAGGGCGATGAGGGCGCCGATCGGATCGGTGCGGGCAAGGCCGACGACAGACCATTCGGGGACATAACCGGAATCGAAGCGCTTCGATATCATTCTGGACAGCAACCACCTGCCAGGACTAGGCTTCGGCCCGAGGGTTCGGAGCTCCGGCCCCGCCAGATGTCGAAGCGCTTCACTTCCGTGCGGCGTCACCCGGCCACCGCCCCCGCCGAGATGCGGAGCGTCGCGGTATTAATGAGGCTTGCGTCCGGGATACCATCCGGGGCACGGCTGCAGGAGGTTCCATGGTGACCATCGCCGAGGTCGCCCGCCAAGCGGGTGTCTCGCCGTCGACAGTGTCCTACGTGCTGTCCCGGAAACGCTCCATCTCCGAGGACACCCGCCGCAAAGTCGAAGCCGCCATCGACGCCCTGGGCTACCACCCCCACGCCGGCGCCCGCGCCCTGGCCTCCAACCGCTCCAACATCCTGGCCCTCATGGTCCCGCTGCGCAGCGACATGTACGTCCCGGTCATCATGGAAATCGCCATGGCCGTCACCACCGAGGCCCGCGAGTACGACCAGGACGTCCTGCTGCTCACCAAGGACGAAGGCACCGGAGGAGTCCGCCGCATCGCCGGCTCCGGCATCGCCGACGCCATCATCTGCATGGACGTCGAACTCGACGACGACCGCATCCCGGTCCTGCGCGAGACCTCCACCCCCGCCGTCCTGATCGGCCTACCCGCCGACACCGACAACCTCACCTGCGTCGACCTCGACTTCGACGCCACCGGCGCGGCCTGCGTGGACCACCTGGCCGACCTCGGCCACAAAGAGATCGCCCTCATCGGCGAAAGCGAAGCCGTCTACCGCCGCCACACCGGCTTCGCCGCCCGCACCCTCACCGGCTTCCAACGCCGCGCCGCCGAACGCGGCCTGCGCGCCGTCCACCGCACCTGCGAAGGCACCTACGAATCCACCGCGGGCGTCCTGGCCCGCATCTTCGAAGAACGACCCGGCACCACCGGCTTCATCGTCCAGAACGAAAGTGCCATCACGCCCCTGCTCAGCTTGCTCCGGCTATCCGGACGCGCCGTCCCAGAGGACACCAGCGTGGTAGCCATCTGCCCCGACCAGGTCGCCCTGCAATCCTCACCGCGCCTGACCAGCGTCTCCATCCCCGCCCAAGAAATGGGCCGGCAAGCCGTCCGCCACGCCATGGCCCAACTCGACGGCAACCACCACCACACCCTCACCCTGCTGCCACCGCACCTCACCACCCGCGAGTCCAGCGCGGCGGTGGCGGGGGGGTGACGCTTACGGCTGGACAGCGAACCGCGGCCCAGTTCTCCACAACTGGACCGCGGCGTTCACAGCTCCCTCAGCCAAGCTTCCATTGCTGGTTGCTCTGACCGTTGCAGGTCCACAGCTGGACCAGCGCGCCGTTCGCGGTGGAGGCTCCGCTCACATCAAGGCAGAGCCCTGACTGCACGCCGGTGATGGTGCCGTTCGAGTTGACGTTCCACTGCTGGTTCGTCTGGCCGTTGCACGACCAGATGATCACCTTCGTGCCCGAAGTCGTGCCCTTGCCGTTGGCGTCCAGACACATCGTCGTGCCGTTGTCCGTCACGCTCAGCGCGCCCGTGCTGGTGTGCGTGAAGGTCTGGTTGCTCTGGCCGTCGCAGGTGTAGATCTGCAACTGCGTGCCGCCGGTGGTGCTGGAGTTCGGCACATCCAGGCACTTGCCGGCGCCGACCGCGTGGACCGGCCCTCCGGTAGGCGGCGGCGGGGTGCTGCCGCCGGGGACGTAGGGGCACTTGCTCTGGTAGATGGACACGCCGGTCGGGTCGGCCAGCGCGGGGCAGAGGAACTGCGTGTAGCGGGTGTCGTTGTCGATGAAGGTCTTGATCCAGGGGATCAGGATCCGCATCTCCACGCTGTTCGGGTGGGTGTAGTAGACGTGGTCGGCCCCGGCGATCTGGAGGAAGTCGCTCTGCGTGGTGGCCGGCATGGTGGCGTACAGCCCGGACAGGTAGGACGGGGTGACCACGGTGTCGTTCTGGCCGCCCATGACCATGGTGGGGACGGTGTCGGTCGCCATGGTCTGCGACGGGGAGAACGGCGCCAGGGCCACCGCGGACTTGAGCGAGGGGCGGTGTTCGGTGGCGTAGACGACTCCGCCGCCGCCCATCGAGTGCCCGATCACGCCCAGCCGGGTGGCGTCGACCCGGTCCCGGACCGGGCTCTGCTGGGTCAGGTAGTCGAGCGCGGCCAGCAGCTCGGTGCCGCGCGCCACGTCGTAGTCGGTGCGGCTGTTGGTCTCCACGCCGATCACGACGAAGCCGAAGGAGGCCAGCCACGGCCCCATCCAGGCTTCCTCGTTGGCGAACAGCGCGGTGTAGCCGGGCACGATCGCGACGGCGCCCCAGGTGCCGAGGCTGGTGTCGGTCGGGTAGTAGATCATGCCGCCGTTGAAGCCGTTGCCGGGCGGCACCGAGAGCTGCGCGGTGGCGAACGGCCCGCTGGTGGCCGCCACGCTGGCCACGGTCGGGTCCGGCCCGCGCTGGTACGGATTGCCCGCGGCGGCCGCCGGCTGGAGCGCCGACATCGTGCCGAGCAGTACGGCGCAGACGGTCAGCAGGGCCGCGGCGAGCCTGGCCGGCCGCAGCCGGTGCCGGCTTCGTGGCAGTTCCCTGCGACGTAGCAGTTTCCCGAGTAGGGGCATCGGCGCTCTCCTCATCAGCCCACGAAGACGGTGGCAGCGTCGCGGACGGCCCGGCAGTTTTCCGAGCGAGGCTGTGCGATTCAGGTAACTCTTGGTTGATTTTGCTGTCAAGGGCCGATCGAATCGGTGTGGAACACAGCGCGTCAACGGCGCGCAAGGGGTTCCGGCCGGAGAAAGTTTCCCGGCCAAGGCCGCCTGCCAGCGCCGGGTCCCGCTGCTCGTTGTGGATCGCCTCAGGCGTCGGTCACGGCCTCTTGACAGAGGGCGAAGTCTGATGCAGCGTCTATCGCCGGACTGTGAGCGCTAACATCCCCCGCCCGAAACAGACTGCGCACGGGACTGAGAGCGCTCACATGCTGCCCGGGGCGGCGGCGATCTCCGGCAGGATTCCGCCGCCCCGGCAGGCTCGACCTGACGCTCGGCCTGACGAGGGCCGTCCTGACGAGGGAGAGTACGTGACAGCCATTCCCCATCCCCACGGGCCGCGTGGGAAGCGCGGCCTGCTCGGCGTCCGGCCGAGGACCCGGCTCGGTGTCGCGATCGGCATCGTGCTCGCCATCCTGGCCGGCCTGCTGAGTGCCCAAGCACCGGCCCGGGCCGCGAGCTCCGGCCCCTGCGACATCTACGCCTCCGGCGGCACCCCGTGCGTCGCGGCGCACAGCACGGTGCGCGCCCTGTACGCGGCCTACAGCGGCAACCTCTACCAGGTGCGCCGCTCCTCGGACAACACGACGCGGAACATCGGCACGGTGAGCGCCGGCGGCGCCGCGGACGCGGCGGCCCAGGACTCGTTCTGCGCCGGCACGTCGTGCGTGATCACGATCGTCTACGACCAGTCCGGCCACGGGAACGACCTGGCCTACCAGGGCGCCGGCGGAGCCGGCGGCCAGGACACCCCGGCGTCCGCGACGAGCGAGACGCTGAGCATCGGCGGCGCGAAGGCGTATTCGCTCTACATCAAGCCGGGCAACAGCTACTGGCACAACGGCTCCGCCTCGGGCATGCCGACCGGCAGCGCGCCGCAGGGTGCTTACATGGTGACCAGCGGCCAGCACGTCAACGGCGGCTGCTGCTTCGACTACGGCAACAGCGAGACCGACCGCAGGGCGGACGGCGCCGGCGCCATGGACGCCATCTACTTCGGCACCAGCTGCTGGTTCGGCGGCTGCTCGGGCAGCGGCCCCTGGGTCCAGGCAGACCTCGAATACGGCCTGTACTCCGGCGGCAGCCAGTCCTGGAACCAGAGCCAGCGCGCGTTCACGAGCCGCTACGTCACCGCGATGCTCAAGAACAACGGCACATCCCGCTTCGCGCTGAAGGGCGGTGACGCGCAGACCGGAGCCCTGACGACGCTGTGGAACGGAGCCCTGCCGCCCGGCTACAGCCCGATGCGGCAGCAGGGCGCCGTCATCCTGGGCAGCGGCGGCGACTGCTGCGCCACCAACACCAACCAGAGCCTCGGCACGTTCTACGAGGGCGCCGTCGTCGCGGGCTACCCGTCCGACGCGACCGACGACGCGGTGCAGGCGAACATCACGGCGGCCGGCTACGGCGGCGGCAGCACCAGCACGAGCACCGGCCCGCTGCACGCGGTAGGCGCCGGCAAGTGCCTGGACGTGCCGAACGGCTCCAGCACCGGAGGCACGCAGACGGACATCAACAGCTGCTCCGGCGCAGCGAGTCAGACCTGGACCCACACCTCGGGCGGGGCCCTGACCGTCACCGTCGGCGGCACCCAGATGTGCCTGGACGCCAACGGCAAGGGCACCACAGCCGGCACGAAGGCGATCATCTGGTCGTGCAACGGCCAGACCAACCAACAGTGGAACCTGAACGGCGACGGCACGGTCAGGGGCGTCCAGTCCGGCTTGTGTCTCGACGTCACGGGCGCGGCGACCGCCGACGGCAGCCCGGTGGAGCTCTGGACCTGCAACGGCGGGTCGAACCAGCAATGGAGGCTTGGATGAGGAACGGCCACAACTACTTTCGCTTTCGCCGCTCCTGGCGGTCCGTCGTGGCGGCCGCAGTCGCGGTGGCTGCGGCCCCGCTGATAGCACTAGGCACGGCACACCCGGCGCAGGCGCTTGGCAACAACCTCGCGTTGACGCCGCAGATGGGGTTCAACGACTGGAACGCCTACGGCTGCAACGTGTCCGAGTC
>JABFWL010000359.1 GCA_013362315.1 Catenulispora sp. | reverse complement strand
CAGCTGGGTCGGGCTGAGGACGGTGACCGTGTAGCCGGCAGCGTGGTTCAAGCCGATGCCGACCTGGGTGTAGCCCTCCCAGGAGCTGAGCTCGGCCACCGCCGTCACCTCGGAGAAGCCGGTCGTCACCTGGGTCGGCCCGGTGAAGCCGAGGGTGTCGGCCGGGTTGAGCTCGACGTCGAGGTACGTGTTCGCGCCCGGCAGCGTGACGTCCTTGCCCGAGCTGGCGCGGGTCAGCACGTCCGTGGGCGTCACCGTGTAGCCGGGCACGCTGCTCACGGTGAGGATGACGCGATCGTAGGCGGCGTAGGACTGCACGCTGAGCCCCACCAGGTGGGAGGTCGTCTGTGCGGTGTGTGTGGCGGTGTTCGTGGCGGTGTGTGTGGCGGCGTTCGCCGGCAGGGCCGTGGCCAGGCCCAGGGCTGCGGCACCGAGGACGACGGCGGCCCGTCGGCCGCTGCGGCCTGTCAGCCGGTGGTTCGACATCATGGCGATGTCCCTTTCTTGCAACGCGCGCGAGTCCGCGCGCCCCCATTCCCTTGGCCGGTGGAGATCACCGGCGCGACCACCGTATGTCAGACCATGGACTCACCGCGGGGCCGGGCGGTCGGCGCGGCGGGAACCCGCCACCGGTGCAACGAAACGACGACGAGGCGCGTCAGGGCGCGTCAGGGTGCGTCCAGCCACGTCAGCGCGCATCAGGCGCACAGGGGGTGGCGCGCATGCACGGCCCCTCCCGGGCGCGTAGCCTTATCTCTTGATCCGTTCGCCGCGACCCAGGGATGTCCGTTGCACTTCTGGTCGATCTACCAGCACGGTTTCGCGCGCGTCGCCGCGTGCGCCGGCCACGTCTCCGTCGCCGACCCCAAGACCAACGCCGAGTCCGTGCTGCGGCAGGCGCGACGCTGTGCCGAGGAGGGTGTGGCGGTCGCCGTCTTCCCCGAGCTCTGCTTGTCCGGTTACGCGATCGAGGACCTGCTTCTGCAGGACGCCCTGCTCGACGATGTCGAGACCGCGCTGGGCGAGTTCGTGGCGGCCTCGGCCGAGCTGCTGCCGGTGGTGGTGCTCGGCGCCCCGCTGCGGTACCGGCACCGGATCTACAACTGTGCGGTGGTGGTGCACCGGGGCCGGGTGCTGGGCGTCGTGCCGAAGTCCTATCCGCCGAACTACCGCGAGTTCTACGAGCGCCGGCAGATCGCCTCGGGCGAGGACGAGCGGGGCGGGACGATCAAGGTCGCCGGGCAGAACGCCCCGTTCGGGGTGGATCTGCTGTTCGCGGCCCAGGACGTGCCCGGCCTGGTGCTGCACGCGGAGATCTGCGAGGACATGTGGGTGCCGGTGCCGCCGAGCGCCGAGGCGGCGCTGGCCGGGGCGACCGTGCTGGTCAACCTGTCGGGCAGCCCGATCACCGTGGGCCGGGCCGAGGACCGCCGGCTGCTGTGCCGGTCGGCGTCCTCGCGGTGCCTGGCGGCCTACGTCTACGCGGCGGCCGGGCTGGGCGAGTCGAGCACCGACCTGTCCTGGGACGGCCAGACCATGATCTACGAGAACGGCACGCTGCTGGCCGAGACCGAGCGGTTCCCGCTCGGCGACGCCTGCGCGATCGCCGACGTGGACCTGGACCTGCTGCGGCAGGAGCGGGCCCGGATGGGCACGTTCGACGACAACCGCCGCGCGCACGCCGCCGCGGCCGGCGGCTTCCGCCTGGTCGCCTTCCTGCTGGACCCGCCGACGGCCGACCTCGGGCTGCGCCGCCGGGTCGAGCGCTACCCGTTCGTGCCCGCCGACCCGGACCGGCTGGCCCTGGACTGCTACGAGGCCTACAACATCCAGGTCTCGGCGCTCCAGCAGCGGCTGACCGCGATCGGCGGCCCCAAGGTGGTGATCGGGGTCTCCGGCGGCCTGGACTCCACGCACGCGCTGATCGTCGCCGCCCGCGCGATGGACCGCGCCGGACGCCCGCGCAGCGACATCCTGGCCTTCACCATGCCCGGCTTCGCCACCGGGGAGCACACCAAGAGCAACGCCCACGAGCTGATGCGCGCCCTCGGCGTCACGGCCTCCGAGCTGGACATCACCGCGACCGCGCGGCTGATGCTGAAGGAGATGGGGCATCCGTTCGCCTCCGGCGAGCCGGTGTACGACGTCACGTTCGAGAACGTGCAGGCCGGGCTGCGCACCGACTACCTGTTCCGGCTGGCCAACCAGCGCGGCGGCATCGTGCTGGGCACCGGCGACCTGTCGGAGCTGGCGCTCGGCTGGTGCACCTACGGCGTCGGCGACCAGATGAGCCACTACACCGTGAACAGCGGCGTCCCGAAGACGCTGATCCAGCACCTGATCCGCTGGGTGGTCGGCAGCGGCCAGTTCGATGCGGACACCGGCCGGATCCTCACCGCGATCCTGGACACCGAGATCAGCCCTGAGCTGGTGCCCGGCGAGGAGCTGCAGTCCACCGAGTCCAAGATCGGCCCCTACGCGCTGCACGACTTCACCCTGTTCCACGTGCTGCGCTACGGCTTCCGGCCCTCGAAGATCGCCTTCCTGGCCTGGCACGCGTGGCACGACCTGGAGGCCGGCGCCTGGCCGCCGGGCTTCCCGAAGGAGAAGCGGACGCAGTACGACCTGCCGCAGATCCGGCAGTGGCTGGACGTCTTCTGCCGCCGCTTCTTCGCCTTCGCGCAGTTCAAGCGCTCGGCGATGCCGAACGGTCCGAAGGTCTCGGCCGGCGGCTCGCTGTCCCCGCGCGGCGACTGGCGGGCGCCGTCGGACGGGACGGCCGACGCCTGGCTCCGGGACCTCGCCCGGCTGGGCGACGTGCAGGAGGAGCAGCAGGACGGCGCGGACGCGCCCTAGG
>JABFWL010000309.1 GCA_013362315.1 Catenulispora sp. | reverse complement strand
CACCGCGCTCGGCGGCGAGGAGCAGGGCAGCCGCTTCGACCAGCAGACGCTGCCGCTGCGCGGCGACGGCTCCGGCGTGCTGGACCTCGACAAGGCCTCGCCGGTGGTCAAGGCGCTGCTCGGCGGCGCCGCCCGGGCCAAGGACAACGGCGGGCTGACCCGGGTCTCGGTGGCCGACGGTACCGGCCGCGCCGACACCATCTCCAGCCGCGCGATGGCCTCCTCGAAGCTGCTCGGCAGCGGCTACACGCCGCTGGACCAGGGCGTGGTGGCGCCGGCCCCGACCACGTCGGTGCTGGTGCCGGACCAGGACGCGACGGGCGTCGGCAAACAGGTGGCGCTGACGATGGGGCTGCCGGACAGCGCGGTGCGGGTGCAAGCCTTCGACACCACGCTCACCGACGTCCGGGTGGTGCTCGGCGCGGACTGGACGCAGCTGGGGCAGGTCCCGGCCGACCAGCCGCCGACGCCGAGCGACACCGGCGGCGCCACGAGCGGTGCCACCTCCTCCGCCGGCGCCCCCGACGGCAGGACCGGCACCGGCGGCACCTCCGCCGACGGCAAGTCCAGCACCGGCAAGGCGACCACCACGCGCAAGCCGACCTCCGGGAACACCCACTGAGCCGCCTGGCGGCGCATGAGATCCTGGTAACCACCCAGCAAGAAACCACGAACGGAAGACAGGCCTCATGACCGCAACCGACCGCGCCCGGGAACTCGCCATCGCGGCGGCCCAGGCGGCGTCCGACAAGGTGGCCGACGACATCGTCGCGTACGACGTCAGCGACGTGTTCGTGATCACCGACGCCTTCGTCCTGGCCTCGGCCAACAGCGACCGGCAAGTGCGGGCGATCGTCGACGGCATCGAGGAGCGGCTGCTGGAGCACGGCGCCAAGCCGGCCCGCCGCGAGGGCGAGCAGGAGGGGCGCTGGGTGCTGCTGGACTACATCGACATCGTGGTGCACGTCCAGCACGCCGAGGAGCGCACGTACTACTCGCTGGAGCGGCTGTGGAAGGACTGCCCGCTGATCGAGCTGCCGGAGTCGGTGACGAACGGGCGCAACGAGCGGCCGACGCCGGCCGCCGGCGGAGCCGAGGAGCAGGGCGGTCAGAGCGAGCGGAGTGGGCAGGACGGCGGTCCGGGTCCGGGCGACGCTGAGACCGCCGGCGGTCCGCAGGCGTGAGCGGGAGCGGGATAGGGATAGGCCTCGGCGCGGCGGTCGGGATCGCCTCAGACCGGGCCGCCTTGGATCCGGACGTCTCGGAGCAGGGGGCCGGCGCGCCGGAACCGACCGAGACCGCCCCGTCCGGCGGCGGCCTCGACCGCCGTCCGGCGGCCGGCGCGCGGCAGGTGGTGCTGTGGCGCCACGGCCGCACCGCGTGGAACCTGGAGCGCCGCTTCCAAGGCCAGACCGACATCCCGCTGGACGAGGTCGGGATGGCACAGGCCGAGCGCGCGGCGCGGGTCCTGGCGGGCCTCGGGCCGAGCGTCATCGTCGCCTCGGACCTGATCCGCGCCACCCGCACCGCCGAGACCCTGGCCCGCCTCACCGACCTGCCGGTCACCCTCGACGAAGGGCTGCGCGAGACCTTCGCCGGCCGCTGGCAGGGCCTGGACGACGACGAGATCCGAGCCCGGTACGCCGAGGAGTTCGAGGCCTTCCGCCGCGGCGAGCGCGTGCGCCGCGGCGGCGGCGAACTGGAGAGCGAGGTCGCCGACCGGGTCGTCCCGGCCATCCTGCGCGGCCTGGAGAAGGTGCCGCCCGGCGGCACCCTGGTGGTCGCCACCCACGGCGGCGCGGCCCGCGTGGCCCTGGGCCGCATGATGGGCCTGCCCGAGGAGCTGTGGGGCGCCCTCGGCGGCCTGTCCAACTGCTGCTGGTCGGTCCTCGGCGAGGCCCGCAGCGGCTGGCGCCTGCTGGAGCACAACGCCGGCTCGCTGCTGGAGCCGGTCATCGGCGACGACGAATAAGCCCGACCCGGCTGCTCTGAATCCTGATCCCGGTCCCGGATCGCGGTCGCCGCTGTTCGCGGCCACCGACCGCGGCCTAGCCTGGCCGCCATGCCCGAGCCAGTCATCCGCACCGCCACCCCCGCCGAACTCCCCGCCGTGCTCGCCTTCTGGCAGACAGCCGCCGAGGACGCGCACCGCCCCGCCGACTCCACCCGCGCGCTCGAAGCCCTGCTGGCCCGCGACCCCGACGCGCTGCTGCTGGCGGTGGACGCGGAGAACGGCGAGCTGGTCGGCACCGTGATCGCGGGCTGGGACGGCTGGCGCTGCCACGTGTACCGCCTCGCCGTGCACCCGGACCGCCGCCGCGCCGGCATCGGCCGGCTGCTGATCGCCGCTGCCGAGGACCGCTTCCGCGCCTTCGGCGGCACCCGCGCCGACGCCATGGTGCTCGACGAGAACGCGCTGGCGCATCACGCCTGGCGCTCCGGCGGCTACGCCCGCCAACCGGAGTGGTCCCGTTGGGTCAAGGCGCTGGGTTAAGGGGACCGTCACGAGCCATCGCGGCTTTCAGGAAGGCCGCCGGTGCGGCACGCAGAACGGGTGACCGTGGAGATCTTCCAGCCGCAGACCTACGCGAACGCGGTCCCCTACGAGCGCTTCGCCGAGCTCCGCCGGACCACGCCGGTCTGCTGGATCGACGAGCCGGCCGTCGGCGCCTGGCCGGCCGGCCCCGGCTACTGGGGCGTGTTCGCCGTCGCCTGCTTTACGACTGGGCCAACCGGGTGATCGGCTATCAGGACGCGGACTATGCCGGGCTGAGCACCGCCGACGCCGAGGCGCTGAGCCCGCTGGGCCGCT
>JABFWL010000018.1 GCA_013362315.1 Catenulispora sp. | reverse complement strand
TGCCTTTTCGATCTTGCGCCAACACGGCCGGGCCTCGGTCGAATCAACCTTATGACTCACTAGGGGAGTGGCGGCCCCAGGCCCTAGTCTGGCTCGGTGACCGTCGCCGCCCGGGTGCTATCGATCGCCTTCGAGGAAACTCAGCGTCCGTCGCTGCGGCCGCTGCCGGAGGCGGCTGCGGAGCTGCTGCGGGACGTCGGCGCTCCGCTGCGGCTGGTCGCGCATCTGCGGTTGGTGCATGACGTCGCGGCGCAGCTCGTCGGCTGGGTTGAGGAGCGTGGGCTGGACGTGGGGATCGATCCTGCGGCGGTGTGCTTCGGGGCGGCGACGCACGATATCGGCAAAGCTCTGCATCCTGCCGAGCTCTCAGGTCCGGGCGCGCGCCATGAGGAAGCCGGCCGGGATCTGCTCGTCGACCACGGCGTCGCGCCGAGCCTTGCGCGTTTTGCCGCGACGCATGCGACGTGGAATCCGGGGACTGGGACCGAGGATCTGCTGGTGAGCCTTGCTGACAAGGTGTGGAAGGGCAAGCGGGTTCCGGAGCTTGAGGATCTGGTCGTCGGGCGGCTGGCGGCGGTCAGCGGGTTGCCGGGCTGGGAGGAGTTCCTGAAGCTCGACGAGGTGCTTGCCGCCATCGGTGACCTCGCCGATGATCGTCTGTCCTATCAGATGTCGTTCCCGGTCAGCCGCTGATCGTCGGCCTGGCCGACGCGAATCTGACCCGCATCCAACCCGCATCCAACCCGAATCCGACCAGGATCCGATCCGAACTCGAACCCCACTCGACCCGAACTGAGGAGTCAACGATGCCCCCTGAGCCGATAGCGGTGCCGGACTTCGCGGTGATCACCGGTGAGCAGATCGGCGCGGTGCTCGACGGTGCGCAGCAGCGCGTCATCGACATCGTCGAGGCCGCCTACCGCACGCACGGTGCCGGGCGCACCGTGAATCCGCCCTCGTATTTCCTGCGTTTCCCGGACCGGCCGGATAGCCGGATCATCGCCCTGCCGGCGTCCCTCGGCGGCGCCGCCCCAGGCGACAACCCCGACGGCGGCACCTCCCACCAGAACGGCGCCGCCACCGGCGGTGTCGACGGCATCAAGTGGGTGTCCAGCGTCCCGGCCAACATCGACTCCGGGCTGCCGCGCGCCTCGGCGGTGGTGATCCTGAACGACCCGGTGACCGGCTACCCCTACGCCTGCCTGGAGGGGTCGATCATCTCCGCGGCCCGTACCGCCGCCTCGGCGGCGCTGGCCGCGGACCGGCTCAGCCGGGGCCGTCCCGGCGGGCGGCCGCGGCGCGTCGGGTTCGTCGGGACTGGCCTCATCGCCCGCTACATCCACACCTACCTGGTCGCGAACGGCTTCGATTTCGACCACATAGGGCTGTTCGACTCCTCGGCCGGGCATGCCGAAGGCTTCAGCGGCCACCTGCGGCGCACCGGCGTGCCGGCCGCCGCGATCCGCCGCTACGACCAGGCCTCGGAGCTCATCGCCGGCTGTGACCTGGTGGTGTTCGCCACGGTCGCCGGGGCGCCGCACGTCCACGACGTGGCGTTGTTCGCGCACCGGCCGCTGGTGCTGCACGTGTCGCTGCGCGATCTGGCGCCGGAGATCATCCTTTCCGCGACCAACATCCTGGATGACGTCGAGCATTGCCTGAAGGCCGACACCTCGCCGCATCTGGCCGAGAAGCTGGCCGGGAATCGTGACTTCGTCCACGGCACGCTCCCCGACGTCCTTGACGGCCGCGTCGGTGTCGACCATGAGCGGACCGTGGTGTTCTCCCCGTTCGGCCTGGGCGTGCTGGACCTCGCGGTCGCCCGATTCGTCTATGACACCCTGCGCTCCAACGGGGAGCTGGCCACCGTGGACGGTTTCTTCCACGAACTGCGCCGGCACGGGTGAAACCCGCGGACGCGGCTGACCTCGCCGTGCCGGGCCCCAGCACCCACTCGCCGAGCCCGCCACGCCGTCCCGCGATGTAATGGGCACAGGACCGCCCTCGGAATATTTAACTTTCAACTACCGTTGGCGCCTGCAAGAACGACGTGATCCGGATCCGAGGAGGACACCGTGCCCGCTGTGACTGTTGAGAACCCTCTGGCGCTGCCGCGCGTCGCCGCGCCGGCGCCCGGCGCGGTGCCGCGTCCGGTGCTGGCGGTCACCACCGCGCCCTCGGGTTTCGAAGGCGAGGGCTTCCCGGTGAACCGGGCCTTCGCCGGGATCCGCACCGAATACCTGGACCCGTTCATCATGATGGATCAGATGGGCGAGGTGGACTACGCCGCCGGAGAGCCGAAGGGCACCCCCTGGCACCCGCACCGCGGGTTCGAGACCGTCACCTACATCATCGACGGGACGTTCGTCCACCAGGACAGCCACGGCGGCGGCGGTGTGATCACCGACGGTGACACCCAGTGGATGACCGCGGGTTCGGGGCTGCTGCACATTGAGACTCCGCCGGAGAAGCTGGTGCAGACCGGTGGGCTGTTCCACGGCATCCAGCTGTGGGTGAACCTGCCCTCGGCCAAGAAGTGGTCGCCGCCGCGTTACCAGGACATCCGCGGCGGCCAGGTGGGTCTGGCGTCCTCCCAGGACGGCGGCGCTCTGATCCGGGTGATCGCCGGCGGTGTGGACGGGGTCGAAGGCCCCGGAGTGACCCACACCCCGATCACCCTGGCGCACCTGTCCATCACTCCCGGCGCGCGCGTCGAGCTGCCGTGGCGGAAGGACTTCAACGCGCTGGTGTACGTGCTCAACGGCCGCGGCACCGTCGGCGCCGAGAACCGCCCGGTCCACTCCGCGCAGACCGCCGTGTTCGGCGCCGGCGACTCCCTGGCCATCGCCGCCGACCGGCAGCAGGACACCCGGCACCCCAACCTGGACGTGATCGTCCTGGGCGGCGAGCCCATCGGCGAGCCGGTGGTCCACTACGGCCCGTTCGTGATGAACACCGAGGACGAGATCCGGCAGGCGCTGCTGGACTTCCGCGCCGGCCGGATGGGCGTGGAGCCGACCAGCCCGATCCCGCACCTGCAGCCCGGCGACACCCCGCCGGCGCAGTAGGCGATCGTTCCACCCGTGGGGGCCGCACCTATGGTGGTGCGGCCCCCACGGCTGTGGTGCCAACGCGCGCCGAAAGAAGCGCCCTGCTCACATCCAGCCGCGTCGGCTTCCCGGCATCCCGGATTCCCCGCTTTCTTCCGGTACGACGCCCAGCACCTGGTGGATCGCGATTCCGCCGTCTTCGAACCCGAGGGCGGAGGCGGCCATGTAGAGCAGCCATACCCGGGCGCGGCCGATGCCGACGAGTTCCACCGCCTCGTCCCAGTTCTCCTGCAGGTTCCGTACCCAGGCGCGCAGTGTCAGGGCGTAGTGCTCGCGCAGCGACTCCACGTCGCGTAGTTCGAATCCGGAGCGTTGCATGGCCAGGGCGGTGGTGCCGACGTCGAGCAGTTCCCCGTCGGGGAAGACGTAGCGGCCGATGAAGCTGCGGGTGCTGATGCGGGAGCCGCCGGGGCTGGAGATGGCGTGGTTGAGCAGCCGGCCTTTGGGGCGCAGCAGGGAGCGCAGGGTGTCGAAGTAGTCGGCGGTGCGTTCGGCGCCGACGTGTTCGAACATGCCGATGGAGGAGATCGCGTCGAAGCGTTCGCCGCCCAGGTCGCGGTAGTCCTGCAGGCGGATTTCCACGCGGTCGCTGACGCCGGCCTGGGCGACTCGTTTGCGGGCCAGGTCGGCCTGGGCGGCGCTGATGGTGATGCCGACGGCGCGCGCCCCGTAGTGGGTGGCGGCGTGGATGGCCATGGAGCCCCAGCCGCAGCCGACGTCGAGGAGGTCCTGGCCGGTGCGGCGGTCCAGGCCGAGTTTGCGGCAGACGAGGTCGTGTTTGGCGGCCTGGGCGTCTTCCAGGGTGAGGTCGGGGTTGGGGCCGGTGGCGCCGTCGTCGTCGGGGCCGACCCAGCGGGCGCAGGAGTAGGTCATGGACGGGCCGAGGACCAGGTTGTAGAAGTCGTTGCCGACGTCGTAGTGGTGGGTGATGGCTTCGGAGTCGCGCCGTTTGGAGTGGCGTCGTCCTTGGGGGTGGGATTCTTCGGCGGGTGGTTCCGGCTTCCAGCCGAGTGCGCCGAGGCGGCGTGCGGCGTTGAGTGCCTGTACGGCGGCGTCGGCGCCGAGCCGGGCGTCGCGCGGCGCGGTCTGCTGCAGGGCGCGCAGTACGGTGAAGATGTCGCCTTGGAAGTCGATCATTCCGGAGACGTAGGCGCGGGCGAGTCCGAGTTCTCCGGGGGCCCAGACGAGGTTCTTCAGCGCGTCTTTGGTGTTGACCACGACGGTGCCGCTGTGCCCGCCCTCGGGGGTCAGGGAGCTGCCGTCCCAGAATTCGAACCGGACGGTCGGCGCCTCGCCCAGAGCGACCGTGAGCAGCGGCCGGAAGACAGATGCGACGGTGGTATTGGTACCCATGTCACTATCTTGCACGGTTATGTACGCGCGGGCAGGGTTGGACTGGGCCGGGTTGACGTGTGTGCCTACCCTGGGCCCATGACTGATTTCGCGCGTGAGCAACGCGCAGCTCTGATCGAGGCGTTGCGCGAGGCCGGTCCTGAGGCGCCGACGTTGTGTGCGGGGTGGACGGCGCGGGATCTGGCGGCGCATGTGGTGACGCGGGAGCGGCGGGCTGACGCGGCGGCCGGGATCGTGGTGAAGGCGTTGGCGCCGCGGTTGGCGCGGGTGCAGGGGGAGTTCGCGGCGCTGCCGTGGGATGAGTTGCTGGCGCTGGTGGTGGCGGGGCCGCCGCGGCGGTCGCTGTTCGCGCTGCCGGGTGTCGATGAGCTGGCGAACTTCGTGGAGTTCTTCGTCCATTGTGAGGACGTGCGGCGTGCCGGGCCGGGGTGGGAGCCGCGGGTTCTGGCGCCGCCGGTGTCGGAGGCGCTGTGGCGCCGGCTGTCGGCGATGTCCCGGATGGTGCGGCGGCATTGTCCGGCGCCGCTGGTGGTGCGGCGGCTCGACGGGCAGTCGGTGGTGGTGCGTAAAGGCAGCTCGCCGGTGACTGTTGTGGGTGAGCCGGGGGAGTTGGTGCTGTTCTTGTCCGGGCGGCAGGGGCACTCGGTGGTGCAGACCGAGGGGCCGGAAGAGGCGGTCGTGGCGGTGCGGGGTGCGAAGTTCGGGGTGTGAGGTGAACGTGCCCGGCAGGTGGGCCGCATACCTGTGTGCGGGTGGGACCGCATAGGCTTGCGGCCATGGTGCTGCGGGTGGCGACGTGGAACGTGAACTCGGTGACGGCGCGGGTGGACCGGCTGGTCGGCTGGCTCGGCACGGCCAAACCCGACGTGCTGTGTCTGCAGGAGTTGAAAACCACCGATGAGCTGTTTCCCTCCGACCGGCTCGCCGATCTCGGCTATGAGGCGGCGTCCTGGGGCAGCGGCCGCTGGAACGGTGTGGCGATCCTGTCCCGGGTCGGCATCGCCGACGTGCGGCGCGGCTGGGACGGGCTGCCGGCGTTCGACGGTGCGCTGGAGGCGCGGGCGCTCACCGCGACCTGCGGTCCGGTGCGGGTCACCAGCGTCTATGTGCCGAACGGCCGTGAGGTGGGGCATGCCCACTACGAGTACAAGCTCGCCTGGCTGGACTCCCTTGCGCAGGCTGTCGCCGAGCCGGCGCGCGCCGAGCAGCCCTATGCGGTGCTGGGTGATTTCAACATCGCTCCGACCGACGCGGATGTGTGGGATGTGTCGCTGTTCGCCGATTCGACGCATGTGACGCTGCCAGAGCGGGCGCGGCTGACCGCGTTGGAAAGCCAGGGCTTGGCGGAGGTTCACCCCCGCGCCTTGAAGTATGACAAAGCTTTCACATACTGGGATTATCGGCAGTTGGGGTTCCAGAAGAACAAGGGCATGCGCATCGACCTGGTGTTCGGCAATCCGGCGTTCGCTGCGGCGGTGTCCGACGCCTGGGTGGACCGGGAGGAGCGCAAAGGCGCTGGGGCGTCCGACCACGCGCCGGTGGTGGTGGACCTGACCATGTAGCGTGCGCCGAGCCAGGCCCGCGATCCGTCCGCGACTTCGCGCGTTCGGCGCAGCCCCGGGTGCCGCCCGCGGCCCGGCCGTGTTCCGCTGATCGCACCATCTGCCCGCCCGCCGCCGAGCCCTTGGGAACCGTGACGCATGCCGCTGCTTGGTCCATCCACCCCGGAGCGCCCTCTGCTGCCGGTGACGGTGACGCCGAGCCGTCCGAGCTGGCCGCAGCGGCTGGTGCCGTACGTGTTCATCGCGCTGGTGATGGTCGCCGACGTGATCACGCCGCGGGACATCACGTTCTCCTCGACGCTGTCGGTGGCGCCGGCGCTGGCGGCGCTGGTGACCCGGTCGCTGTGGCAGACGATCGCCGCGGGGGTGTCGGCGGCGGCGGTCAGCGGCGTCGCCTACGTCTATGCCCATGACCGGGGCGGCGACGTGGAGGTCGCCACGCTCGGCGCGATCACCGCGGTGACGGTGGTCAGCTGTGTCAGCGTGGGCCTGGTCGGCCGGCAGTCCCGGCTGTTGGCCGACGTGCGCAGTGTCGCCGAGACCGCGCAGCATGTGGTGTTGCGTGACGTCCCGCCGGAGCTGGAGCAGGTCCGTACCGCCGTGGCGTACCGGGCGGCTGCGGCCGAGGCTCGCATCGGCGGTGATCTGTATGAGGCGGTGTCCACGAAGTTCGGTGACCGGCTGCTGATCGGCGACGTCCGGGGCAAGGGCCTGCCGGCGGTGGAGGCCGCCGCCGACGTGCTCGGGGTGTTCCGGGAGGCCGCGCACACCGAGTCGGACCTGTCCCGGGTCGCCGACCGCATGCACGCCATGCTGGCGCGGCGGCCGGTGCGCGATGAGGAGTTCGTCACCGCGGTGCTGCTGTCGGTCGATCCGACCACGCCGACGGTGCAGGTGGTGAACTGCGGGCACCCGCCGCCGCTGTTGATGCGCGACGGCCGGGTCGATGTCCTGGCGCCGGTCGAGCCCGGTCCGCCGCTCGGGCTGTTCGACATCGCCTCTCCGGCGGGGACGGCGGCGGCCGCGCCGGCGTGGGCCGGGTTCGCCCCCGGCGACACCCTGCTGCTCTACACCGACGGCACGACCGAGGCCCGGGACAAGTCCGGCCGGTTCTTCGACCTGGCCGCGTTTCTGACCGACCGGCCCGCCGCCGCCCCGGCGGAGCTGACCTCGCAGATCCTCACCGGCTTGGCCGCCCACGTCGGCGGACGCCTGGAAGACGATGTGGCGCTGCTGGTGGTGCGGCGCAAACCGTATGTGCCGCAGCCGGCGAAATCCGCGTACTGAACTCCCGCCACCGCGTCACTACAGACGAACCCAGAAGCGAACTCTGGAGACGGACCTGGTGACGAACGTTGCGCTACTTGTAGCGGCTTGAGGAGTCGTGCCACTCCAGGCAGCCGCCCAGCCACGCGCGCGCGCCGAGCACGAACCGTTGCAGCTCCGGCGAGGGTACCGCTGCCAGCGCCGCCCGCGACTGTTCGAATCCGCGCACGATGTCGTTGTGCAGCGCGACCACTTCTTCGGTGGCCTCGGCCACCGAGCAGCCCCGTTCGGCGGCCAGCAGCAGCACCATGTTGCAGTCCGGGTCCTCTCCGGCTTCCCGCGCCGCCGATGCCAGGTCGTTGACCAGCACCGCGGCGGTGCCGGCCTGGGTCAGGGCCCGGTGGAACAGCGGGTCGGCGAACAGCTCCGGGGCCAGTTCATACCCGCCGACCACATCGATCAGGATCATGGAGGTGTAGAAGCTGTCGTGTTGCCGCGCGGCCAGGTACCGCCAGGCCTCCGGTGTGGTGCCGGCGTGCCGCCAGGCGTTGTAGGCGTTCCACGACACGTACATCTGGTGCGTGGTGTGCCGGACCCGCATCACCTGTGCGGCGCTGGCGTGCCGGGTGACGTGCGCCAGGGCTGAGCGCAGCGACACCAGCACCGGGTCGGACACCACCGCGTCGTTGAGCGGTGGCGTGAACTCCCCGGCCGGCGGCGGCGGGTCCAGCGCCGAGGACACCAGTGCCAGGCGTGCCGGCAGGGCTTCGGGTACCGCGCCGAGTTCGGTCTCGTCGGCGTAGTAGTCGTCGCTGGCCCACCACGCGGCGTTCATCTGCGCCGACAGCAGCAGCAGGTCCGGATCGTCGCATTCGGGGTGGGCCAGTGTGATGAGCCGGCCGAAGCCGGTGGCGTGGAACTCCTCCAGGTGTCCGGCGTGCAGGCCGATCCGCTGCGCCCACGCGGTCAGCCGGTCGTCGACCACCGCGGCCAGTGCCGGATCGATCCGGGCCGCCGGCGGGCACAGCAGCGGCGAATGGCTGCCGTCGCCCCAGCTCCGTTCGGCCAACGGCACCGGCGCCAGCCGGTCCGGACGCGGCACCGGCCGCACCGGCGGCTCCGGCCCCGGGTCGACGTCGTCGGCGTGCCAGTGCGGCGAAGCCTGCTCCCACGGCGGCCGCGCGGGCAGCGCCGGCGGCACGCCCGAAGCTCCCAAAGCCGACAGCTCGGTGGTCAACGACATGACAAGCCTTCCTTTTCAGCGCCCACGCCCGGCCCGGGCCCGACTCAAACCCGGCTCACGTCCACCTCACACCTTGTCGGCGGCGATCATCAGATAGTGGAAGCTGCCTTCCTTGTAGGCGGTGAGGAACGCCTCTTCGATGCCGGTGGCCACACTCGACTGCTGCCGCAGCTCCCAGTACGGGATCGTGGCCGCGGTCAGATCCACCACGGAGATCGGGATCAGGCCGTTGGCGACCAGCGCGGCGAAGTAGCCGCTGCGCGGATGGATGTCGCAGATGTAGTGGGCGTTGATCTGGCTGACCGACCGTGACGGCAGCCGGCCGTAGGCGTCGTTGAAGCAGCCGGTGATGGTGACGTAGCGGCCGCCGGGTGCCAGAGCGCGGGCGTGTTCGGCGAACAGCGAGCCCAGATCCACATACATCGTGGACTCGTTGTTCCAGATGGCCTGGAACGTGCCGTCGTCGAACCCGTTGTCGAGCATGTTCCGCAGGTGGTAGCGGACGCGGTCGCCGACCCCGACCTGCTGGGCGCGGTTGTTCGCGAACTCCACCTGCTTGCCGGAGATCGACAGCCCGTCGGCGCGGCAGCCGAACCGCAGCGCCGCCATCAGGCTGGTGCCGCCGCGGCCGGACCCGGCGTCCAGCAGCCGGTGCTCGGCGGTGATCGGCCCGAGCTGGTCCAGCAGGAAGTCGGCCTGCGCCGTCTCCAGCCGGTGCATCTCGGCGATCACGGCCGCCTCCCGCTGCTCCGGCGGGGCCTGCAACACCGACCAGTCGACATCCCCGATGCCGTAATGGTGGTGGTAGATGCCGTCGACCTCGCCCAGGCGCAGATTCACCGGGTTCTTCTCCCGGTCCCAATAGTCGGCGACGGACTCCTGGTAGCGGCTGGTGACAGCGGACTGCGAACCCATGGCCAGAATTCACCCTTCGTCAGGAACACGCAGGAACAGGCGGGAACGATCGGGAACAGTCAGGAACGCGAGAAACATCGAGTACTGATGAGGGTTCGGATCAGGGTTCGGGTCAGGGCCGGTCGGTGTGCCAGCTGCGGTGCCCGCCCAGCCACGTCCACAGGCCCGCCAGGTAGCGGCGGATCCCTAGGTCGGCGGTGCTCCCGGCCAGCAGCGTGGCGTGTTGCTGGAAGGCGCGCATCGCGTCGTCGTGCACGGCGGCGGCGCGGCGGACCGCGGCCGCCGCGCCCAGGCCGTCGGCGCGGGCGATCGCCGCGCTCAGCCCGGTCGGCGACGGGGCCGCCACATCGTGCAGCAGCGCCGCGGCCAGCGCCGCCAGCTGCCGGACCCGCCGCAGCTCCGGACGTGCCGCCGCCGGCGGCGGCAGCTCGTAGCCGTCGAGCGCGTCCAGCGCCGCCAGGACCGGGCTGTAGGCGTTGAGGTGCCCCAGGGCCAGGTGCTCCCACGGTGGATGGGGCCCGCTGCGGGTCGGCGCCGATGCCGCCAGCACCTGGTATTCGCGGCGGACCCGGTCCACCTGATAGGGGGAGGCCGGCAGGGCGCTGAGACCGGCGAGCGCCGACACGGCCACCGGATGGTCGGTGAGCGCCCCGGGAGTCGCGGGGCGGCCGGCGGAGCCGGGGAGATCGCAAGCGTCGAACATCTCCTCCAACGCAGTGTCCACAGCGGCGCCCAGCTCCGGCGCTGACATCGGCATCAGCGTCGGCATCAGCGTCGACATCGACGCGGCATCGGCGCCATTCGCCAGACCCGCCGCGGGCAGCTCCACCACCGGCACCGATGCCGCCGGGCTTGGCAGCGTCGCGCTGTGCACCATCGCACCGAGCGCCAGCAGCTGCCCGGCGACGGCCAGCCGTGCCGGGTCGGCGGTGTCAGGGTGCGTGAGCATCGCCAGCCGTCCCAGGCGCGCCACCGCCGCCGGCTGTGCTCCGACTTCTGTGGCCCAGGTGTCCAGCCGCTGCTGCACCTCCGCGGCCAGCGCGGGATCGTCCCGCACGGCGCCCGGGCAGTACAGGCCGGCGACGGCGCGCGCCGGCCGGCCGGCTTCGGCCAGGGCTGCGGCTGAGGTGCCCAGGCCTGTGGGCCGGGCCGGCACCGTGGCGGTGTGCGGGTTGCCGTGTTCGCCGAGGAGCACCGGTCAGCTCCTCGGGGCTGCGACGTCGACGTTCTCCAGGATCCCGATGGCGTCCGGCACCAGGACCGCCACCGAGTAGTAGGCGGTGACCAGGTAGCGGATGATGGCCTGGTCGGTGATGCCCATGAAGCGGACGTTGAGTCCGGGTTCGTATTCGTCGGGGATGCCGGTCTGCCGCAGTCCGACGACGCCTTGCTGGTCTGCGCCGAGGCGCATGGCGACGATGGAGGAGGTGTGGCCGCCGTTGACGGCGATCTTCCCGCAGGGGAAGATCGGGACGCCGCGCCAGGCCGGGACCTGGTGTCCTTCGACGTCGACGGTGTTCGGGTACAGGCCGCGTCTGGTGCATTCGCGGCCGAACGCGGCGATGGCTTTGGGGTGGGCCAGGAACATGTGGGTGCTGCGGCGCATGGACAGCAGGTCGTCCATGTCGTCGGGGGTCGGCGGGCCGGACCAGGTGGATATCCGCTGGCTGTAGTCGGTGTTGTGGAGCAGTCCGAACTCGCGGTTGTTCAGCAGCTCCCATTCCTGGCGCTCGCGGATCTCCTCGATGGTCAGCCGCAGCTGTTCTTTCACCTGGTCCATGGGGTCGTTGAACAGGTCTGCGACGCGGGAGTGGACGCGCAGCACGGTCTGGGTGAGGGAGAGCTGGTATTCGCGCGGCGCGAGTTCGTAGTCGACGTAGGTGCCGGTGAGTTCGACTTCGCCTTCGTGGCCGGCGGTGATCTCGACGTGCGCCTCGCCTTTGGTGTTGACTTTGCGGCCGGAGGCGGTCACGAACCGGTCCAGGTGCTCGGCCAGGTGCGGGTTGGCCGCCAGCTCCCGCTGGAACTCGTCCCACGGCAGGACCATGACGGTGCCGGCGGTCGCGGCGGTGACGGTGGCGCTCCACAGCGGATCGGAGTGCATCAGGGCCTCGTCGCCCAGGTGTGCGCCGTCGGTCAGGACTCCCAGTACGGCGTCTTCGCCGTAGGCGCCGACGGCGCGGCGCTCGATGCGGCCGTGGGCGAGGATGAACACCTCGTCGACGGGGTGCCCGGCCTCGGCGATGATCTCGCCGGGGGCGAAGTGCCGGGGGGTGAACAGTGAGGCCAGCCGCTCCAGCAGCGCGTCGTCGTCGAAGCCGCGCAGCGCCGGGATCTCCCGCAGCGTCTCGGGGATGATGCGGACGTCGTCGGCGCCGTTCTGCACGAACGCCACCCGGCCCTTGCCGACCGCCAGTGCCAGCCGCCGGTTCACCCGGTAGGTGCCGCCGGACACTTCCTGCCACGGCAGCCGCCGCAGCAGCCACCGGGAGGTGATGCTCTGCATCTGCGGCTGGGTCTTGGTGGTGGTCGCCAGGTTCCGTGCGGCGGCGGTGCTCAGCGACAGCGGTGGCGTGCCGGCCTGCTGTGGTGTCTGGTCGGCCTCGTCGGCGGCGGTGCTGTCCGGGATGATCGTCATGGCCCTGCCCTCCTTGTCCTGCCCTGCCGGTGCCGCGAAAGGCCCACTTCTTGAGTAAGGCCCAGCCACGCCGGTCGGCACCAGGCGCGGACGGCTGGCGGATCGCGCGCGACGGTGGCGCGCGCCTGCCCGAACGGATGAGTTCGAGGTAAGTTCCAGCTCTGATACACCTCGGAAACAGACGGTCCGGTGCGCGGGTACGCCGCGCCGGTGCTACCGGGTGTCGGTGTGGATCGTGGACAGTGCCGCCGCCACCTGGTTCCGGAACCAGCGGTGCCCGGGGTCGGTGTCGGTGCGCGGATGCCACGCCATGCCGAATTCGACCGCGTCCAGCGGCAGCGGGATCGGGAACGTCCGCAAGCCCAGCGCGGCGACGGCCTGCGGCAGCCAGCCGTCCGGCCACAGCCCGATCAGGTCGCTGTCGCGGGCCAGCAGCAGCGCGGCGGTGTGGCTGGGCACCACCACCGGCACCCGCCGCGCCAGGCCCCGCGCCTGCAGCAGGGTGTCGATCGGTCCGCGGATCCGTCCGGTGCGGGAGATGCCGATGTGGCCGAAGGCTGCGAACCGGCGCACGTCCAGCCGTTTGGCGAACAGCGGATGCCCGGCGCGCGCCACCCCCACCAGGCCGGTGGTGATCAGCGGCCGGGTGAGGATCTCGGGGTCCAGGTTCCCGAGCACGCCGACTTCGACGTCCACCCAGCCTTGCCGCAGCGCCGGTCCGCCTTCCAGCGCCTCGGGGGAGAACACGACGTTGACGGCTTCGGCCTCGGCGGCGATGCCGGCCAGCAGCTTCGGCGCGAGCGCGGCCGACAGCAGCTCGGAGGCCTGGAGCCGGAAGGTGCGGTGCTGCGCGGCCGGGTCGAAGCCGGCGCCGGGGCGCAGGACGTCGTCGGCGGCCGCCAGCAGGGCGCTGACCTGGTCGCGGAGCTGTTCGGCGCGCGGGGTGGGGACGAGGTGCTGGCCGGCGCGGACCAGCAGCGGGTCGCCGACGGCGCGGCGCAGCCGGCCCAGCTGCCGGCTCACCGCCGCGGGGGAGGTGCCGAGCTGGTCGGCGGCGCGGGTGACGCTGCCTTCTTGCAGCAGCACGTCCAGCACCCGCAGCAGGTTGAGATCCATGCGTCGATACTACGTCTACGCTGGGTGTTTGCTACTGGCGTTAACTATTGCGTGCTGATGTTTGCATTGTTGCGGCGGGTGGTGCGGCGCAGGGTTGAGGTGTTCACCCGTTCGTTTCTCTTCCCTGAAGAGGTTCTGCTGTGATGCTCATTTCTGGTTCTTCCGGATCTGCTCGCGCCGACCGTGACGGCGACGTGCTGGCCGTCGTCAGCCAGAGCGGCCCGACGGTGTCGTTCTTCGACGCCGCCGACGACACCCTGCTGGGCACTCTCGACGTCCCGGCCGAGCCGCACGAACTGCTGTGGGACCCGGTGCGCTCGGTGCTGTGGTGCAGCCTGGCCTACACCGGCGGCTACTACCACGCCAACGCCGGGCGCCGCACCGACATCCTCGCCATCGACCCGTATGCCCGCCGGGTCCTGGAAGTCGTGGACCTGTTCCCCGAGCACGCGCCGCACGGCCTGGCCCTGGATGTCCGGCGCGGACTGTTGTTCGTCAGCGTCGAAGGCGACGGGCACGGTGCGGAAGGCAGCGGCCGGACCGGCGGCGTCGTCGTGGTCGACGCCGCCACCCGGGAGGTCACCGGCCGCATCGACACCGGCGCGCCCGGGCCGCACTGGTTCGCCGCCGACGCCGCCGGCCGGATCGGCGTCGCGGCCAACAAGGAGGCGCCGTACGTGTCGATCGTGGACCTGCACACCGGCGCCATGACCGGCAAGGTCGAAGTGCCGGGCAGCGAAGGGCTGGCGGTGTCGCCGGACGGCGCCCGCGCCTACGTCGCCGGGCCGTATGCGTCGTTCGGCGCCGCCGACGCCGGCAAGGACGCAGCTCAGGCCCCCAACGGCGTCCGGGTCATCGACCTGGCCGCCGAAACGGTCATCGACGTCCTGCCGACCGCCGGAACCGTGCTGCCGGTCCACCTCACCGCCGGCGGCAAGCTCCTGGCCGGCCACACCCGGATGAGCCGGGAACCCGGCTCCGACATCGGCCGCCACGAGCCCGGCACCCTCACCGTGTTCGACACCGGCACCGGCGCCGAGATCGGCAGCGTCGAGGTGGGAGTGTGTCCGCTGACGATCACGTCCTCGCCGGACGGACGGCTGGGATACGTGGCGTCCGTGGTGTCCTCCACTGTCGAGATCGTCGATCTGGAGTCGCTGCAGGTGCTGAACACGCTGTCGATCCCGCGGCAGGGTGAACCCGGCGCGCACGGCCTGGCCTACATCCCCCGAACCGACTGACCCCCGCCCCGCTTCCCTCGTTCGGCGGGGTTCAGTTCAGCGGGGTTCAGTTCAGCGGGGTTCAGGCGACGTCGGCGCCTTCTGCTGCGTGCTGCTCAGCACGCAGCAGCATCTTTTTCAGCAGAGCGTTGACCTGGTCGCGTTCGGCGGCGTCCAGGACCTGCACGATGTCGTTCTCGATGAGCCCTTGCAGCCGCATGCCCTCCAGCCACCTGGCGTGGCCGGCGTCGGTGAGCTCCACGTCGACGCGGCGGCGGTCGGCGGTGCCGCGGATCCGGCGGATCAGGCCGGCCTGCTCCAGGGCGTCCAGGCGGCCGGTCATGCCGGCGCCGGACAGCAGCAGCTCGGCGGCCAGCTCCGACGGGGTGGCGCGGCGGTCGTCGCGGGCGGCCAGGCGGTGCAGCGTCTCGAACTCCGGGGCCTGCAACCCGACCTTGTCATGCATGCGGCGCTTGGTGTTGGCGACTTGCTTGGCCAGCATCTGCACCCGGGTGATGACGGCCTCGACGGTCTCGTCGTAGGGGGCCTTGCCGCGCCAGCGGGCCAGGTGGCGGTCCACTGAGTCGTCGAACGCTGAGCCGTCCCACACCACATCGTCCATGGGAGTCAGTATGCGGCGCCGCGCAGGTGTTTCGCCAGCGCAGGATTCGCCAGCAAATGATTCGTTGACGAATGATTCGCTGGCGAAATACTGTGGGGGTGTGACCCGCACCCCGATGACCCCGCTCCAGCGCCGCCTGCTGCTGGGCCGCACCACCGCGTCCCTGGCCACCTCCCTGATCCCCACCACCTTGACCCTGGCGATCGTGCACGGCGGCCTGCACTCCGGCAAGCCCTCGGCACTCGGCCTGGTCCTGGCCGCCGAACTCGTCCCGATGCTGCTCCTGCTGCCGGTAGCCGGGGTCGTCGCCGACCGCTTCCCGGCCCGCCGCATCATCGCCGCCGCCGACCTCACCCGCGCCACCGCCCAAGCCGGCATCGGCACCTGCCTGCTCACCTGGGGCCCCAACACCGCCGCCCTCGCCACCCTGGCCGCGATCACCGGCGCCGCCATCGCCTTCGGCACCCCAGCCGTGCGCACCCTGGTCTCCGCCAGCGTCGACGGCCCCCACCGCCGACTGCTCAACGCCCGCCTGTCAGTGTGGGGCGGCCTGGCCCAGTTCGCCGGCCCCGCCGTCGCCGGAACCCTCACCCTCACCATCGGCGCAGGCTGGGCCGCACTGCTCACCGCCGCCCTGTTCATCGGCTCGGCAACAACCCTCGGGGCAGTGCGCGCCGGGGAGCAGACGACGGCGAGCGCCGAAGCAGCGGCTGGCAGCACCGCCGGCCCTGATCGCCCCGCCCGCACGACGTTCCGTGCCGACCTGCGCGCCGGCTGGGCCGAGACCCGCCGCCACCCCTGGTTCATCGCCAACGTCCTCGGCCACGGCGTGTGGCACCTCACCGCCGGGTTCCTGCTCACCCTCGGACCGGTCATCGCCGTCACGCGGCTCGGCGGCGGCACCGCCTGGGTCGTGATCCTGCAGACCGGCACCGTCGGCATGCTCGCCGGCGTCTGGGCCGCCGGACGGCTGCCGATCCGCCGGCCGCTGGTCGGAGTCGCCGTCGGCGCCGCCGCCTACGCCCTGCCGCTCGCGGCGCTCGCCACCACCGCGCCGCTGCCGCTAGTGCTGGCCGCCTATTTCGCCGCCATGTTCGGCCTCGGCGTACTCGACCCGCTGTGGGAGACCACGCTGCAGCGCCGCATCCCCGCCGACGCTCTCGGCCGGGTCGGATCCTTCGACGCCCTGATCTCCTTCGCCGCCCGGCCCCTGGGCCTGGCCGTCGCCGCCCCGGTGGCCGCCGCCGTCGGCACCACCGCGCCGCTGGCCGCCGGCGCCGTCCTGGTCGCCGCCGCCAACCTCGCCGTCCTGACCCTGCCGGAGGTCCGCAGCGCCGACGCCGCCCCGGAACCGGTACCCGCAGCAGCACCGGAACCGCAGCCCGCGCCGGCCCGCCCCGCTCACCCCGCTCGTCCCGAAGAGACATCGGCAGGGCCGGCCGCCGAACCTCGGCGACCGGCCCCGGCATCAGCCACCGCTACGGATTGACCGTGATCGTGAACGTACTCGTCGGGTTCTGGATGTTCACATCGTCGTCGCTCTCCACCAGGTGGTTGAACGTCACCGCACCCACCGCCGGGCCCTGATTCGCCTCCGGCAGCGGATTCGCCCAGATCCCGAACCCGGACTTGCCGTTGCCGAACCCGTCGTTGACGGCGTGCGCCCCGGTGATCGTGGTGTTGGTGAACACCGTGTCGGTGACCGGGTTCTGCGCGGCGCCGCCGACATAGTCGGTCTGGAACATGATGCCGGTGTAGGTGGGGTCGGTGATGGTGGCCTCGCCGACCCGGATCCCGGCGAACGGCTGCGTCGCCGAGAACGCCCAGATCGCGCCGAACGCCTGGCCGCCCCAGAAGTGGCCGCCGTCGCGCGGCAGCGAGAAGTTCCGGATCACGGTCTGCGGGCCGGCCTCGAACCCCTCGAACGGGAACCCGAAGTTCAGCGAGCTGATCGTCAACCCCGGATAGCACAGCGTGTCGGACACGGTGAAGTTCTGCACCGTGTTCCCGCCGCCGCCATACACCGCCACGCCCGCCGCGCGCCACGGCGCGATCGCCGTCACGTTCTGGATCGTGTTGTTCGTCAGCTTGCAGCCGCCGCACTGGTCCTGGGCGGCGAACAACGCGAAGCTGTCGTCGCCGGTGCTGCGGGCCTCGTCGTTGCCGACCAGGTTCCCGGCCGAGCCGTTGGTCAGGTTCAGCCCGTCGGCCATCGTGTCGCGGATCCGCAGGTTCGTGAACGTCGAGTTCTGCACGTTCGACGCCCCCCAGATCCCCACCACGTTGTGTTCGATCCACACGTTGTCGATGGTGATGTTCGACTGGTTGCGCAGATCCCAGGTGTGGCCGGGGCCGTCCTGTCGGGTGGTGTAGTTCCCGAACCAGGCGAACCCGGTGAACGTCGACCCCGACGCCCCGGACTGCAGATCCCAGCCGGTGTCGGTGTCGCTCTGCCCGGCCGGCGCCGCGAACTGCGAGTACCACACGCCGGCGCCGACGACCTTCACCGGCTTGCCGTACACCAGCAGCCGCCCGCTGACCGCGTACTGCCCGGCCGGCAGATACACCCCGGTCAACACCCCCGTGCTGTCCATCCGCACCTTGTCCAGCGCGGCCTGCACGTCGGTCTGCGTGAACCCGGCCGGTATCACCAGATGCGCCGGATCAGGGTTGGCCGCCGGCGCGGTCTGCTCCAGGTTCATGAAGTCGATCGCGTACTGCGAGGAGTTCTGCGCATCCTTCTGCAGCTTGAACACCGTCCCGGCCGGATAGGACCGCGCCAGCAGGAAACCGGACTCGTCGTAGATGTGCCGGGGCGAGCCGGCCGACGGCGAGTCCCCAGGAGATGTCTCCGACCCGTAAAGCCACGCGAAATGCGACGTCAGGTTCAGCGGCTGCACCAGCTGCCCGTCCGCATACAGGTCCAGCGTCGCGCTCTGCCCGCCGCCGCCGGGGGAGTCCGGGATCGAATACCGCAGCACGAACGTGTTCGTGGCCTCCCGCGACGTCCACGCCACCGAATCCCCGGTGGCGTCCAGCGTCACCGCACGCCGCCCCGTCGCCTCCCCGGCCAGGTCGCCGATGGTGCGGTTCGGCCCCACCACCGCCGCCGACCCGCCCAGGGTGCCGTCGGTCGACTTGTAGGAGTCATACGGCATGTTCGCGCCCTGCCCCACGAACAACGGCGTGTCGCTCGTCAGATGCCGATACTTCACCGGCAACTCGTTCGCGTCTGCCGCCAGCACCAGGTGCGCGGTGTATCTGCCGTTCGCCGCCGTCCACGACCCCACAGTTATCGGCGCCGCCGACGCCCCGGGCGCGATCACCCCAGGCACCGACCCGGTCAGCGTCGCCACCGTGGTGTTGGAGGCGTCCAGCAGCGTCAGCGTCACCCCGTGCGCGCCGGAAGTGGTGGCCACAGTGCCCTGGTTGCGGACGGTCACCGAGAACGCCACCTGACTCCCGGCCGCCGGCGTCGCCGGCGTCCACGCCACCGACCCCACCAGATCCGCGCTGGCCACCGGCTTCACCACCAGCGCCGTGGGATTGGTGTACGACTGGTCGGCCGTCAGGTTGACGTTCTTGTGCGATTCGTCGACCTTCGTCGTCAACTGATACGACCCGGCACCGGCCGTGCCGATCGGTGCCGACACCGTCGCCGACACCCCCGGCGCCAAAGCCCCCACAGTGGTCGAACCCACCTTCGTCGACCCCAGATAGAAACCGACATCCGTGGCCACCGACGCCGCGGTACCGCCGTTCTTCACCACGGCGCTCGCGGTGATCGTGTCAGTCTCCACCGGCGCCGCCGGGCTCCAGGAACTCGACGTGGGGGACAGGTCCGGGTTCGGTGCCGGGGTGCCCATCACCTGCAGCTCCGCGACCTGCCCGCCGGGAGCGCCGCTGTTGGCGGTGATCGACACCTGTACGTCGGCGACGCGGCCCGACACCGGGATCGTCACCGTGTTGGCGTTGCTGTTCGGGTCGAACGCATACGACGCTGGTGCGGCCAGCGTCGTGAACGAGGTCGCCGACTGCTCCCGGCCCGCCACCGCGATCGTCTGCGTCCGCGCCGACCACGCCGAAGCCGGGTTCAGCTTCACCACCACCGAGGACACGTCCGCGTTCGCCCCCAGGTGCACCGTCAGCTGCGACGGATACGACGAACCTTCGAAATAGGTGGTGAGGTCGCCGTCGTTCGCGTTGGCCGGGGCGTAGGTGAAGGTGTGGGCGGTGCCGTCGATCGGCTTGTTCAACGCCAGGTTGGTGCCGGTGCCGCCGGACCCGGTCCGGGTCACGGTGTTCGACGGCGCCGACTCCAGCCCGGCGGCGTTGCCCGCCGTGACGTAGTACGACGCCGTGACCGCATCGGCGATGGCGTCGGTATAGGTCAAGGTGCTGCCACCGACCGAGGCGATCTTGGCGGTGTTGCGGTAGACGGTGTAGCCGGTGACACCGACGGCGTCGGTCGAGGCGCCCCAGGTCAGCTTCACCTGCCCGGAGGCCGGCTGCGTGTAGGCGAGGTTGCTCGGGGCGGTCGGAGCCGTCGCCGACGAGCCGGTGCGGGTCACGCTGTTGCTGTTCGCCGACTGGCTGCCCGAGGCGTCCCTGGCCCGCACGAAATAGGTGACCGTCGCGGTCGTCGCCGGATTGTCGGTGTAGGAGGTGACGGTGCCCGGCACCGAGGTCAGCAGTGCGTTGTTGGCATACACGTCATAGCCGGCCAGGTTCGGCGTGGTTGACGCGGTCCAGGTCAGCGTCACCGTGCCGGACGCGCTCTGGGTGTAGGCGAGGTTCGTCGGCGCGGCCGGCGGCTGCGTCGAACCCGCCGGGCCGTAGACCTCGAACTCCGCTATCTGGCCGGCCGGCCAGCCGGTGTTCGCGGTGATGTTCAGCCGCACATACCGGGTCGTCGTGGTTCCGGTCGGGATCCTCACCTGGTTGCCCGACGCCGGGTCGAACGTGTATCCGGCCGAGGCCACCAGATCGGTGAACGCCGACCCGTCGCTGCTGCCCTGCACCGCCAAGGTCTGTGTGCGCGCACCCCAGGAAGTGGACGGCGGCAGCTTCACCACCACCTGCGACACCTGCACGGTCGCGCCGAGATCCACCTGCAGCCACTGCGGGAAAGCGTTGTTCGCCGACTCCCAGTACGTCGAGGTGTTGCCGTCGTTGGCGTCGGCCGCCACATAGCTCTGCGACACCCCCGAGGCCGACATCGTTTTGCCCGCCGCCAGGTTCGCCGTCGACGCCGCCGCCCCGTAGACCTCCAGCTCCGACAGCTGCCCGGCCGCCCAGCCGGTGTTCGCGGTGATCGCGATCCGCACGAACCGGGCCGCCGTCGCGCCGAAACCGATCGCCACCACGTTGTTCGACGCCGGATCGAACGCGTAGGACGCGGAGGCCACGATCGTGGAGAACGTCGTCCCGTCGCCGCTGCCCTGTACCGACAGCGTCTGGCTGCGCGCGCCCCACGCCGACGGCAGCTTCAGCACCACCTGGCCGACCGACGCCGAAGCGCCCAGATCCACCTGGGCCCACTGCGGGAACGAGCCGTTGGCGGACTCCCAATAGCTGGAAGGGTTGCCGTCCACCAAGTTCGCGGCCAGGTAGGAGCCGTTGGCGCTGGAGACGGTCGCGGTCTTGCCGTAGGCCAGATTCGCGCCGCCTGCTGGGGCTGCCGCGGTGGCCGTCGGCAGGCTCGGCACCAGGGCGGCGAGCAGCATCGCCGCCAGGAGCGCCACGAATCGGAGCAGGGGAGGTCTGTTCCCACCAACTGAAGATCTGTGCCCACCTACTGAAGATCTGTGCCCACCTACTGAAGATCTGGGTCTTGATCTGGCAGCGTGTCGGAGCCGCATCGGAGTCCTCGCATCGGACTGTCGCAGGGTCGAGTTCTTACCCTTGTGGATAGGGAACTTGCTGTGTTCTGGCGACTTTTTGCAACTTCCGGAGTGCACGGGAAAGTTACAGGCGGGTTATCTAGGGGTCAAGAGCCGGACTGTCCACCGCAGGCCGGCGCGATGACGGATCTTCGACAGCATCGTGAAAATCTGCGACCGTCCACACGGGCCGCAGCACCCTGTCACCGGCGTGCACTAGGGTCCCGGCCATGCCCATCACCAACCAGGAAGTCCTCGACTACGGACTGCTCGGCCGCTTGTATGAGGACGACTACTTCCCGGACCACGTGCTCGACAAAGGCGTGGCGATACTGACGCGGCTGTGCGAACGCATCCAGGACGACCCGCCGGCCGATCTGGAAGCGCTGTACGCGCTGACCCAGGCCGCGGTGGAGGAGTTCAACAACCTGGAAGCGGAGTTCGACGCCGCCGGCAGCGAGATCGAGACCGTCGCCCGCGAGGAGATCGGCGAGGCGTTCACGATCATCGCGCAGGCCTACGGCTACCCCGACGCCGACGACGAGGAGCTGATCGCCGGCCGGAACTGGTGACAGGGCGGCCGCGGGGCACGGGGCGGGGAGCCAGGGTCGGGAGACGGCGTGGATTTCAGGCAGCACTGATTTCCGCGACTTCCGGCATCACCACGCCGCCGATGCTGGTAGACAAGAGTTCGCCTCTGACGAAGTCGGCGCCCGCCGACCACTGCTCGCAGCGAGGACCCCCGCCCCGATGGCCCGCATCAGATCCCTCAACGACGTCCACCCCACCCGCCGCGGCATCGTCCTGGCCTGGTGGGCGTTCACCGCCACCTTCGGCGGCCTGCGCCTGCTCACCTGGGCCATCCACGTCCACGTCCGCGGCTTCGGCAACGTCACCGCCGGCGGCGTCCACATCCACCACTACCTGTGGGGCATCCTGCTGCTGACCATCGTCGCCGCCGCCGGGCTGATCGAACGCTCCCCGGCCTGGCACGGCTGGATGGGCCTGGCCTTCGGCATCGGCCTGGCGCTCGTCGTCGACGAGGCGGCGCTGCTGATCGAGCTGAAGGACGTGTACTGGGACAGCGCCGGCGGCGTCAGCGTCGCCATCGCGCTGATCCTGATCGGCCTGGTCGGCAGCCTGCTGGCACTGAGCATGGCACCGGGGGTGGAGGAGCGGCTAGAGCGACTCGGCGACAACGCGGGGGAGTAGGGGATAGCGGATCATCAGGGCTCGAATGGTTGCCGCTCGAGGAGCCAGGGCTCGAATGGTCACCGGTCAAGCGGTCAGGGTTCGCGTGGTCAGAGTTCGAATCGTTCCGCGCCGAAGCCGGCCAGCAACGCATCCCGTTGTCCGGTGAGGATCTCGGTCGCGAGCAGCCGTCCGAGCACCGGCCCGAGCGTGATGCCGCTGTGCGAGACAGCCTCGAAATAGCCCGGCACCGACGGCACCGCCCCCACCGAGGGGAAGCCGTCAGCGGGAATGGGGCGGTTGGACACGCGGGTCAGCATCACCTGCTCCCGGCCCCCGCCGAGTTCCGGGATGACGCGGCACGCGTACTCATACAGCAGCGCACTGGGGTCGGCGGACGTTCCGATCAGCGCGTCCACTTCGCGGCTGTGCAGCACCATCGAGGAGTCACCGTTGGGACGCATCTCGATATGCGGCGCGTGCATGGCCCGGCGGATGGGGACCGGTCCGCAGCGCAGGCGCGCGACGGCGCCGGGTTCCTGCCGCATCGGCAACCACCGGCCGAGGAGGGCGGCGATGGGGGAGGCGTCAGGCCCGGCGGCGTTGACGACGGCATCGACGGCGACTGAAGTGCCGTCGGACAAGGTGACGGCCTGCACGCTGCCATCGGAGGCGGTGCCGATAGCACGGGCGGCAACACCGAACCGGTGTTCGGCACCAGCCGCCGCTGCCCGGCCGACCAGGCGCTCGACCAGGTGGCGCCCGTGCACCCAGCCTTCGTCGGGATAGAGCACGACCGGCGCCTCATCGGGCACTGCGAGCGCCGGCTCCAGGCGCCGCCGCACCTCGGCCCCGGTCGTCACCTCGACGCGGTAGTCCCAGCCGGCAAGCAGGTCAACCAGCTGCATCAGCGTGTCCTGCGCTACCGGATCGTCGACCCAGCGCAGATGCCCGGTGGGATGCCACCAGCCATCCGAACCGATGTCCTCAGCGAGCTTCCGGTGCTCGGCCATGCCGGCGACGTTGAGGTCGAAGTAGGCCTTGGTGACGGTCTTGTTGCTGGCGTTCACCCACGCGAACGACCAGTCGCTGACGCCTTCGCCCGGCTGTGCCGCGTCGATGAACGTCACCTGGGCGCCGGCGCGCGCCAGGTTCCAGCCCACACACGCCCCGAGGACACCGGTTCCGATGATGGCCACCCGCATGGACACCCCTCCCACCTAGCTTTACATAATGTACATTATCGGGCAACCGGAGAAGTGGCTCGGAAGGGGTTCCGCGAGCGCCGCGAGACCTGCTGACACGTGCCAACAGCCTGCGAACCGCCTCACGGAACCGGCCGATCGCCGGAATCCAGCCGCCTGTGCGAATCCCCGGCGGCGCTCGATCGATTCAGGACCCGATTCGCATGGACCGCCATGACCAAGCGCGCGCTGCGGATCCGTAGATCCTCGGCGCGCGCCCGGCTGCCTAACCACGCCGCCGCCCTGAACATAGGCGCCTGTGGAGTGTCCAGCGCTCCAGCCCCCTTCTGAGCCCTCATAGCCACGTCGTATAATGCTGATTACGCGTCCTGATGTACGAATCTTGCCCTCACCGCTTGCAGATCACGGAAATCCCGTCTCCAACAGGCAACATCACCGTGTCCACGCGCTTGTCCCGCATCACCAAGTCGTTGAACTCCTTCATGGCCCGCACCCGGCTCTCCGTCGGCGCCTCCTCAACCACTCGTCCACTGGACAGCACGTTGTCCGCCACGATCACTCCCCCGCTGCGCAACCGTGGGACGAGCTCGCTGTAGTACGTCCAGTACGACTCCTTGTCGGCGTCGATGAACGCGAAGTCGATGTACTCCTCGGACGGCAGCGCGGCCAGGGTCTCGGCAGCCGGCGCCAGGCGCAGCTCGATGCGGTCGGCGACGCCGGCGTCCTGCCAGGCCGCGCGGGCGATGCTGGTCCATTCCTCGCTGACGTCGCAGCACAGGAGCTTGCCGCCGGGCGCCAGGCCGCGCGCGATGGCGATCGCCGAGAAGCCGGTGAACGTGCCCACCTCCACAGCTTGGCGCGCCCCCAGCATCCGCACCAGGATCGTCATCAGCTGAGCCTGCTCAGCGCCGATCTGCATACCCGCGGCATCGCCGAGCTCGGTGGTACGGTCCACGAGCGCCCGCTGGGGTTCGTCCAGGGGCGCGGAGTGATCGATGACGTATTGCTGCAGGGCGTCGTCGAGGGAGATAGATCGTCGGGTCATGGTTCCGAGGCTACGCCGGGCCGGCGAGTGGCGCTCTTCAACGATTGCGTGTGGGTTCCTGCCCCGGGCAGTCTCACAGGGATGGCGGACCGGCAGAACGGTGTGGAGGGTGCGGCAAGGCTCTGTCACCGGCCTCTGATTCCATAGACCAGGTGGCCGCCCCGAAGAACTTCACCCCGATCACCGTCGCCGAAGCCGTCCACCGCTACCGGGAGACCCTGCACCTGCGGGTCGCCACCGGGGCCCTGTCCCCCGCCACCCGCGACGCCTACGTCCGCGACCTCACCGAGGCCGCGGTGCTGCTCGGGCCGGACAAGGTCCTCGACGATGTCGAAGCTGAGGATGTCGAATACGCCCTGGTCCGCATCGCCAACGCCCCCGACCGCCGCTACCGCCGCACCCGCAAGGCCGGTCCCGGCGGGGAGCCGGCACCGGGGCGCGGGCTGCAGGCCCGGGCCCGCTGGACCGCCGCCGTGCGCGGGCTGTTCGGCTGGGCCGCCGAGCAGGGCTACATCCGGGCCGACCCGATGCCCGGCGTCTCCCGGGTCCGCGTTCCCACCCGCGCCGCCGGCGCGCGCCTGGGCCTGACTGTCGAGCAGGCGCAGGCGCTGCAGGAGACGCCGCAGGCGGTGTCGTCCAGCCGGGAGCTACGGGCCGACCAGCAGCTGACGGTCCGCGACGAGGTGATCCTGCGGATACTGACCGAGACCGGGCCGCGGGTGGCGGAGCTGTGTGCGGCGAACCTCGACGACGTGCGCCGCCACGAGCTCACCGGCGGCCCGGTGCTGCGGATCCGCAACGGCAAAGGCGGCCGCTCCCGGGACGTGCCGCTGTCGGACACGCTGGTGGAGCTGCTGGACCGCTACCAGCAGCACGAGCGGCCCGCTCCCCCGGCCGGCGACTGCGAGGCCGACCGCGCCGACGCCGCCCGGGCGCTGCTGGTGACGATCCGCGGCCGCCGCATGACGGCCCGTGACGTGCAGCGCATGGTGCAGCGGCGGGTGAAGCAGATGCCCGCGGAGCTGCGGCGCGCGGTGACGCCGCACGGCCTGCGGCACACCGCCGCGACCGTGCTGCTGCGCCAAGCCGGCGCGGACGTGGGCACGGTCGCCGACATCCTGGGCCATTCCGATGTCGGGACGACGTCGGTGTATCTGGACCCGTCGGCGAGCGCCGCCGCCGAAGCACTGCAACGCTCGCCGCTCGCGCGCTGACGGCACTGCCGACGACAAGGCACGAGCCGACGCCGTGAGCACGACGGCGGCAGACGCGGCGGCAGGCTGGCGAAACCGGCCGGAACGACAGAACCGCTCTGACCGACAGAACCGCGGGCAGCTGCCGCAGAGCAGCCCGGCGCCCGGTCAGGGCATCGGCGTCAGCGGCACCTCGGTCCGGAACCCGTCGGCGGCCTGCCGGTCGGAGCAGATGAAGTCCTCGGTCATCATGAACGTCCAGCCCTTGTCGGCCACGCACGCGGTGTGTCCCTGGTGCGTGACGGCGACCAGCAGTCCCACGGCGCGCGGCCACGCGTCGTGCGGGAAGCTCAGCACCACCGGCCGGGGCCCGGCCTTCGCGATCAGGGCCGCGGCGGCCTTGGGCAGGCTCGGGTCGCCGCGGTAGGCGGCGCCGTAGGCTTCGCCGCCGGTCTGTCCGCGTTTCTGGTGCTCCCAGGAGAACGTCAAGGCGATCACCGCGCACAGTGCCGCCACGGCGGGCACCGCCGGTGCGGGCAGCCGCCGGGCGGCCAGGTCCGCGGCGGTGACGGCGATGACGATGAGCAGCATCAGGGGTGCGGTGTAGCAGAAGTAGCCGGTGTAGGCGTTGTCGGCGCCGAGGGCGTCGACACCCTCCGCTGTATAGACCGCCATCAGCAGCCCGGTGCCGACCGCGGCGGCGACGCACCGGGCCAGGAACGGCCGCAGCGCGGGTTCCGGGTGGTAGCGGACCGCGGCGATCGCCAGGGCGATCAGCGCCAGCGTCACGATCGGCCACACGGCCCCGCCGGGCCAGTACTGGAACGCGAAGCTGAGGCTTTCGTGCAGGCTGTGTCCACCGGCGCTCTGGGAGTTGCTGTAGGTGAGGTACTGGCCGAACTGCCCGGGCCAGTGCAGCAGCGTTTCCAGGACGATCGGCAGGGCGAACAGCGCGGCGATGCCCAGCGCGATCTGCGGACTGCGGTCTGCGGCGCCAGCGCCGGCACCAGCGTCGGCGTTGGAGCGGTCGCGGTGGCGCCAGTACTGCCACAGCGCCAGCGAACCCAGTACCCCGACGAACATCAGGAAGCAGACATGTCCGTGGACGCACAGGCCGGCGCTGACCGCGAACGCCGGCAGGTGGCGTCGCCGCCCGGCGGCGATGGACGCCCCGGCGGTGAGGAACAGCAGGAACTCCGGGAAGAAGATGTAGGGCGGCCACGCCGAGTCGATCAGCGCCGAGTGGTGCAGGATGAACAGCAGCGCCACCGCGCCGCCGAGCAGCGTCGCCGCCCAGGACGGCAGCCAGGAGCGGAAGATCGTGACCACGCCGGCCAGCAGGGCGGCGTTGAGGATCAGGATCGCCAGCAGCTGCCCGTTCCACGGTGCGGGCACCAGGTGCAGCACGTCGTGGAACAGCCATTCGCCGGCGGCCTGGACGTAGAACAGGGCCGGGCCGGGGTGCCGGAATCCCCACTTGGAGTAGTGCCCGAACAGCAGCGTGAAGTGCTTGGCCTCGATGGTGGCCAGGGAGTTGGCGGCGAAGTCGGCGTTCTCGGCGATGGGCCTGCTGAAGGTTTTGAGGTTGTGCGCCAGCAGCAACAGCAGGTTCGCGGCGAAGGCGGCGGCCCAGACGGCGCGGCCGCGAAGGCCCGCTGCCATCCGGCCGTGCCGCCGGGATCCGGCGCGGGATCCGGCCGCGGATGCCGAATCCGAACCCGCCTCAGACACCGATCCCGCAGGTCCGGCGGCGGGTTCGACCCCGTCTCGGCGTGTCAGCTGCATGCGCCCCTCCCTCATGGTCGGCGACACCTTTTCACAGCCGGACACCGTCATGCCAATCGCCCGCCGCCACCGCTTCGGCCAGGTCGATCAGAGCCCCGCCTCTCGCTCCCAGGGCCTGTCAGACCCGCCCTACCGGATCGCCGCCCCGGAGATGGTCCGCGCGATCACCAGCCGCTGGATCTCGCTCGTCCCCTCGAAGATCGTGTAGATCGCCGAGTCGCGGTGCATCCGCTCCACCGGGTACTCGCGGGTGAAGCCGTTGCCGCCGAGGATCTGGATGGCGTCGGCGGTGACCTTCTTGCAGGCCTCTGAGGCGAACAGCTTCGACATCGACCCCTCCGCGGAGTCGAACGCCTTGCCGTTGCGGGCCATCCACGCCGCCCGCCACACCAGCAGCCGGGAGGCGTCGACCGCGGTCTTCATGTCGGCGAGCGTGAACGCCACCGCCTGGTTCTCCACGATCGGCTTGCCGAACTGCACCCGGGTCTTGGCGTACTCCAGCGCGTACTCATACGCGGCGCGGGCGATGCCGACGGCCATCGCCCCGACCGCCGGCCGGGACGCCTCGAACGTCGCCATCGAGGCGTTGCCGCGCGAGGACTGCCCTTCGCGGGCGCGCGCCAGCCTGGCGTCCAGCTTCTCCTTGCCGCCGAGCAGGCACGAGCCGGGGACGCGGACGTCGTCGAGGATGACCTCGGCGGTGTGGGAGGCGCGGATGCCGTGCTTCTTGAACTTCTGGCCCTGGCTCAGGCCCTTGGTGTTCGGCGGGACGATGAAGGAGGCGTGGCCGCGCGAGCCCAGCGCCGGGTCGACCGTGGCGACGATGACGTGGACGTTGGCGATGCCGCCGTTGGTGGCCCAGGTCTTGGTGCCGGTGAGCACCCATTCGTCCTTCGCCTCGTCGTAGACCGCGCGCGTGCGCATACCTGCGACATCGGAGCCGGCGTCGGGCTCGGAGGAGCAGAACGCGCCGAGTTTCACGTCGTCGGCGGTGCCGAACATCTGCGGCACCCATTCGCCGACCTGCTCCGGGGTGCCGTTCGACACCACCGACACCGCCGCCAGGCCGGTGCCGGACAGCGCCAGACCGATACCGGCGTCGCCCCAGAACATCTCCTCCATCGCGATCGGGATCCCCAGGCCCGACTCGTCGAACCACTGGTTGGCATAGAAGTCCAGCGAGTACAGGCCGGCTTTGGCAGCCTCCTGCAGGATCGGCCAGGGCGTCTCCTCCCGCTCGTCCCATTCGGCGGCGGCAGGCCGGATGACGTCGGCGGCGAAGCCGTGGATCCAGTCCCGCAGCTCGATCTGGTCCTCGGTCAACTCCAGGGAGAACCCGGTCATCGTCGTTCACTGTCCTTCGCAGGTCTCGGTGGCAGGTCTACCAGTGGGCGGGCTCGGGACGGGTCGCTTGTCCCGGCTCCTACCGGCGGGTAACATCAGTCGCCGCCAGTGTGTTACCGGCGGTAACTTCTGTCAAGATGGCCGAACAGGTGACGGCACCGGCGCACCGGCCGGGCACGGGGAAGAAAGGGACCTGATGGCGACCACCGCTTCGGCACCAGCGCGCCGCGGCCCCCGCACCCGTGCCGAACTGCTCGACGCCGCCGAACGCGTGGTGCTGCGCGACGGCCCGGCGGCGTCGATGAACGCCATCGCCGCCGAGGCCGGCATCACCAAGCCGATCCTGTACCGTCACTTCGGCGACAAAGCCGGCCTGTATGTGGCGCTGGCCGACCGGCACATAGAGACCCTGCTGGAGCGGCTGCGCACCGCGCTGACCCAGTCCGGCACCCGGCGGGCGCGCACCGAGGCCGCCATCGACGCCTGGCTGCGCCTGGTCGAGGGCAACCCGGCGCTGTACCGGTTCCTGATCCACCGCGGCCAGGCCGAGGAGCCACAGGTCCGGGACCGGGTCGCGGTGTTCCAGCGCCGCCTGGGCGAGGCCCTGGCCGCCGGCATCGCCGCCGAGCTGGCGCTGCCCGAGCCGCAGTGGCCGCGCGCGCAGGCCTGGGCGCACGGCATCGTCGGCATGGTCCAGGCGGCCAGCGACTGGTGGCTCGACGAGCAGCCGTTCGACCGCGCCGCCCTCACCCGGCACCTCGCCGACCTGATCGACGGCGCATATGCCCGCGCCTGACCTGCGGCGCGTGCGGGAAACGTCACGTCCCGGTCACAGCAGCCGATGCGGAATCAACCCTGCGCTCCCATGGTGCGTCCTGAAGGCGTGAGTGTTTCGGGTGCTGATCCTCAAAACCGTGTCTCCCGGCGGCTGCTGCTGGGCGTCGGCGGAGTCCTCTTGCTCGGCGGCTGTGCCGACCGTTCCAAATCCGCGGTCGGCACCGGCGGCGCAACCGGCGGCCCCACGGGCGCCGGCCCGACCCTGCCGCAGCCGCGCGGCGGCGCGCCGTTCCCCGGCGGCGACCCCGCCGACACCTCCACCGCACCCGGCGACTCCCACACCAACGACTCCCCGCCGCCGGACAACACCCCGCCGCCCGGCGCCACCGGCGTCGACCCGGCGCCGCCGCCGGGCAAGCCGCAGTTCTACATCCACGAGGGCGACAAGGCCATAGCGCTGACCATCGACGACGGCCCGTCCGGCAAATACACCCCGCAGGTCCTGGCGCTGCTCGCGCAGTACAAGATCCCGGCCACGTTCTGCATGATCGGCAGCAACGCCGCCAAACACGCCTCGCTGGTCGCCGAGGTCACCGCCGCCGGACACCAGATCGCCAACCACACCTTCACCCACCCGAACCTGGCCAAGCTCGACGCCGGCGCGATCCGCTCGGAGATCGAACGCACCACCGACGCCCTGACCAAGGCCGGCGCGAAACCGCCGACGTTCTTCCGCGCTCCCGGCGGCGCCTGGTCCCCGGCGGTGTTCGACGTCTGCGGCCAGCTGGCCCTGCGGCCCCTGGACTGGTCGGTCGACCCCCGCGACTGGTCCCGGCCCGGCACCGACCACATCGTCACCACCGTCATGGGCCACACCCACACCGGATCGATCATCCTGGAGCACGACGGCGGCGGCGACCGCTCCCAGACCGTGGCGGCGCTGCAGAAGTTCCTGCCGCAGCTGCTGGCGGCCGGATACCACTTCGTGCAGCCCTGAGAAGCCCGCGCCGGCGAGATGGCGAGAGGCCACAGCTTGAGCCCGTGGCGGTAGCAAGGGCTCGTCTGGGATCGTAGGGGTCTTGCAGGGGATGCCCGTCGGGGAGGAATCAGGGTGGGGACGATACGCGTCCGGCGTGCCGCCACGGCGACGCTGGCGATAGGCACGGCCGGGACACTGCTGGCACTCGCCGCGGCTTGCAGCGCTTCCGGCACCGTGGGGAAGGCCGCCGCGACCGCCCCCACCGCATCGCCCACTCCGACGGCGAGCAGCGGCGCGCCCCGCACCTTTGCGCCGAGTTCGCCGTCCGCACCGGACGCCAGCAGCACCGGCCAGAGCACCCCGAGCAGCGGCGGCTCCCTGCCCGCCGAGTCGGCGGCGGACATCGCGGCCGGCAAGTCGCACGTCGTCGCCGACGACGTCTACCCGCAGTACGGCGACCCGGCCACCGACGTCCTGCACTACGGCCTGGACCTGCGGTGGGACCCGGTCGGCACGCAACTGTCCGGCACCGCGACGCTGACGATCCGCGCCGCCGCGCCGACCGACCGGTTCGTGCTGGATCTGGCCGCGGACATGGCCTCGGACGCGGTGAAAGTCGACGGCACCGCCGTCACCGCCGCCCGCGACGGCGACCGGATGACGATACCGCTGGGCCGGCAGCTGGCCGCCGACGCCACCGCGACCGTGACGATCGGCTACCACGGCATACCGCACGTGGTGAAGCCGCCGACGACCCGAGGGGATATCAAAGGCCTGGGTGCGCAGGTCACCCCCACCGGCGGAGTGTGGGCACAGCAGGAGCCTTATGGCGCGTTCACCTGGTTCCCCTGCAACGACCAGCCGTCGGACAAGGCGCTGTATGACGTGACGATCACCGCCCCGGACGGCTGGGCCGGGGTCACCGGCGGCACCTTCGAAGGCCGCACGGAGCAGGGCGGCTCCGGCGTCTACAAGTGGCACCAGCCTGATCCGGTGGCGACCTACCTGGTGGCGTTCTCCATAGACCAGTTCCAGCAGGAGAGCGGCACCGGGCCGCACGGCCTGCCGATCACCTACTGGTTCCTGCCCGGTGACACCGAAGCCGCGCACCGGCTGATCGCGCAGGTGCCCGGCATGATCACGTTCTTGGAGCAGCGGTTCGGGCCGTATCCGTTCCCGACCGCCGGAGTGCTGTTCCGGCCGGAGATGGTCGGCATGGAGACCCAGACCATGATCACGCTGTCGACGCATCTGCCGATGGACGACCTGCTGCACGAGTTCGCGCACCAGTGGTTCGGAGACGCGGTGACGCCCTCGACGTGGAGCGGGCTCTGGCTCAACGAGGGCTTCGCCATGTATGCGCAGTTCATGTGGGACGTGGCCGCTCAAGGCCAGAACGGAAACCTGGACGACTTCATGAACTCGCACGTCCTACCGGCGGACGGCACGCTGCGCTCCGCCGACGGACCGCCCGGACACTTCAAGCCCACCCATTTCGCGTCGTCCAACGTGTATTACTGCCCGGCGCTGATGCTGAACGGACTGCGCGACGCACTCGGCGACAAGGTGTTCTACCAGGTGCTCAACGACTGGGTGCACCAGCGGCGCGGCAGCAACCAGGACCGGGCGGCGTTCGTGGCGTTCGTGAACTCCGCCACCGGCAAGGACTACAGCGCCTACATCAACGCCTGGCTGGACTCGCCGACCACGCCGACGATCAAACCGGACGGCAGCGGCGGCGGCCCGGCGGCCTGACGCGCGCCGGCGAAACCGCTCAGAGCCCGAACTCGGCACGGATCGCCTCGCCGTGCTCGTCCAGCTCCGGCGCGGCGGGCCGCACCACCGGGTCGGGATAGCCGGCCATCTTCACCACCTGCCCCGGCAGCTCCAGCCCGCCGGCGGTGATGCGCATGCGCCGCGCCTGGGTCTGCACGTCGGTCATGGCCTGCCCGATGTCGTTCACCGGCGCGCACGGCACCTTCGCCGCCTCCAGCCGCGCCAGCCAGCCGGCGCAGGTGTCGGCGGCCAACAACTCCTCGATGACGGCGGTCAGCAGCACGCGGTTGGCCGAGCGGGCGCCGTTCTCGGCGAACTCCGGCCGCCGCGCCAGCTCCGGCGCGCCGAGCGCGGCGGCGAACGCCGCGAACAGCGCGTCGTTGCCGACACACACCACGATCTGCCCGTCGGCGGCGGTGAACGCGCCGAACGGGGCGATGTTCGGGTGGTGCGAGCCGATTCGGTGCGGCACGGTGCGGTCGGCCAGCCACGCCAGGGCGTTGCCTTCCAGGAACGACACGGTGGCGTCGAACATGGCGATGTCGATGTGCGTGCCGCGGCCGTGGATGCCGCGGCCGACGAGCGCCGCCATCACCGCGCCGAAGGTGTAGACGCCGGCGGACAGGTCCGACACCGACGCCCCGGCCTTCACCGGCGGCCCGTCCGGCTCCCCGGTCACCGACATCAGGCCGCTGCGGGCCTGGATCACCGCGTCATACGCCGGCTCCCCGGCGCGCGGTCCGGTGGCGCCGTATCCGGACACCGAGGCATACACCAGCCGCGGGTTGCGGGCCCGCAGCTCGGCCGGCCCCAGCCCGAGCCGGTCCATCACTTTGGGGCGGAAGTTCTCCACGAGCACGTCAGCGTGCTGCGCCAGCGCCGCCACCTGCTCGGGGTTCTTCTTCAGGTCCACCGCCAGGGACTGTTTGCCGCGGTTGACGCGGGCGAAGTACATGGACCGGCCGTCCGCCGCGAACGGCCCGTAGCGGCGGGAGTCGTCGCCGGTGGCGGGATGCTCGACCTTGATGACCCGCGCCCCCAGATCCGCCATGATCATCGTGGCGAACGGTCCGGCCAGGACCCGGGTCAGGTCGATCACGAGGAGCCCGGCCAGCGGCCCGGCCTCAACACTGTCGGCAGCGGTGTCGTCGGCGGTGTGGCCGGCGGTGTGGCCGGCGCTGTCGTCGGCGGTGTCAGGGTGCACGGCGGTCATGGATGATCAGGGTGGCACGCACCACGGCGCTCGTCGATACAGCAGCGTTATCGCGCAGGTCACAACGGTTCGTCAAGGTTTGCCCACGCCGCGTGGACCGTACCACCGACCTCGGCGATGCCGCGGTTCGGCGGCTTCGTGCAGCGGTCTGCGCGCCCCCTGTGGTCTTGAAGGGTAAAGGCGGCAACGGCGAGGGGGATCAATGCGGGGTGCGGATACTCGGGAGACTGAGTTCGCCGAGTTCATGGTGGGCCGTTGGCCGTGGCTGGTGCGCCTGGCCTATGCGCTGACCGGTGACTGGGGCCACGCCGAGGACCTGGCGCAGACCGCCTTCACCAAGGCCCTGATCTCCTGGCCGCGGCTGCGCCGCGCCGATGACCCGGACGCCTACCTGCGCCGGATCCTGCTGAACGCGAACCGCTCCCGGTTCCGGAAGCAGCGCGTGCCGGAGACCGGCGCCGCTCCGCAGGAGCAGGCGGTGACGGTGCCCGACGGCACCGACGAGCTCGATCAGCGTTCGGTGCTGGTGGCGGCGCTGATGGAGCTGCCGCCGCGGCAGCGGGCGGTGGTGGCGCTGCGCTACTGGGACGGGCTGACCGAGACCCAGACCGCGGCGATCCTCGGCTGTTCGGCCGGCACCGTCCGCAGCCAGGCCAGCCGGGCCCTGGCCAAGCTTCGCATGAGTCCGCATCTTCACGATGGGAGCACGTCACGATGAGTACCGAGAACACCGACGACATCGAACGCCTGATCAGTGCCGAATCCGGCCGGCTGCGGACTCCGGCCGCCCCGGTGGAGGCGGTCATCGGCCGGGCCCGGACCGTACGCGCCCGGCGCCGCGCCGCCGGCACCACCGTCTTGGCCGTGGCGGCGGCCGGGGCCGTCGC
>JABFWL010000478.1 GCA_013362315.1 Catenulispora sp. | reverse complement strand
ATCACCCTGCGTCCACCACTTCGCCGTCCACGTGTGACCGTTGTAGGACACCACCGCACCACCGCTGTAAGCGGTCGAAGCGTTCCACGTGGCCGCCGTGCAGCTGCCGCTGGAAGACGGCGGCGTGCTCGGCGTAGTGGACGGCGGCGTGCTCGGCGACGTGCTCGACGACGGCGGCGGAGGCGGCACCGCCACGCCGGCGAACTTCGCGGTGAACTTCGTGAAGTCCCAGTCGTTCTGCGGCACCGACGAGCAGCTCCCGGACAGCTGGCCGTTGTTGCTCGGCGGGTTGCACTGCCGGTCGCGGTTCACCGACCAGTAGGTGTAGCGGGCCAGGCCGTGACCGGTCGCGTAGTCCAGCACGGTCTGGAAGTCCGCCTGGTAGAAGTACTCCGAGGCGTCGGTGCGGCCGTTCATCATCGACACGCCCTCGTGCTGGTAGGCGGTCGTGGAGTCCCAGCCCAGGTGCGACTCCAGCAGCCCGTGGAACGCCTCCAGCGCCGCGACCTGAGCCGCCGCGCCGCTGAAGCCGCCGTCGAAGGGCATGATGGAGAAGTTGGCCGGGGTGAAGCCGATCGCCTTGGCCTGGTCCAGCAGCTGGGTGCCGAACCAGCCGGTGCCGGCGCTGGTGCCCGGCATCGTCACCGACACGTACAGGCCCGGGTTGTTCTTCTGCAGGGTCTGCGCCGCGCCGAGCTCGTTGGCGATGGCCTGGGTGTTCTCGTACTCCGGCTCCTCGAGGTCGAAGTCGATGGCGTGCAGGCCGTACTTGTCGACGACCTGCTGGTAGGCGGCCGCGGTGGCGGCGACCGTGCCGCAGGTCTGGCCGAGCTTGGTGCCGCCGTAGCCGCCGACCGACACCGAGACGTCGCCGCCCTTGCCGCGGATCGTGGAGATCACCGCGGGGATGGTGGTGTCCGAGCTGATCGCGTTGGTGCCGCCCCAGGTCGGCGCACAGCCGCCGCCGTTGGGCGCCAGGATGAATGCCAGCTGGAACGCCTTCTGGCCGGTGGCGTCCATGACGGTCGAGACGTCCGGCGGGGAGTTGTCCTCGGGCATCAGGTAGGGCGCCGAGGCGTACCAGGTGCTGCTGAGCGCGTTCGCCGTCGCGCTCGGCGCGGCGCTGCTGTTCGCAGCCAGGGCGATGGTGGTTCCGGCGGCGATCGTCAACGCTGCCACGGGCAGCGCCAATCGCCGCTTCATACTCGCGGTTGCCATGAAGGGTCTCCGAGGGTGGCGGGGAGGGATGTGGGAAACTCCGGAGTCGCGCCGAACATGATTGGACTAGACCAGCTTCCCGTCAAGAGCTACGGGTAAAGCATGGGCAAACAAGGGTCAAGTAAGGGTTCACAGGGGATTGACCTGCGAGAAAAGATCAATGGTTTAGACCCTTGACAGTCTCTAGTGGTCTACTCCACTTTGTGTGTCAGGGCGTTACCTCTTCGGCCCTGCCCCACATTCCCCTCGTTACTTTCCCGCCACCACGGAAAGGTACGGACCCACACAATGACTCCCACAGCACCGGGACGCCGCCGCCTGGCGGTGCGCACCGGCGCACTCCTCGTCGCGGCCGTAGCCGCGACCGCGACGGCGCTGGCGCACAGCGCCTCGGCCGGACCGGTCGCCCCCGCCGCCGGCAGCAGCGTCTACTCGGTCGCGCCGTACGTCGACATGTCCAACGGCCAGGAAGGGCTGCTGGACACCGCGATCACCGGCCACGGCCTCAAGGCCTACACCGCGGCGTTCGTCATCGGCGCCGGCTGCAACCAGATCTGGGGCGACACGCTGCCGATCGGCAACGACTCCTACACCGACCCGGAGATCGCCCGCGCCAAGTCCGAGGGCGCCTCGGTGATCATCTCCTCGGGCGGTGCCGCTGGCGAGCCGCTGGCGTGGACCTGCACCACGCAGAGCACTGTCAACGCCGGCTACGCGGCGATCGTCGACGACTACGGCGTGAACCAGCTCGACTTCGACGTCGAGGGCGCGGCGGTGGCCGACGGCCCCTCGATCGCCCGGCACTTCACGGCGATCAAGGCCCTGCGGGCCTCGCACCCCGCTGTGAAGTTCTCCATGACCCTGCCGGTGCTGCCCGACGGCCTCACCGGCGACGGTGTCAACCTGCTGAAGGCGGCCAAGGCCGCCGGGGTGAAGATCGACGTCGTCAACGTCATGACCATGGACTACTACCAGGGCCGGCAGGACATGGGCGCGGCGGCGGTCAAGGCCGCGCAGAGCACGCTGGCCCAGATGAAGGCTGTCGACTCCGGCTACACCTGGGCCAACGTCGGCATCACGCCGATGATCGGCACCAACGACGACGGCTCGACGTTCACCACCGCCAACGCGCGCTCGGTGGAGTCGTTCGCGGCCGGCAACGGCGTCGGGCGGCTGGCGTTCTGGTCGGTCAACCGCGACCAGCCGTGCGGCGGCACCGCCGGCAGCGGTGGTGTCACCCCGGCGGCGTCCTCGACCTGCAGCGGCGTCGGCGATGCGAAGTTCGCGTTCACCGACGCGTTCGTGCCGTACACCGGCAGCGGCGGCGGGACCACCGGCGGGACGACGACCGGTGGGACCACCGGCGGCACTACCGGTGGGACCACCGGCGGGACGACCGGCGGCACCGGTGGCGGCGGCTGCTCGGCCGCGCCGTGGAGCGCCACGACGTCGTACTCCCCGAACGACGTCGTGTCCTACAACGGCCACAAGTACACGGCCATCTACTGGTCGACCGGCGTGCAGCCGGGCTCGGCGATCGCCTGGAACATCTGGAAGGACGACGGCGCCTGCTGATGACCTGGCGGACCCGTTGAGCGGCCGCCGTTGCCCGGCACCACCGGGCGCCAGGCGACGGCGGCCGCCGCGCGCCCGTCTCCTCCAGTCAGCCCAGCTGCTGCGCCAGACCCACGATGATGCCGCTCGGGCCGCGCAGATAGGCCAGCAGGAAGGAGTCCTCGTAGCGGGCCACCTCGCTGACGAGTTCGGCGCCGTGCGGGCGCAGGCGCGCCACGGTGTCCTCCAGGTCGTCGACCGCGAACATGACGCGGTGCAGGCCGAGGGTGTTCGGCGGGCTGGGCGAGGGGTCGGGCGTGACCATCGCGGGTGCGTGGTACGTGACCAGTTCGAGCCGGTCCGAACCGTCCGGGAGCCGCATCATCGCGACCTCGGACCGCATTTCGTCGAGGCCGACGACGTTCGCCGCCCACTCGCCTTCGACCTGCATCCGGCCCTCCAGCTCCAGCCCGAGCTCGGTGAAGAAGGCGACGGCGGCGTCGAGGTCGGCGACGACGATGCCGACGTTGTCCATGCGCTGAATCGTCATGGCCGGAGCATAGGGGGCGGATCCGACGTGCGCTGCTCGCGCCACACCGCGACCGCGGCGGCCACGGCGACCAGTGCGGCGACGCCGTGCACCGTGCCGATCGACCACCTCAGCCCGGCCGCCGCGCCGCCCCAGGCGCCGAGCGTGTAGGCCGCCCAGACGGCGCTCAGCAAGAAGATCGCCTTGCGCGCCCTGCGGCCGGGATCCTCGGCGAACGTGGAGATCAGCGCCACCAGCGTGCCGGTGAGCGTGGTGGTCGTGACGCCGCGCATCGCGACCCGGGCGGCGTAGACGCTCTGCACCCCCATCGCCGCGGCGGCCAGCCCGAGCCGGATCTCGCGCGGCGTGCCGGCCAGCAGCACCACGGTGCCGAGCAGCGCCGCCTCCATGGCCAGCAGGTGCCACGGCGGAGCGCCGTCGTCGGCGCCGGCGCGGCGCGCGCGACGTAGGGGAATCACCGCCAGGGCTACGCCGAGACAGAACCCGATGAGCGAGGCGAGCGGACCATAGGTGTCGCCGCCCACTGCGACGTGGATCCGGGAGACGCCGGGCAGCCGGCGTTCGGCGACCTGCACCGCCAGGAACACCGCGTTCCCGGTCTGATTGGCGACGAACACCTCGCCGCTCCGCACGTAGGCGACGGCGTCGACCCAGCCCGCGATGCCGGTGAGCAGTACCATCAGCCACGCGCTGCCGCGCACCCCGTGCCGTTGCGTCACGGGTATCAGGATCGCGCGACGGTACCGGGGCGAGCCGGGAGGCGCGCCACAGAAGGGTGATTCCATACTTCTGCCATGACCTGACAGAATGACCGGCCATGCAAGGCGATCTGACGGGTCAGGTGCTGGACGGCCGCTATCTCCTCCAGGAGCGGCTCGGGGCCGGCGGCATGGGCGAGGTGTGGCGCTGCCGGGACCAGCGCATCGGGCGCGACGTAGCGGTGAAGCTGCTGCTGGACGTGCGGCTGAACGCCGAGTTGGAGGCGCGCTTCGAACGGGAGGCGCGGGTGGCCGGCGGGCTGAGCAGCCCGCACATCGTCACCCTGCACGACTACGGGCACGGCGCCCTGGCCGGGCGGGACGTGCCGTATCTGGTGATGGAGCTGTTGCAGGGCCGCACCCTGGCGCAGATCCGCAACGACGAGCGCACCTCGCGCCGGGTCCTGACCTGGGGCGCGCAGGTCTGCGCGGCGCTGGAGGTCGCGCACCGCGCCGGGGTCGTGCACCGCGACGTCAAGCCGGGCAATGTGATGATCACCGACGACGGCGGTCTGAAGGTCCTGGACTTCGGCATCGCCCGCGTCATCGAGGACGGACATACCCGCGCCGGACTCACCGCCGACGGCACGGTCATCGGCACCGCCGACTACATGGCTCCGGAGCAGGCCGCCGGCCAGCCCGCCGACGCCCGCAGCGACCTGTACTCCTTCGGCTGTCTGCTGTACTTCCTGGTCACGGCCCGGCCGCCGTTCACCGCCGACACCTTCTACGGCATGCTGCAGAAGCAGCTGAATGAGACCCCTGAGCCGCCCGGCAAGCACCGTCCCGGCCTGCCGCCGGAGCTCGACCGGCTGATATTGGCGCTGCTGGCGAAGGACCCGGCGGCGCGGCCGCCCGGGGCGAAGGAGGTGCGCGAGGCGCTGGAGGCGATGCTGCCCGCGCCGAGTCAGGGGACTGGTTCCGCGGGCGCCGCGGCGGCGGTGCGGACGGGGGAGGAGCCGACGAAGGCGGATCCGGCTGTGCACATGCCGACTGCGGCGGTCGGTGCGGCCGGTGGTGGCGGGGCCGCCGCGGCGGGCGCTGTCGCTCCGGCGGTGGCGGGTCAGAGTTCGAATGCGGTCGGTGGTCAGGCGCCGGGCACGTCCGGCACGCCTGCCGGTTCTGGTATGCCAGCGACGCCGAGCACAGTCGGAGCCTCCGGCTCTACCGGTGGTGCCGGAGCTGCGCAGGGCGTCGAACAGTCTGGCCATGGGTCCGGTTTTGGCTCCGGCACCGGCCCGCAGCCGGTCGCCGCGGTCATGGCTTCCGGGCCGGTGGGTCCGCCCTCGACCATCCCGCCGCACGTCCCGATGCAGCCGCCGACCCATCCGCCGACGCAGATCGGCGAGTTCGATCCGACGCGCGTCGTCCCGGCGGAGTTCGGCGGGCGCGGCGTGGCCGCCACCGAGGAGACCAAGAAGCCCAAGAAGGCTCAGAAGGCTGACAAGGCCGACTCCGCGATATCCCGGCGCAAGCTCCTGCTGGGCGTCGGCGGGCTCGCAGGCGTGGCGGTGGCCGGCGGCGGGGCGTATCTCGCAGTGGGTTCCAAGGACAGCAAGGACAAGGGCGGCAGCAACGTCGCGAACGGCTCCACCGAGACCTCGCCCTCGACCTCGGCGCCGTCGAACGCCGCCGCGGCCGTGCCGTCGGGGTCGGCGTCGCCGGCGGACTCTGATTCGACGACCTCGTCGTCCTCCTCCTCGCCGTCCTCCTCGCCTTCACCATCCGACTCGGCCGGCGAGCCGTCGTCGGCGGCCGGGGCGCAGCCGCCGCTGAATCCGGGCGCGGCGCCGGTCGGCAAGATCGCCATCCCCGGCCAGCCGAACATCTCCTTCCAGTACATCAACGGCGGCAAGCACCTCGTCGTCTCCGACACCGCCAACGGCGTCCAGATCTTCGACGTCTCCAATCCGGCCGGCGCCGTCAAGGTGATCAACATCCCGACGCCGCTGGCCAACGGCAAGCTCCAGGCGATGCTGAGCATGTCCTACAACGCCGCGCGCGGCGTGCTGGCGCTCGGCGGCGCCGGCGGCCTGTCGCTGTGGGACGTGAAGGACCCGACTAAGCCGGTGCAGCTGTCCGCCCGTGGCGACGTCAACGGCAAGGCGGTCTCCGACCTCGGCTTCAACAGCGACGGCACCAAGCTGGTCATCGCCACCGATGAGTCGGACAACTACTTCTCGGACAAGCCGGTCGGCAACTGCGTCATGGACGTGACCGACCCCCGCCAGCCGGCGCAGCTGAGCGGACTGACCCCGCCGGACCACCTCAACCTGAACATGATCGCCTTCGCGTCCGCAGACAAGTACATCGTGTCCACCGGCAAGGGCGACAACGGTCAGGTCTTCCAGCTCTGGGACGCCCAGGACCTGAAGAACGTGCGCCCGGTCGACTCCGCCTCCTGGCGCGACGCGAACACCACCAAACTCACCTCGACGATGTGGGTGGACACCAACGGCCCTTGGAAGACCCTGGTGCTGGGTGTGGTCAGCGCCGACAACAACAGCCAGGACCTGCAGTTCCTGGACTTCGGCAAGCCGCAGACCCCGGCGAAGCAGACCTACTTCCAGACCACGTCCGGTGCCGTCGCCTTCCACCCGACCCGGCCGATCGTGGCTATCGGCGACTCCCGCTCCGGCGCGGCGGTCGTCTACGACATGAGCAACCCGAGCCACCCCACCCAGATGGCCCGGCTCGTAGCCGACGCCGGCGACGTGGAAACCCTCGGCTTCAATCCGGACGGGAGCCTGCTCACCATGGCCCTGCGCCGCGACGAGAACTACAGCGACAGTAACGCGGTCATGTACTTCTGGAAGATGTGACGCGTACTTCTGGACGATGTGACGCGCGGCGGGGGCGGCGCTACCAGCCCCGCTCCCGCCACTGCGCCAACTGCGGCCGCTCGGTGCCGAGCGTCGTGTCCTTCCCGTGACCGGGATACACCCATGTCTCGTCGGGCAGCCGGTCGAAGAGCTTCGTCACGACGCCCTGGTACAGCGAGTCGAACTTCGCAGGGTCCTTCCACGTGTTGCCGACGCCGCCGGGGAACAGGCAGTCGCCGGTGAACAGGTGCGGGATCCCGTTCGGGTCCTCGGTGTCGCGATACAGCAGCGCGATCGAGCCGGGAGTGTGCCCGACCAGGTGGATCGCCTCCAGCTCGATGTCGCCGATGCGGAGCGTTTCGCCGTCGTCGACCGCGTGGGTGGTCGGGACCGGGATGCCGGGGGCGTCGTCGCGGCCGGCGTAGGTGGCGGCGCCGGTGGCGGCCACGACGTCGGCCAGCGCCTGCCAGTGGTCGCCGTGCTGGTGCGTGGTGAGCACCGCGTCGAGGCGGTCGCCGGTCAGGGCCAGCAGCGTGTCCGGCTCGGCGGCGGCGTCGATCAGGACGCGGGTGCCGGCGGCTTTGCCCGTCAGCAGATAGGCGTTGTTGTCGAACGGGCCCACCGAGACTTTCGTGAGGGTGAGGGCGGGCAGCTCGCGCACGGCCGCGGGGCCGCCGGGCGTGACGTCGCCGGTGTAGTCGGACATCTGCTTCCTCTCGCCGAGGGCCGGGCCCCGTGGTCCAGATTCGAGCTCTCAGGCCTGCGATCCGAGCCCGGCGCGCTGCGCGCCGAGCGTGCTGTCGTCTCCGTGGCCCGGGTACACCCACGTTTCGTCCGGCAGCTGCGCCAGCGGTCCGGTCAGCAGGCCGGCCGGTGCCGGGCCGTGCGGGTGCCCCGCCGCCAAGCAGTCGCCGGTGAACAGATGCGGGTGGCCCTTCGGGTCGTCGTACAGCAAGGCCACCGCGCCGGGGGTGTCTGCGGGAGCGTCGCCGGCCAGGTGCAGCGCGGTGAGGCGGGACCGGCCCAGGCGGATCTCGTCGCCGTCGCGCAGCGGGACGGCGGTCGGCACCTCGATCGCGGCCAGGTCGTGGACACCGGCCATCGTCACCGCGCCGGTGGCGGCGCTCACCTCGGCCAGGGCGCGCCAGTGGTCGCGATGGCCGTGGGTGGTCACCACGGCCGCCAGGGCGCCGTTGACCAGCCGGATCAGGGTCGGCGCGTCGTCGGCGGCGTCCACCAGCAGCTGCTCGCCGGTGAGCCGGTCGCGCAGCAGGTAGCAGTTGGTGGCCGCGGGGCCGACCGCGAGCTTGGTGACGATCAGCCAGGCGAGTTCGTGCACCGCCGGCGCGCCGCCGACGTGGACGGAGCCGTGGTAGGTCATGTCCGGTTGCTCCTTGCCGAGCTTGCTGACTCCGGCGTAGGCGAGCGGTGCCCGCCTACCCGCCGGAACGCTTACAGGTGACGCTAGATCCTCAGCCCCACGACGGCAGCTCAGGCAGCGGCCCGCGTCCGCCCTCCGGCAGCTCCGCCACCAGGCCGTCGCCGGACGCCCGGCCCAGCAGCCAGGCCAGCAGCGCCCGCTTCGGCCCGCGCACGGTCAGCACCGAGGCGTCGTCGGCGGCCGCGTTGAGGCCGTAGACCACGTCCTCCTCCTCGGCGTCCAGCCGCAGCGGCGCGAGCCCCTCGTGGCCCTGGAAGCGCTCCAGCGTGGCGGCGAAGCACTCGTCGGTGAACGCGTCCGACCAGTGCGCCGGCGTGAAGTCCAGATCCAGGTCCACGTGGTGGATCAGCAGCTCGGTCAGCCGCTTGCCCGGCACCTTGAACGCCGGGTACGGCTCGGCGTCCGGCAGCCGGTACACCGGGGTGTCCCAGCGGTCTGCCCGCACCGCGGCGGCGTAGGCCTGGGCGAAGCGCTCGGCCGACTCCAGCAGGTCGGCCAGCAGCGCGGCGGCGTCGCGGGAAGATCCGGCCTCGATGTCGGCGTTGCGCTTGGCGGTGGATTCGTACATCGGCGTGACCTTGCCGGTGGCGGCGGTGTTGAGCAGGTTGGCCAGCCCGTCGGCGTTGCGGGCGATGTGGGTCAGCACGTGGCCCCGCGTCCAGCCGGCGCACAGCGACGGGCCGCGCAGGTCCTCGTCCGTGAGCTCGGACGCCGTGGTGAGCAGGTGCCCCGTGGCCTCGGAGATGTGGGCGAGTTCGGCGACGGCGTCGAAGGAGGGCGGAACGGTGGCGGTGGAATCGGTCACCCTGGTAACTCTTCCGTACCGCGGCCCCCTCTGCCACATCGACCGGTTCCAGGACCCGGAGCTAAAGACGGGGACGGGGGCGCGGACCTGCGAATAGAGCGAAACGCAGAACTTGTCGGAGCCCCCGTCTAGCATCAGTGCGAGTCATGTCTTCAGGAAGGTTTCACTAGTGGATCGGCTGATCGTCCGCGGCGCGCGGGAGCACAACCTCAAGGACGTCTCCGTGGACCTCCCTCGGGACGCCCTGATCGTGTTCACCGGCTTGTCCGGCTCGGGCAAGTCCTCCCTGGCGTTCGACACGATCTTCGCCGAGGGCCAGCGGCGCTACGTGGAGTCGCTGTCGGCCTACGCCCGCCAGTTCCTCGGGCAGATGGACAAGCCCGACGTCGACTTCATCGAGGGGCTGTCCCCGGCGGTGTCGATCGACCAGAAGTCGACGTCGAAGAACCCGCGCTCGACCGTCGGCACCATCACCGAGGTCTACGACTACCTGCGCCTGCTCTACGCGCGCGCCGGGCGCCCGCACTGCCCGGTCTGCGGCCGGCCGATCGCCCGGCAGAGCCCGCAGCAGATCGTGGACCGGGTGCTGGAGCTGGAGGAGGGCACCCGGTTCCAGGTGCTGGCGCCGGTGGTGCGCGAGCGCAAGGGCGAGTACGTCGACCTGTTCAACGAGCTCCAGGCCAAGGGCTACAGCCGCGCCCGGGTCGACGGCGTCGTGGTGCAGCTCACCGACGCGCCGGCGCTGAAGAAGCAGGAGAAGCACACCATCGAGGTGGTGGTGGACCGGCTGGCGGTGAAGGCCTCAGCCAAGCGCCGGCTCACCGACTCGGTGGAGACCGCGCTCCAGCTCGGCGGCGGCATGATCACCCTGGAGTTCGTCGACCTGCCGGAGACCGACCCGAACCGCGAGCGCATGTACTCCGAGCACCTGTACTGCGTCTACGACGACCTGTCGTTCGAGGAGCTGGAGCCGCGCTCCTTCTCCTTCAACTCGCCGTTCGGCGCCTGCCCGACCTGCTCGGGCCTGGGCGTGAAACTGGAGGTCGACCCGGAGCTGGTGATCCCGGACCCGGACAAGTCCCTGCACGAGGGCGCGATCACCGTCTGGGGCAACCCGATGATGGGCGCGCAGTGGTTCGCCCAGGTCCTGGAGGCCGTCGGCCGCGAGGTCGGCTTCGACTCCCACACCCCCTGGAGGCGGCTGCCGGCCAAGGCCCAGAAGGTGATCCTCGAGGGCTACAAGAAGAAGGTCACCGTCCGCTACACCAGCCGCAGCAGCGGCACCAAGCGCGCCTGGGAGACCACCTACGAAGGCGTGAAGCCGTGGATCTCCCGCCGCTACAGCGAGGCCGAGAGCGACAGCGCCCGCGACCGCCTGGCCGGCTTCATGCGCGAGGTCCCCTGCGAGGCCTGCGACGGCACCCGCCTCAAGCCGGTCATCCGCGCCGTCACCCTCGGCGGCGAGCGCGACGCCGGCGGGCTGTCCATCGACGAGGTCGCCGCGCTGCCGGTCGGCGAGTGCGCGCAGTACCTGCGCGGGCTCAGGCTCACCGACCGCGAGGCGCAGATCGCCGCCCGGGTGCTCAAGGAGGTCAACGAGCGCCTGCAGTTCCTGGTCGACGTCGGCCTGGACTACCTGTCCCTGGACCG
>JABFWL010000574.1 GCA_013362315.1 Catenulispora sp. | reverse complement strand
GCAGATCGCCGCCCGGGTGCTCAAGGAGGTCAACGAGCGCCTGCAGTTCCTGGTCGACGTCGGCCTGGACTACCTGTCCCTGGACCGCGCCAGCGCCACCCTGGCCGGCGGCGAGGCCCAGCGGATCCGGCTGGCCACGCAGATCGGCTCGGGCCTGACCGGCGTGCTCTACGTCCTGGACGAGCCCTCGATCGGCCTGCACCAGCGCGACAACCACCGGCTGATCGAGACCCTGATCCGGCTGCGCGACCTCGGCAACACCCTGATCGTCGTGGAGCACGACGAGGACACCATCGCCATCGCCGACTGGGTGGTGGACATCGGCCCCGGCGCCGGCGAGCACGGCGGCCAGGTCGTGGTCTCCGGCACCGTCGAGGAGCTGCTGGCCTCCGAGGACTCGCTGACCGGCATGTACGTCTCCGGGCGGCGCCGTATCGAGATCCCGCAGCTGCGGCGGCCGATCGACAAGAAGCGGCAGCTCGTGGTGCGCGGCGCCAGAGAGAACAACCTGCGCGACATCGACGTCGCCTTCCCCTTGGGCGTCTTCGTCGCGGTCACCGGTGTCTCCGGCTCCGGCAAGTCGACCCTGGTCAACGACATCCTCTACACCACCCTGGCGCGGGAGCTGAACGGCGCGCGCGGCGTGCCCGGCCGGCACACCCGGGTCGACGGCGTGGACCTGCTGGACAAGGTCGTGCACGTCGACCAGTCGCCGATCGGCCGCACCCCGCGGTCCAACCCGGCCACCTACACCGGCGTGTTCGACCACATCCGCAAGCTGTTCGCCAACACCACCGAGGCCAAGGTCCGCGGCTACCAGCCGGGCCGGTTCTCGTTCAACGTCAAGGGCGGCCGCTGCGAGAACTGCCAGGGCGACGGCACCATCAAGATCGAGATGAACTTCCTGCCGGACGTCTACGTCCCCTGCGAGGTGTGCCACGGCGCCCGCTACAACCGGGAGACGCTGGAGGTCCACTTCAAGGGCAAGAACATCGGCGAGGTCCTGGACATGCCGATCGAGGAGGCCGCGGAGTTCTTCGAGGCGGTCCCGGCCATCGCCCGGCACATGCAGACCCTGGTCGACGTCGGCCTGGGCTACGTGCGCCTGGGGCAGTCGGCGACCACGCTGTCCGGCGGCGAGGCGCAGCGCGTGAAGCTGGCCGCCGAGCTGAAGCGCCGGGCCACCGGCCGCACCGTCTACGTGCTGGACGAGCCGACCACCGGCCTGCACTTCGAGGACATCAACAAGCTGCTCGGGGTGCTGCAGCGGCTGGTGGACCAGGGCAACTCGGTGATCGTGATCGAGCACAACCTGGACGTCATCAAGACCGCGGACTGGATCGTCGACATGGGCCCGGAGGGCGGCCGCGGCGGGGGCCTGGTGGTCGCGCAGGGCACGCCGGAGGACGTGGCGAAGGTGGAGGCCAGCCACACCGGCCGGTTCCTCGGGCCGATCTTGTCCGGACAGGCCAATGCGGCGACAGCGGCGCTGACCGCGGCGCAGGAGCGCAAGCCCAAGGTGGCCAAGGCGATCGCGGCGGCGAAGAAGAGCAACGCGCCGAAGGCGACGGTGGCTAAGAAGGCGGCGGCGAAGAAATAACGTTGTGTGAGCGAATCGGCGGCCGGGCGGACCCTCAGCGCGAATTCATAGCTGGACATGATGGACTACTCCCATGTCTGATGATCTCCAGGTTGAGGAGTCCGGCCCGGACCGCCGCTCCCTCATGAAGGCCGCCGCGCTGGTCGCCGTCCCGGTTGCCGGTGTCGGCGTGGTCGCCGCGTGCTCCTCCGGCGGGTCCAGCTCCGGCTCCGGCTCGTCCTCCGGCGGCGGCAGCGGTTCCAACGGCGGCCCGGTGACCGTGCCCTCGGCCTCGGTGCCGGTCGGCGGCGGGACCGTCACGAGCGGCGTCGTCGTGACGCAGCCGCAGGCCGGGGTCTATAAGGCGTTCAGCGCCGTCTGCACCCACCAGGGCTGCTCGGTGAAGGACATCGAGAACAACCGGATCAAATGCCCGTGCCACGGCTCGGTGTTCAGTGCCCAGGACGGCTCGGTGCTGGCCGGTCCGGCCACCGCCCCGCTGGGGGCGATGACGGCGACCGCCAGCGGCGCGAACATCACGGTCAGCAAGTAATACCCAAGAAATAACCTCCGATCCGCTCCCATCAGGCGACTGGGCGAGCGGCGGGGCCGCGCCGATATCCCAAGTGACCATGTCAGTCACTTGAAGGAGATCGCATGACCATCCGCCGCCTCCGCGCCGCCGCGGCCGCGCTGGCCCTGATGTGTGCCTCGCTGCTGAGCACCGTGCCGGCCACCGCCGACAGCGCGCCGGCCACGGCCGACAGCTCGCCCGGCGCTCCGGTACAGCCCACACCGGTACAGACCACGCCGATGCAGCCCGCGTTCCCGGTGCAGATCGACGCCTGCCAGGACTACGGTGCCTACCTCGGCACCGGGCTGCACCGGGTCGCCCGCGGCCAGAACCTGGCCGTCGTCGAGGTCTGCGGCGACCCGGCCAAGCACAACATCCGCCGGGTCGTCGTCAGCTACCTGAAGGTCGACGGCGCGCGCGCCGAGGGCCTGCGGCTGCACTGGCGTTGGGCCGACGCCGCCGGGACCGTGCGCGGAGGCGGGGACGACGACCACGGCGCCTTCGCCCTCGACGCCCAGAAGGAAGCCTTCTTCGCCTGGACCTACAACCACCCGGTCACAGCTCGGGACCCTGGCGCGCGCTGCGTCGTGGGCGTTCTGAGCCAGGCCATGACGCAGTTCATCACGGAGCCGGTCTGCCCCTGACCCTGCCCGCTTTCCAGTGCTGAGCAGGCCCGCGCGGCCGGGGCTGTGGGCCCGGCCGCGTAGGGTTTGCCCGTGG
>JABFWL010000310.1 GCA_013362315.1 Catenulispora sp. | reverse complement strand
GGCATGTGCGCGGTGATCGCCACCGGCGCCGACCGCGACAGCGCGCTCGCCGCGGCCGAGCGGCACGGCCTGGAGCTGGCCGCCGACAACAGCCCGCGGCAGTGCGTGGTCGCCGGCCCGCTGGACGCGGTGCACGCCTTCGCCGCCGAGCTCGGTGCCCGCAGCCGGCTGCTGGACGTCTCCCACGCCTTCCACAGCCGGCTGATGGCCCCGGTCGCCGAGCGCTGGAGCGCCGCCGTGGCCGAGCTGCGGCTGACCGCCGGCGCGCCGGTCGGGCTGCTGACCACCGGGGTCTTCAGCCGCGACCCGGCCGAGGTGGCCGACGACCTCGCCGCCACCCTCTGCGCTCCGGTGCGGTGGCAGGAACTGCTGACCGCGGTCGCGGACAAGCAGTTCGAACCGGCGCCCTATGTGGCGCTCGGCCCGGCCCGGGCCCTGGTCGGCCTGGCCAAGCACCACCCGTCGAAGCCGCGGGTGGCCTTGTTGGACAGCCCCATAGCGGTGGATGCGTTCGTGCGGCACCTGGAGGTCGAGAAGGCATGACGAGCACAAGCACCGATACCGGTACCGGCACCGGCACCAACACAGACGCTGATACGGAAACCAACACGGACGCTGACACCGTCCCGGCGCCGCTGGCGGCCCGCTTTCCCGCCGGAACGGTGGCGCTGGTCACCGGCGCGTCCCGGGGCATCGGCCGGGCCTGCGCGCTCGCGCTGGCCGAGGCCGGCTGCGACGTGGCCGTGCACTACGCCACCCGCGAGGAGGCGGCCAAGGAGGTGGCCGAGCGGATCCGCGCGGCCGGCCGCCGGGCCATCACCGTGCAGGCCGACATCGGCGTGGAGAGCGAGGTCAGGGAGGTGTTCCGGCAGATCAGGGCCGAGTGGAAGCGGCTGGACGTCGCGGTCGCGAACAGCGGGATCACCGCCGACGGCTTCCTGGCCACGATGAGCCTGGACAAATGGCGCAAGGTCATCGACACCAACCTCACCGGAACGTTCCTCACCTGCCGGGAGTCGGTCAAGGCGATGCACCGCACCGGCGGCTCGCTGGTGCTGATCGGCTCGACCAGCGGCGTGACCGGGCAGCCCGGCCAGCTCAACTACGCGGCCAGCAAGGGCGGGATGATCGCCCTCGGCAAGGGTCTGGCCCGCGAGGTCGCGCGGCACGGCATCCGGGTCAACGTCGTCGCTCCCGGCTTCACCGAGACCGACATGCTGCGCGGCATGGAGCCGCGTACCCGCGAGGAACTGCTGGGGGCGGTCCCGATGGGCCGCGCCGGCAGCCCGGAGGAGGTCGCGGCCGCGGTCGCGTTCCTCGCCTCTCCGGCGGCCTCCTACATCACCGGCAAAGTCCTGGTCGTCGACGGCGGCCTGATCCCTTAGCTCCAGCGCGACCTGCAGCAAGCCACCGGCCGCCCGCCATCTGCCACCTGCACCACACCGCCCGCTATCCGCACGCCACCTGCCACGACCTGGAATGGGAGTACCGCCATGGCACTCGGCCACGACGCATACGACGCATACGACGGCTACGACGAACTGCTCGACCGCGCCCGGGCGCGCGCCGCGCTCAACCAGCGGGTCAAGACCCTGCTGGTGCAGAGCCTGGACCTGGACGTGGCACCCGAGCACATCGGCGACGACCAGCCGCTGTTCGGCCGCGGGCTGGAGCTCGACTCGCTGGACACCCTGGAGATCGTGGTCATGTTCGAGGAGCACCTCGGCGTGACCATCACCGACGACGACCGGGCCGCGTTCGGCTCGGTCAACCGGCTGGTGGACTTCGTGGTCGAGGCGCTGGGCGAGATCCCCCGCGTCGAAGCCGAGAGCGTCAAGGCCTCGGCGTGAGCGCGCCGGCGACCGCGAACGGCCTCGCACGCCCGCGGCTGCTCAGCTTCGACGCCGACCGGATCCGCGCCCTGCTGCCGCACCGCTGGCCGATGCTGCTGCTGGACCGGGCCTTCGACGTCGAGCCCGGGCAGCGCGGCCACGGCGTGAAGAACGTGACCGTCTCGGAGCCCTACTTCGCCGGCCACTATCCGGACTCCTCGATCATGCCCGGCGTGCTCATCGTGGAGTCGATGGCGCAGCTCGCCGCAGTCGTCCTGGCTGCGGCGTGGACGACTGGAACAGCTGGTGAGGCCGGGACATCCGATGAGGCCGGGACTTCTGGTGCGGCCGGAGCGCCGGGGGAGCCCCTGCCGACGGCGGACCGCGTGGGCTACCTGGGCGCGATCCGGCAGATGAAGTTCAGCCGGCCGGTCGTGCCGGGCGACCAGCTCCGGCTGTTCGCCGAGCTCGGCCGCGGGTTCGGCGGCCTGACTCCGGTCACGGTCCGGGCCAGTGTCGGTACGGAGCTGGCGGCGGCGGGCACGCTCGTCGTCACCGAGCGCGGAGCCGGCGGCGATGGCCCCCAGTGAGCACAGGGAGCACAGGGAACTGACTCCCGCTGCGAACGCCGGCAAAACCGCCGCGAACACCGCCTCGAGCGCCGACGCCGTGGTCGTGCGACCGTACGCCGACACCGACGCGGCAGCCATCGCCGAGCTCTACAACCGGCACCGCGACGCCCCGAACTTCGTCGCCACCCGGCTGGACGCCGCGACGGTCCGCACCGAGCTGGCCGAACGCGGCACGGTCGTCTTCCTCGTCGCCGAGCTGGACGGCGAGGTCCTGGGCACCGTCGGGATGTTCCGCGGCACCGGGCACCGGGTGGTGGGGCCGCGGGAGGTGATCGGCGACATGTTCTTCCTCAGCCCCTGGATCCGCGGCGGCGCCGTGGCCGGCCGGATGTTCTCCGAGGCCTTCGTGGCCCTCATGCCGCTGGGCGTCGGGACGATCCGGCTGACCGTCAGCCCGGTCAACGACCGGGCGCTGCCGCTGTACCGGCAGCTCGGCTGCGCCCTGGCCGGCCCCGCGGGGGCCGGCGAGGACGGCAACATCGAGCTGGTCAGCCACCTGCCGCGGCTGGTCGCCCGGATGCAGCGGGACTACGCGCACCTGATCCCGGCCAGCCGGCGGATGACGGCCGGCTGGCGCTACCAGGCCGACGGCGACACCGAGCGGCCGCCGGACGAGCGGGTCGAGACGGTGTCCGGCCGCCGGGTGCTGCGCACCGCGCTGGTGCTGGACGGGCTGGTGTTCCGGGCGCTCCTGGAACCGGAGACCGGCGAGATCCTGCACGCCGAGGCGGACACCGGCGCCGGGCCCGGACCCGACCCGGTGCTGCCGCCCGCCGCCGCGGCGCCGGCCGCGGCGACCTCGCGGCTGCGCGAAGGGCCGCTCGTCGTCGTGCTGGACCACGGCGACGGCTCGGTCCGCGTCCACCACGACCGGCACGTGGGCCCGGTGCTCACCCAGACCTGGCCGGTGCCGGGACCGCCGTACCTCACCGGGTGGCGGCGGGCGCCGCGCCGTGAACTCCGGGTCGAGCCGGTGGAGCGCGCGTCCGGCCGCGGCTGGCGGGTGGCCGAACGGTACGGCGAGGCGACGCTGGTGCGGGAGACCGAGCTGACCGGCGGCCTGCTGCGGCAGCGTGTCTACTGGCAGGGCCCGGCCCCGGCCGGGCGGCTGCGGACCATGCTGGTGGGTGGTCTGCGGTCCGGGCTGCTGTTCACCGGCGACCAGTACGTGCCCGCCGGCCGGGGCCTGTTCCCGGTCGACGCCATCGAGTTCGGCGCGGCCGGCGCCGTGCTCGGCCCGGACGACGGACCCGGCTGGTGGGATCCCGGAACGTCGCTCGCCATGCGGGTGCTGCGTCCGGGTAGCGAGTCGACGTCGGCGCGCCTGATCGCCGAGAGCTTGCTCGCCCTCGACGTCGTCCCCGGTACCGAGTACGGGATCGAGTTCAGCACCGCGCAGCGTCCCGGCGACGTCGTGCCCGGCGCGTCTGCGGCGAGCGCTCCTGGCTACCGAGTGCGGACCCTGATTCCGCGCCAGCATCCTGATCCTGTCGTCCCCATCAGCGGCACTGAGAACACCGGCAGTAATGAGAACGCTGATATTCCTGACAGCACTGGCAGGGAACGGGACTTCGCCGCAGCCCGGTGGTCTCCGGCGCAGGTGGCCCGCCGGCCGGTGCACCGGCTGAAGCACGGCGGCGCGGAAATCCTGCTCGATCCGGCGGCCGGGGGGCTGATCTCCTGGCGCGACAAGGGCAAACCGGTGCTCGCCACGCCGTTCCCACGCAGCCGCGCTTTCGCCCGCAACACCGCCTGGCGCGCCGGGCTCTGGACCGGCCGGCACGGCCCGCGCGAGGACCCCCGGCGCGGTATGGGCTGGGGCGGCCCGGAGCCGGAGCGCGCATGGCGCTTCGACCCCGCCGAGGGCCGCCTCGTCGCGCCCGACCTGGCGTGGTCGATCGAGCCCGGCGCCGACGGCATCCGGATCACGGCCGAGGCGCCGGGCGCGACCGGCGCCGGCGAACCGGATGGCGGCCTGGATGGCGGCCTGGATGGCGGCTCGGGCGACAACCTTGATGGCGGCCTGGGCAACGAACCGGACAGCGGCCTGGACGGCGAACTGGTCGTCTGGGTCACCCCGGCGGCGAAGTCGGCCGCCGCGCTGGTGCCCGGCGCGCCGGGGGAGACCTGGCTGCTGGACAAATCCGGCCCCTGGCAGCGCTGGTGCGACCGGCTCGCCGTGCGGCTGGACGACGGGCGGTGGCTGTACGTCGCCGCCGACCGGCCCGGCGCCGAGATCCTGCTGCGCGCCACCCCCTCAGGGGTCCTCCTCGCTCTGGTCACCCGGCATCCCGCCGGGCAGCCGGGCACCGCGGCCTGGCCGCTGACCGTCCTGGACGACGCCGACGCGGCCCACCGCCTGCTCGTCCCCGCCCCGCGTACCGAACTCGTCCCGACAGGAGCGGCATCATGACTCAGAACACGATTCAGAACTCGACTCAGAACACGAACGAGACCGACCAGACCACCGTCGCCCAGCAGTACGCCCACCTGCGCCGCACCGTCGGCGTATACGCCCCCGCTGCGGGCCTGGTCTCGGTCACCGGCCTGGAGCGCGGCCTCGTCCTCGGCCGGATCCTGGCCCGGGAGAGCGAGTACGTCGAGCCGAACACCGCCCGCGACTCCCTCATCCTGGACCCGGACGGCGGCGTCTGGGACGCGGTCGTCCACATCGAGCTCGACGACGCCAGCTGGCTGGTCTCCCAGTCCCGCTCCGACCTCGCCGACCTGGTGCGGACGGCGGCGCAGGACCTGGACGAGGTCGCTGTGTTCGACGCGGGCGAAGCAGGCGAAGCAGGCGAGGCCGGCGACGCGCTCGACCCCGACGCTGCCGGCGGCGCGTACACGGCCGTCGCGTTCGAGGGCCCGGCAGCCTGGCGGATCGCCGCGCTGCTCGTCGACTTCGAGGTCTCCAGCCTCGTGCTGCACGGCGCCACCGCGGTCGAACTGGCCGCCGGCGGTGCCGGGGTGCTCGCCCGGATCGGCAGCACCGGCGAGTTCGGATATCTGCTCATCGCGCCGCGCTCGGCCGGGGCCGCCGACTGGGTGCTGGAGCAGGCGGCGGCGCTCGGCGGCGGCGCGGTCCAGGCCCCGGCGCTGGCCCGGGTCCGCGCCGAGGCGCGCCACCCGCAGATCCCCGCCTACTCGCGGGGCCTGACGGTGCGCGAGGCCGGTCTGGAGTGGCTGGTCGGCTGGAACCGCGAGGACGAGTTCCGCGGTGCCGCGGCGCTGGCCGGCCTGCCCGATCCGGAGCAGGGGCTGATCCACCTGACCGCGCCGAGCGGCACCGCCCCGGCCGTCGGCACCGCGGTGCACGCCGGCGGGCAGGTCGTCGGCGCGGTGCGGGAAGTCTTCGCGACCGTGGACACCGCCGACGATCTGGTCCTGGGCCTGCTGGCCAAGCCCTTCGACGTGCCCGGCCTCACGCTGCGCGGCACCGGCCCGGACGGTGCCGCGGTCGCGCTGCGCACCGTCTCGGCTCCGGTCGTGGTGCCGCTGTCGTGGTCCGAGCGGATCGGCGGGTAGGGGCGGTGCGTGTCGTCATCACCGGCGTCGGCATGGTCTCGGCCGTCGGCGCCGACGCCGCCGCCTGCTGGGCGGCGATCCTGGCCGGCCGCAGCGGCATCGGCCCGGTCGACGCCGTCCCCACCGACGGACTCGGCACCCGGGTCGGCGGGCAGTCGCCGATCGCGGACGTCCCCGGGCAGGACCGCTGCCTCACGCTGGCCCTCGCGGCGGCCGGCGAGGCCGTCGGCCACGCCGGGCTGGCCGCCGCCGGCTACGCCCCGGAGCGGGTCGGCGTCGTCGTGGGCAGCAGCTTGGGCAGTATGCGCAGTATCGAACGCTTCCACCGGCAGTGGCTGGCCGACGGTCTGCGGCGCGCTGACATCAGGCTGCTGAAGGGCTACGAGATCCACAGCGTGGCCGACGTCGTGGCGGCACGCCTGAACCTGACCGGTCCCCGCTCGCTGCTGTCCAACGCCTGCGCCGCCGGCGCGGTCGCGATCGGGTACGGGCTCGAACTGCTCTGGGCCGGCGAGGCCGACGCGGTGCTGGTCGGCGGGGTGGACCCGCTGGCGAGTCTGTCGTTCAACGGCTTCAACAGCCTCGGCGCGCTCGACGCCGGACCCTGCTCGCCGTACACCCGCTCCGCCGGGCTCAATCTCGGCGAGGGCGCCGGATTCCTGGTGTTGGAGACCGCGGACGCGGCCGCGGCGCGCGGTGCCGACGTCATCGCCGAGGCCGCCGGCTACGGCCTGTCCGCCGACGCCCACCACCAGACCGCGCCCGACCCCGGCGGCGACGGCGCGCTGCGGGCCATGGCGGCGGCGCTCGCCAGCGCCGGCAACACCCCGGACGAAGTGGACTACATCAACGGCCACGGCACCGGCACCCCGACCAACGACGCGGTGGAGCCCAAGGCGATCCTCTCGCTCTTCTCGCCGTTCGGCCCGCCGCCGCCGACCAGCTCCACCAAGTCGATGATCGGGCACACGCTCGGCGCGGCCGGCGCGGTCGAGGCCGTGGTCTGCGCGCTGGCGGTGCGCGACGGCATGCTCCCGCCGACCGTCAACACCGGCGGCGCGGCCGCGCCGAGCGGGCTCGACATCGTGCCGGAGACCGCGCGGCCGGCCGAAGTGAACCTGGTGGTGTCCAACTCCTTCGCGTTCGGCGGCAACAACGCCGCGGTCGTGGTGCGCGACCCGGCCGGGTTCGGCACGCCGCCGGCCGCGCTCGCCGCGGCCGAGGGCCGCGAGGTGTTCATCACCGGGATCGCCGGCCTGGCCGGCGGCGCGACCGACCACGCGGGGCTGCTGGCCGCGCTGGCGGCGGCCGAGCCGGTCTACACCGGCGAGGTGGACGTGCCGGACTACGGCGTCCGGCCGGCCGGCACCGTCGACCCGGCGCGGATCACCGCCGGTATCAACCCGGCGGTGCTGCGGCGGATGGACCCGGTGAGCCGGCTCGGCGCCGCTGCCGTGGCCCAGCTGCACGCTCTGATCGGCAAGCCGGACCGCCGGGTGGCCGAGCGGACCGGCCTGATCTTCGCCACCGGCCTGGCCCCGATCACCCCGGTCGAGCAGTTCAACCGGGGCGTCATCCTGCAGGGCCCGGCCGGGGCGAACCCCAGGTTCTTCCCCAACACCGTGGTCAACGCCGCGGCCGGGCACATCGCCATCCTGCACCGGTTCCGCGGCGTGACCGCCACCATCTGCGGCGGCGGCACCAGCACTCTGAACGCCCTGCACTACGCCTACCGGATGATCCGGCGCGGCGCCGCCGACCGGATCGTGGTGGTGGTGGCCGACGAGTGCCCGGACGCGGTGCTGGCCGGACACGTCAAGGTGCCCGGATACCTGAGCCAGAAGGGGATCCGGCCGTTCCACGGCGGCGGCACGGTGCTGACCGCCGGTGCCGTCGCGGTGGTGCTGGAGTCGGCGGCCGGCGCCGCCGAGTCCGGTGCCGCGCCGGTGGCGCGGATCGCAGGGTTCGGAATCACCGGTGACGACAGCGGCATGGCGGGTCTGCGCGGCGACGGGGAAGCCTGGGGCCGGTCGTTCACCGAGGCGCTGCGCGCCGCCGGGCTCGGCCCCGGGGACATCGGCATGGTGGCGGCGGCCGCGATGGGCCGCGACGCCGTCGACGGCCCCGAGGCCCGCGCGCTCGCCGCCGCCGGGCTCGCCACGCGGCCGGTCACCGCCACCAAATCAGTGCTCGGTGAAACCCTGGGCTCGGCCGCCGGCCTCGGTCTGCTCGCCGCGGTGCGGGCGCTGGCCGACGGTACCCTTCCCGGCACGTGGGCGGTGGACGTGGCGCCGGCGGCCGTGCCGGGTCTGGTGCCCCAGGGCGGCGGCGTAGCAGAGGTCGAACACGCACTGGTCTCCAGCTTCGCCTACGGCGGCAGCTACTTCTCGCTCGTCGTGTCGAGGGCCGGCTGATGGCCCCGGTCGAAGCGTCGGCGGCAGCGACGGCGGCGGCACCGGCGGCACCGGAGAAGGCACCGGCGGCGGCGGACCAGGCCGAGGCGCCCGACGGCGGGCTGGACGCGCCGGTGCTGCTGGCCGAGGGGCTGACGAAGCGGTTCGGCGACCGGACCGTGGTCGACGGGATCTCGCTGCGGGTCGGCGTCGGGGAGATCGTCGGGTTCCTGGGCCCGAACGGCGCCGGCAAGTCCACCAGCATCGCGATGCTCACCGGCGCGCTGCGGCCGGACGCCGGCACCGTCCGGGTGGCCGGCGTCGACCTGGCCGCCGAACCGCGCCGGGCCAAGCGCCTGATCGGCGTGGTGCCGCAGGAGATCGCGCTCTACCCGAGCCTGACGGCCCGGCAGAACCTGCGCTTCTTCGCCGGCGCCTACCGGCTGCCGGCGGGGCTGCGCCGCGAGCGGATCGCCTGGGCGCTGGACGTGGTGGACCTGGCCGACCGGGCCGACGACCGCGTGTCCGCCTACTCCGGCGGCATGCAGCGCCGCGTCAACATCGCCGCCGCGCTGCTGCACCGGCCGCGCCTGCTGTTCATGGACGAGCCGACCGTCGGCGTGGACGCGCAGAGCCGCAACCAGATCTTCGAGGCGGTGCTGCGGCTGCGCGACGAACTCGGCATGGCCGTCGTCTACACCAGCCACTACATGCCCGAGGTGGAGCGGCTGTGCGACCGGTTCGTGGTGGTGGACGGCGGCCGGGTGCTCGCCGCGGGCACCCACCGGGAGTTGCTGCGGCCGCTCGGCGAGGGCCTGCTCGAATGGGCGCCGACCGGCGCCGAGCTCGCCCGGCTGCCCGACGGTTTGGAGGGCCTGGCCGCGCGGCTGGCCCGGCACGGCGACCTGCAGGTGCTGCCGCCGTCGGCCGGCGACGGCCCGGCCACCCTGCGGCTGCGCGCCGGCCGGATGTCCGACGCGCTGCACGAGGTGGCGCAGATCGCCGCCGACCACGGCATCGGCCTCGGCGGCATCCGGCTCGGCCGCCCCGACCTGGAGTCGCTGTTCCTGACCCTGACCGGCCGCCACGTACGGGACGGTGCCTGATGTTCACGATGCTCCAGAAGGAACTCAGGGTGCTGCTCGCCGACCGCGGCGCCATGATCACCCTGTTCCTGTCGCCGATCATGTTCATCACCGTCATGAGCCTGGCCCTGGGCAGCTCCTTTTCCCACCTCGGCGCCGCCGGCAAGATCAGTGTCAGCGTCGTCGACCTCGACGGCGGCGCCGCGGCGCGGTCGCTGCTCGGCGCGCTGTCGAGCACCGGGGAGCTCCAGGTCGCGGGCCGGACCGAGGCGCAGGCCGAGGCCCGGGTGAAGGCCGGCACCGACGCGTTCGCCGTGGTGGTCCCGGCCGGGTTCGAGCAGCGGATCGAGCAGGGCGCGGCTCCCAGCGTGCGCTACGTGGTCGACCCGTCCGCCGCCCGGCAGGTGGTGGACCCGCTGGAGGCCGCCATCAACGCAGTGGTGCTGTCCGTCAGTGCCGAGACCCGTACCGGCTTCGCCCTGGACCGCCTGGCCGCCGGCCAGTCCGATCCCGCGGTGCGTGCGGCCGTCGCCGCTGAGATCGCCGGCCTGTCCCGGGCCGCGCGCACCGTCGACGCCACCACCGCCTTGCCGCCCGGCTCGAAAGCGGTCCGCTATCCCACCGTCTACCAGCAGAACGTGCCCGGCTACGCGGTCATGTACGTGTTCTTCGTCGTCACCGTGATGGCCGGCTCGATCCTGGCCGAACGGCGCGAGGGCACGTTCCGCCGGCTGCTCTCGGCGCCGATGCCGCGCTGGCAGCTGCTGCTCGGCAAGGTCGCCCCCTATCTCGTCGTCGCGCTGGCGCAGGTCGCCGTGCTGCTGGCGTTCGGGCGGCTGGTGTTCGGCATGAAGCTCGGCGCGCATCCGCTGGCGCTGCTGCCGCTCAGCGCCGCCCTGGCCTGCTGCGCCGCCGCCCTGGGCCTGCTGCTGGCCTCGTTCGCCCGCACCGAAGCCCAGGTCAACGGGCTCGGTACGGTCGTGGTGCTGGTGCTGGCCGCGCTCGGCGGCTGCATGGTGCCCGGGGTGTTCATGCCGCAGTTCATGCGGGACATCGCCGATTTCGTGCCGCAGGGCATCGCGCTCAACGGCTACCAGGACGTGCTGGTCCGGGGCGGCGGCCTCGGGACCGTGCTGCCGGGCACCGGTGTGCTGCTCGGCATCGCGACCGTGCTCTTCCTGCTCGCCGTCCCCCGGTTCAGGTTCGTCCGATGACCGCGCTGCACCTGCACCTGACCACCGCCGCGCCGTCGCCGCGGGACGCCTTCGGCCGCGACACCAGCCCGTCCGGGCTGGCGCTGCTGCGGGACGCGGCCCGGCGGGCGGCCGCGCCGCGCACCTACCCG
>JABFWL010000435.1 GCA_013362315.1 Catenulispora sp. | reverse complement strand
CCCGCCGGGCACGACGACGCCGCGGCCGCCGCCGCACCGGCGGCCTGCGAGGCGTTGGCGGCGGTCGGCAGCACAGCGACGCCGGAGGCGGCCAGCACCACGGCCGGCAGTCCGAAGGCGGTCACCCGCCGGACCCGCTTGGCGCTCGCGGCCTCCACCAGCCGGGCGGCCTCGGCCGCCAACAGCGGCGTGGGGATGACCACCCGCGGCTGGTTCGGACCGCCGCGACGGGAGCGCAGCGGCGCCTCCGGCTCGGTGGTGCTCTCGTTTGCGTTGCTGGCACTCAAGGCGTCAGGCCCCCATGGGAGTGTCCTCGGCGCGCGGCAGCGGCGGGACGGCGTCCTGCGGCTGCGCGGCCGGCACAGATTCGGCGGGTGTGGGGTCGGCGGCCATCGGCAGCGACGGGGCGACCTCGCCCCGCGCGCCGGAGTAGCCCGCGACGCCCTTGATGGGCGCCGGAGGTGCGGCCGGTGCGGCGAGCTTGCTCGACGGGCCTTCCGGCTGCTGCGGGCCGGCCTCAGGGAACTCTGAGAACTCCGAGTACTCCGAGAGCTCTGAGAACCCGGCGAACTCAGCGCCGGAGAACTGGACCGTGCCGGTCCCGTCGGGGTCGGCGGGCACGCCCAGCGGCGCCCGCGCCGAGGGCGGCATGTCGCCGGCCAACGCGTCCCGGTAGGCCTGTTCGGCTCTGGCTTGCGCGGCGATCTGCTCCTCGGTCATCCGGGGCTGCCAGGAGAAGGCCAGGCCGCCGCCGAACACGCCGAGCAGCATGCCGAGCAGGAAGCCGCCGAAGTTCGAGACCACCATCGACAGCAGCGCGCAGATCAGGGTGAACACCCCGGCGAAGATCCGGTAGCTGGGCGCGAACCACATCGCGGCGGCCATCATGATCAGCGCCGGGGTGATCGCCATCGTGGAGACGCCGGCGATGCCGGAGATCTTGATGTTCAGCTTGTGTTGCACCAGCAGCGGCTGCAGGAACGGGATGCTCCACAGTTCCAGCGCGGCCAGCAGCGTCCACAGGCCGGCCCAGAACGGCCGGGAGCGGCGCCAGATCCGGAACGCGCGCCATCCCCGGACGACGGCGTTCTCCTCGCGTCCGACCTGGCCCTGCGGGTACTCGGCGTCCATGGTGCTCACTGGGGTCTCCCGCCGTCGTGCTGGTGGTGTGGGGGCGGACGCGCCCTACTTCGCGCCCGCCCTCGAGTGTCTCAAAATGCTTTCAGGCCCGACGCCGGCTCAGAAGCACTCTTCGCCGCCGAGCTTGGCCGAGATCGACAGACCCGGCAGGGACATGGTCTCGGCCGTGGTCGAGTAAGCGGTCTGCTTCACGTTGTTCAGCGTGGCGTCGGACACGACCTGCGCGAAGTCGGTGGCCTCGTAGGCCTTGGCCACCGGCTTGTGGTTGCTGTCGAGGCCGTGCTTCTGCCAACCGGGGATCTTGGTGGCGGCGTCGACGTCAGCGGCCGAGGCGCCGATGTTCACGCCCTTGAAGACGGCGTCCGAGGCGTCCACCTGGTTGGTGTCGAGCACCAGGTTGGTGGCCTCGACCTTGCCCGAGCCGCCGGCCCTCAGCACGATCGTCAGGTCGCCGATCAGCGGGATCGGCACGTTGACCGACTGGCACATCTTCGTGATCTCGGCCTTCTGGATGCCGGCCACGGCCACCGCGTGTCCCCCGTTGGCGGCCGGGAGCACGTCGCCGGACTGGACGAAGTTGGTGCCGTGCAGGCTCTCCGCCGAGACCTTGAACTGCTGCCCGGAGACCGCGAACGAGGCGGCCAGCACACCGTTGGCCATCATCACGGTCACTCCGCCGGCGATGGCGACGGTCGGCACCATGACCAGCGCGAAGCGCTTCCACTTGGTACCGCCCAGCACCTGGGCGCCGATTGCGTCCTTCATGCGTTTCTCCTCCACGAGCGGGTGGGACGGGTCCAGCGCGCGCCGGACCGCGGCATGCGGCGAGGAGCCGGCACCGTGGCGGAGCCGGTCCTTCGACAACGGCAGCGAGCGTCATACCTCTGCCGACCCGGTGGGGACCTGCCGCCGCGATCGCATCGGGGATCGTCGGATGAACAGACCGAGCGGAAGTGATCCTGTTCTACTCGCGCCCGCCGCACAAGGGGTTCGTTACCGACCGGTAACACGTTCGAGGTACTGCGGTCGCCCCATTGTGGCCCCTCGGAGGCCGATCGATGGGAACTGACGTCCTATTGGATACCCTGTGTAGTTGAAGAATACGGACATAATCGGCCAAATCTCGTGGCGCCGACGGTGTGCTCATCGGAGCTCTGATAACCCGTCAGTGGCGTGTGACACTTGGCAAAGAAAAGGTAAAGAGATCGCCCCACGCCCTGGTGATCAGGGGCGCGGGGCGATCAGGGCACAGCGTCGGGTGCCACCGGCGCGTCAGCCGTTCCGACTCAGTTCCGACTCAGAACAGCACCCTGGTCAGCGCCTGCCGGCCGATCGCGGTCCGCGGGTCGTCCGGCCCCAGCAGCTCGAAGAAGTCCAACAGCTTCACCCGGGCCGCGTCCCGGTCCGCGCCGGCGCTGCGGGCGACGAATCCGACCAGCCGGTCGATCGCCGGCTCGACGAAGCCCTGGGCCAGGTCGATCTCGGCGGCGGCGATCTGCGCGCGCACGTCGTCCGGCTTGGCCACGGCGTCGGCCCGCACCTGGTCGGCGTCCACGTCCCGGGTACTGAGCATCAGCTCGACCTGGGCCAGCGCCAGCTTCGCCTCGCTGTCGCCGGGATCGGCGGCCAGCACGTTGCGGAAGGCCTGCGCGGCGCCGTCGAGGTCGTTCTCCTCCAGCGCGGCGTAGGCGGCGGCCAGCGCCGGGTCCATCGGCGGCTCGGGCACCTCGGCCGGC
>JABFWL010000379.1 GCA_013362315.1 Catenulispora sp. | reverse complement strand
TGCAGGTCGAACCCCTGGAGCTTCCTCGCCGCCACGCTGCGGACGTTGCCGGTGAGCACCGACTGCCGGGTGCCCGTCGCGGCCGTGGCCGCGATCGCCGCCAGCGCCGCGTGCGCTCCGGCCAGCGCGCGGCCGCGTGCCCGGGTCTCCTCGGCGCGCTCCAGCAGCTCCCGCTCCACGGCGACCAGCAGCCGGGCCAGCAGCTCCGGCTCGGGCTCGACCCCGTGCTGGCGCAGGACCCGGGCCGCCATGGCACGCTCGGTGAGGCCGTTGTAGGACATGTCGCCGCGCCATTGCTGGCCGAGCGTCGTGCGCACCGCCTCGGCATACGCCCCGGTCGCCACCCCCACCGTCTCGATCAGCGTCTGATCGATGTCCCACAGCACCAGCAGTCCGTCGTCCACGCCCGGCCCCTTCGCCTCGTCGGCCGATCGGCCGCGCCTGCCGATAGGCCGCTCTTGCCCGGCAGCCGACCGCTCATCGCCGACCGCTCATCGCCGACCGCTCATCGCCGACCGCTCATCGACGGCGGCCGGTCAGTCCGTCCGCCGCCGCAGCGTCGCGGCGCCCAGCGCCAGCGCGAGCACCCCGGCACCGGCGATGATAGCCATGTCGGCGACCAGCCCGCCGGTCACCGTGCCGTGCGAGGTGATCTTGTCCATCGCGTCCACGGCGTAGGACAGCGGCATCACGTCCGAGATCCAGCGCAGAACGGGCTGCATGTGGTCCCGCGGCGTGAACAGCCCGCACAGCAGGAACTGCGGCAGCACGAACGCCGGCAGGAACTGCACCGCCTGGAACTCCGTGCGTGCGAACGCGCTGGTGAACAGGCCCAGAGCCATCCCCAGCAGCGCGTTGAGCAGCGCCACCAGGAACACCGCCCACACCGGCCCGGCCACCTTCAGCCCCAGCAGGCCGATGGTCAGCGTCGAGGCCAGCGCCGCCTGCACCAGCGCCACCGTGCCGAAGGCGAGCGCGTAGCCGCCGAGCAGGTCCGCCTTGGCCAACGGCATGGTCAGCAGCCGCTCCAGCGTGCCGGTGGTGCGCTCGCGCAGCATTCCGACCGAGGTGACCAGGAACATCACGATGAACGGGAAGATGCCCAGCAGCGCCGCCCCGACCGACTGGAACACCATCGGGGAGGAGTCGAAAACCCATTTCAGCAGGCTGATCAGGACGCAGGGCACGACCAGCATCAGCGCGATGGTGCGCGGATCGTGGCGCAGCTGCTGCAGCACTCGGCGCGCGGTGGCGGCGGTCCGTCGCAGGCTCATGCCGCCGCTCCAACCAGGGCGAGGAAGGCCCCTTCGATGTCGTCGGCCCCGGTACGCTCCAGCAGCGCCCCGGGCGTGTCGGAGGCGAGGATGCGGCCGTCGCGCATCAGCAGCAGCCGGGTGCAGCGTGAGGCCTCGTCCATGACATGGCTGGAGATGAGCAGTGTCACCGGGTCGTCGGCCTCGGCCAGCCGGTGGAACAGCGCCCAAAGCTCGGCCCGCAGCACCGGGTCCAGCCCCACGGTCGGCTCGTCCAGGACCAGCACCTTCGGTGCCCCCAGCAACGCCGCGGCCAGCGAGACCCGGGCACGCTGCCCGCCGGACAGGCGGTCGACGCGCGCCGACTCCTTGCCCTCCAGCCCCACGGCGGCCACGACGCGCTCCGGATCTTCGCTCGGCGCGCCCAGCACAGCGGCGAAGTACCGCATGTTCTCCATTACCGACAGATCGGCGTAGACGGACGGCGCCTGCGTCACGTAGCCGATGCGGTTGCGCAACGCGGCACTCCCGGCGGCCGTATCGAGCACTCGCACATGGCCGCTCGCGACCTTCTGCACGCCGACGACCGAGCGCATCAGCGTGGTCTTCCCGCACCCGGAGGGGCCGAGCAGCCCGGTGACCGAGCCGGTCGGGACCTGCGCGCTGACGTCGTGCAGGACGGTCTGGCCACCGCGGACGACGCGGAGGTCGTGGATGTCGACCGCGAAATTCATCATGCGATGAGTTTTGCGCGGGCGGCAGGCGGGTGTCAAGCACGGGGCCGGTCTCATGTCGGTGTCAGCAGTGGTGTCAGAACGGCTGTCAGAACGGCTGTCAGAACGGCTGTCAGAACGGCTGTCAGAAGGGGTGCCGATGCCGGTCTGGTGTCGGTGTCGGATTCGGGGTGTGCCGTTCGTAGCTTTGGTGGAAGGCCCCTACAAAGGCGCTGTGACGACCACAGGAGACGACGCGAGATGCCGCACCCGCAGACGAAGATCCACCGCATGTCCGAGCTCATCGAACCGATCGGCGCCATCACGTTCTCCGACGTGCCGAACGAGGGCTTCCTCGCCCTCGGCATGCGCAACTACTGGGACGGATACTTCGCGGGCCGGGCCGCGCCGCTCGGGCTGGCGCCGGCCGAGGTGGTGCACGCGGTCTTCTACAACTTCGCCGACGGCGAGGTGGCGCGCCACATCCCGTGGGTCTGGGGCAAGACCACGCCGCAGGAGGCGCTCGCCGTGCGCGAGCGCGGCAGTGCCGAGGCGCTGCGACAGCGGATCGGATCGCTCGCCGGCTCCCCGGACCTGGTGCGGGCCGGCGACCTCGCTGCCCGGGCGGCCGTCAGCGCACCGACAGAGGGCCGGGTGCTGTATGCCGGGCTGCGGGCGCTCGACGTGCCGGAGGAGCCGGTGGCCAGGCTCTGGCACGTGGCGACGCTGCTGCGCGAGCACCGCGGCGACGGCCACAACGCCGCCCTGCTCGTCCACGGCATCGGCGGCACCGAAGCCCACGTCCTGATGGCCCTGGCCCTCGGGATGCGCGCCGAGGAGTTCGGCCGGATCCACCACCTGCCCAAACCGCAGCTGGCCGCCGTCATCGACGGGCTGCGCGGGCGCGGCCTGGTCGACGACGCCGGCGGGTTCACCGATGCCGGCCGCGAAACCCGGGAGCGGATCGAGGCGATGACCGACGAGCTGGCCGCGCCGGCGTACAACGTGCTCAGCGCGGACGAGCTCGACGAACTGATCGGGCTGCTTGAGCCGATCGCCGCGGCGGTGGAGGCGGTGGACCACTGAGCGGAGCCTGACGGCGGTGCGGCGCCGCGGGCCATCAGGCCTTGCGGCGTCTTTTCACCGGCTCTCAGCCCCGTTTTTAGCTCCCGTTTTTAGCTCCCGTTTTTAGCTCCGGTTTCTGGCTCCCGTTTTTAGCTCTGGGAGTCAGCTCCGCGTCGAGCTCTGGCTCGCGTCACGCCGGTAGCTGTAGTGAATGAACCCCTTGTGAAACCTGCCCACCTTGTCATAGAGGGCGCGAGCCGGGGCGTCTTCCAGCGTGTTCCAGTACAGGCTAGGGAAGCCCTGCTCCGCGGCGTCTCGGGCCACCCATTCGATCACCGCGGTCGCGACACCCCGCCGCCGGACTTCCGGATCCACGAACAAGTCCGCCAGGTAGCACTTCCCGGAGTACCAGACGCTGGCGTGGAACAGGTAATGCGCGATGCCGACCATCTCGCCGTTCAACCGAGCCGCGATCCCTCGTATCCGGTCGTCGTCCAGGAGGCGACCCCAGGTCCGTTCGTACTCCTCGTCACTGCGTGCGACCTCGAAGTACGTGTCCTTGCCGCGTGCCAGCGCTTCCCAGCCGGCGCGGTCGGATTCGGTCAGGTAGCTGATCTCGATCACTGAAAGGCCTCCGCCAACCCGCGTTCCAACTGCTCGAAGACCTTATCGGCCCGGACCGCCGCGCGCGCCAACACCTCGTCGCTGTCCATCCCTTCGGCGAGGTCCCGCTGGTAGTAGTGGACGGCGGTCTGGGTCGCGGCCGCCACCTGGGCCGCCGCGGCTTCCAGCACGAACGGGTCCGCGTCGGGGTAGCGCTCGGCGAGCAGTTCGGTCAGCAGCAGCTGCCGCTCGTGCATGAAGCCGACCGAGCGGGACCACAGCGCCGGGTTCTCGGCCAGCAGGCGGGAGAAGGTGCGGGAGTGCACCACGATCTCGGGGGTCTGCGTGAAGTAGGCGTGCATGTCGAGCATCCACTCCTTCACCGCGGCCAGGACGCCGATCTCGTCGGCGCGCTCCCGCATCGCGGTGCGCAGGCGGTCGTTGACCTCGTGGCGCAGCGCGTAGGCCAGGTCCTCCTTCGAGGCGTAGTGCGTGAACACCGTCGCCGGCGCCACGTCGGCGGCGCGGGCGATCTCGGCCATGGTCACGTGGTCGTAGCCGCGCTCGGCGAACAACGTCATCGCGGCGTCGTAGATCGCCTCGCGGGTGCGCTGTTTCTTGCGCTCGCGCAGGCCTGGCTCGGGTCCGGTCTCCATGGAACAAATAATAGCTGGACGATGTCTATCATTAGAGCGACTCTAAGATTGAACTGACTCCAGGAAGAGGGAGGGATCCGTGTCCCAGACGACGTCCCAGACGGCCGATCGCGTGTCCGATCAGATCCACGATCAGATACCTGATCACAGGGCCGCCGCGTCGCCGGTCGCGACCGGGGCCGGAGTCCCTAGCGCCGGGGCCGCCGCAGTCCCGAGCGCAGTCCCGAGCGCGGTCGCGAACGCCGCGAGCCGCGTCGGCGGCAAGACCGCGTTGCTGGTCATCGCCTGCCTCGCGCAGTTCATGGTGGTGCTCGACGTCAGCATCGTGAACGTGGCGGTGCCGGCCATGCGCGCCTCGCTCGGGCTGTCCGCCACCAGCGTGCAGTGGGTGGTCAACGCCTACGCGCTCGGCTTCGCCGGCCTGCTGCTGTTCGGCGGCCGCGCGGCCGACCTGTTCGGCGCCAAGCCGGTGTTCCTCACCGGCCTGGTCGGCTTCACCGCCGCCAGCCTCGCCGGCGGCATGGCCGACACCGGGGGCCTGCTCATCGCCGCCCGCTCCGTGCAGGGCCTGGCCGGCGCGGTGCTGGCACCGGCCACCATGACGCTGATCATGACCACGTTCCTCGAACCGCGCGAGCGGACCCGGGCGCTGGGCGTCTGGAGCGCCACGATGGCGGCCGGCGGCGCGATGGGCGCCGTCGTCGGCGGCATGCTCACGCAGTGGGTGAGCTGGCGCTGGGTGCTGTTCGTGAACGTCCCGATCGGCGCCGCGCTGATCCTGGCCGCCGTCCCGCTGATCGCCCGCACTCGAGGCCGCGGCGCTACCCTGCGCACCCTGGACCTGCCCGGCGCGATCACCGTGACCCTGGGCCTGACCGGCGTCGTCTACGGCGTCGTCACGACCGACGACCACAGCTGGGGCTCGGCGGCGGTACTGGCGCCGATCGCGCTCGGCGTGCTGTTGCTGGCGGTCTTCGTCCTGATCGAGGCCCGCAGCGCCCACGCTCTGGTGCCGCTGCGCGTGTTCCGGAACCGGTCGCTGGCCGTGGCCGACGCCGCCGCGCTGCTCATGGGCGCCGGCATGTTCGCGATGTGGTTCTTCGTCAGCCTCTATCTGCAGCAGGTCCTCGGCTTCGACGCCCTGAAGGCCGGCTTCTCCTTCATCCCGGGATCGGCGATGATCGTGCTCGGCACCACCGTTTCCACCCGGCTCCTCGCGCGCGTCGGCCCGCGCCCGCTGCTGCTGGCCGGACCGGTGCTGGCCGCTGCCGGGCTGGCCTGGCTGTCCCGGTTCCCCGCCGACGGCGGCTACGCCACCGACGTCCTCGGCCCGCTGATGCTCCTCACCTTCGGCATGGGGCTGGCCATGACGCCGCTCGCGGTCGCCGGCACGGCCGGCATGCCCCGGCACGAAGCCGGCCTGGCATCCGGGCTGATCAACACCAGCCGCCAGGTCGGCGGCGCGGTCGGCCTCGCGGGGCTGTCCACGATCGCCGCCCACGTCGCCGGCACCCACGGCGGCACCGGCAAGTCGGCGCTGGCCGCCGGCTACGGCGGGGCGATGCTCGGCGCGGCGGTGCTGCTGGCCGCCGCGGCGGTGGTGGCGACGCTGATTCCCCGGCGGGAGCGGACAGCTCAGTAGGCTCAGCATCAGTAGGAGTGACTGGCTGGAGGGACTGGACAGAGAGACTGACCAGAGTGACCGGCCTGGCCTCCGCGCCCCGAATCCCTCGGTCCAGAGCGGCCGGGGGATCCGGGCAGCGCTGACGGAGCCAAGATCCGCCTCAAGCTCGGCCTTTGATCGGTTCCGGCCCGGCACCCGGCCGCCCGTCCCCGAATCAGCTCCCCAGCAGCCGCTGCAGAGCCCCGCCCAGCAACCCGACCAGTTCCTCAGTCCCCAGCGAGGCGATCGGCTCCACCCGGATCACGTACCGGGCCACGGCGAGCCCGATGATCTGCGCCAGCGCCATCTCCACGCGTGCCTCGGCGTTAGCGCCGCCGATCCGGGCCGCCAACGGCGCCACCAGGCGGGGCTTTGCGAAGCCGCGGACCATGGCGGCCATGTCCTCGTTCGAAGACACCGTCCGGACGACCGCCAGCAGCCGCTCCCGGGCCTCCGGCAGGTCCCACAGCGCCACCACGTACCGGGCCAGGCGCTCGCCGACCCCGGCCGGGTCGCCCGCGGCGAGCTCCACGACCGTCGCCGGGTCGACCGGGAAGTCCAGCGCCGCCAGGAACAGCTTCTCCTTCGCACCGAAGTAGTGGTGGACCAGGGCCGCGTCGACGTCGGCGGCCCGGGCGACGGCGCGGACCGTCGTCTTCTCGTAGCCGCGGGAGGCGAACTCGGCGCGCGCCGCGTTCAGGATCGCGCCGCGGGTGTCGGCCGAGCCGGGGCGGCGGCCCGGACGTTTGGCGGGGGCGGTCATGATTCTCACAGTAGCCGGGCTCCGATGCCGAGCCTGGACGGTGTCCTGCCAACTGATCACGTCCTGCCTCAGGCCACGACCCGGTCTCAGACCAGGCTCGACAGCACGTCATAGAGCAGAGCCCGGAAAGCGCTCTCGTCCTGGACCAGCGCGGAGCTCACCACCAGAGCGCCGCCGGGCGGCGTCCACGACAGCTGTCCGGCCACCGGCAGTACAGTGATCTCGACCTCGAAGTCCCGCGCCCGCCGGCCGAGCTCGCCCTCCAACTGCTTCACCACCGTGCCCGGCACGCCGGCGGGCCGGCCCGGGCCGTTCACCGTCAGCGGCCGGTATTCCTGCGACCAGCGCACCGCGTCCTCGAACCCTGCGGCGAACAGCCGGCGCAGCTTGGAGGAGCGATTCAGGAGCTCGAAACGGGGCGGCCCCAGCATCTCCAGCGCGAACCACTCCTCCAGCCGGCCCTCCCACAAGCCCAGCCACAGCCCCGTCCACTGCGCCGTGGTCTGCGGATCGACCAGCTCCACCAGCTCCGGCACCACCGCCACCGGCGGCTCCAGCGCCGGGATCGGCGGATCCAGATCCGGCGTCATCCCCGCCGCGTCGCGCAGCCACAACGCCATCGTCATGGTCTGCCGGTCGCCCACCACTATCCGCCAGCCGCTGCCACCTTTAGCGAGTCGCACGCCACCAGCATCGCCCACCGGCCGGTCGAGCGGAACTTCCTCGCAGTGTCGGCGAACAACCAGCAATCCCGCACAGACGTCGATCACTGATCTCGATCCAACGCAGACCTCGATCCAACAGAGACTCAGGTCCAGCGCACACTCAGGTCCAGCACAGGCCTCCCAGCACTGGCCTCCCAGCACAGGCCTCGGCCCAACACAGACCCCGATCAAGCAGCGCCCCCAGCCGTGACGCACAATGGCGCGATCACCGTCCCTCGATCGTGACCGCACCGCCGGAGGCTCCGATGCAGAACCACCGCCACCTCGGCATCCTCGCCCACTCCGCCGAGGGCGCCGCCCTGTCGTTCCAGACCTTCTGCCGCGAGGGCTTCACGCGCCTGGGACCGCACGCACACCCCGACGTCACCCTGGACCTGATCCCGCTGTCCCGCTCCATGCCGTACTGGGAATCCGGGGACTACCACGCCGTTCGAGCCATCCTGCGGGAAAGCGCCGCCCGGCTAGCCGCCGCCGGCGCCGACTTCTTCATCTGCCCCGACAACACCGCACACTTGGCCTTCGAACTCGAGGGCGAACCCTATCCGCTGCCCGGCCTGCACATCGCTGAAGTCGTCGCCGAGACCGCCCGCGAGCGCGGCCACCGCAAAGTCGGCATCCTCGGCACTCGCTTCACCATGGAAGGACCCGTATACCCGCGGGCGCTCGCCGCGCGCGGTATCGACTCCGCGGCACCGAACGAGGACGACCGGCGCACTGTGGACACCATCATCTTCGAAGAGCTCGTCAACGGCGTCTTCACCGACGCCAGCCGCGCCGCCTATCGCGCCGTCATCACCAACCTCGCCGCCGCCGGCTGCGACGCCGTCGCCCTGGTCTGCACCGAGATCCCGCTGCTGGTCACCGCCGACGTCTCGCCGCTGCCGACGCTGGACTCCACCCGGCTGCAGGCGCGCGCCGCCTTCGACGTGGCGACCGGCGCGCGCCCGATGCCGACGTGGCGCGGCGGCCCTGTCGAGCCCTGAGTCCTGTCGAGCACCGAGCCTCATCGAGCACCGAGCCTCATCGAGCACCGAGCCTCATCGAAGGTTGCACTCATCGAACACTGATGCGCTTCGAACATGAGCCCCGTCGAACATCGAACACTGAGGCGGCTCGGAGCCTCAGTCCTCGGACGCACCCTGCTGCACCGCGATGTTCCACATCCCGGATCCGTCCCCGAGCCCGCCATTCATATGCACCCACAGAATCACGAACTGCTCGGTCGCCCGCGACGTCGAGATCCCGCCCAAGTCCAGGATCTGCGCGTCCCGCCACCCCATGTCCCGCAGCAGCCCGGCCGTGGTCGCCTTGGCCTCGGCGTCGTCACCCGACAGGAACACGACGTGGTCGCCGGGCACCAAGTCTGGCCGCGCCATCACCTTGTTGTTCATCGTGTTCAGCGTCTTGACGACCCGAGCCTGCGGGAAGTCGCGCTGGATCATCTCCGCGACGCCGACACCGTCGAACGTCACCGCGTCCGGCGGGAAGCCATTGGAGAAGTCCAGCGCGTTCGACACGTCGATGACGACCTTGCCGGCCAGGTTCTGCGCCCCGGCTGCTTCCAGCACCGCCTTCGTGACCAGCCCGCCGGTGGCGTTGACCACCACCTCGCCGAAGGCCGCGGCCTCGGCGAACGTGCCGTGAGCCGAGCCGGTCTCGCCGGCCCAGGCGTGCGCCTCGGCGTTGTCGGCGGTGCGCGAGCCGAGCACCACCCGGTGCCCGACCTCGACGAACCGCGACGCCAGCCGGCGCCCGACCTCCCCGGTCCCGAGAACGGCGATCTGCATGAAGTCACACCTCTAGAGAATGGAACGGATCTCCGCCGCCAGCCGGTCGTATTCAGCGGGCGCGTTGTAGACGTTCGCACTAACCCGAAGCAGGGTACGTCCATTCCACTTCGGCACCGCCACCTCCACGCCCAAGCGGTCGGAGATCTCGGCTTGCACGTCCCGTGGATCGTCGGCCGGCACCGGCAGCGGCACCACGCGCATCGGCACGCCGGGGTCACCGGGCAGGGACGCCGGGTCCACGTCCAGCGCCGCCGCAAGCGCGGCCTGCCCGTACTCGGCGAGCTTCACGTTGTGCTCGCGCACCCGCTGCGGCCCCAGCGCGCGCAGGAACGCGATCCCGTTAGGGCTGGCCAGGTGCGGCGTGCGGTCGGTGGTGCCGACCTCCTCCAGCACATGCGGGTACTCCAGGTGCTCGCCCCACGACACGATCGGGTTGCGCAGCAACGGCCGCCACCGCGGCGCGGCCCAGAATGCCGCCACGGCCCGTGGCGCATAGCCCCACTTGTGCAGGTTCCCACCCCAGAAGTCGGGGTTCAGCGCGGCCAGGTCGATCGGCAGCATCCCGGGCGCGTGTGCGGCGTCGACCACAACGATCACGCCGCGTTCCTGCAGCGCCGGCACCAGGTCCTCGACCGGGAAGCGGCGCGCGGTCATCGAGGTGACGTGGTCGATCATCGCCACCTTGGTCCGCGGCGTGACCGCGGCCAGCACCGCGGCGATGATCCCGGTCGCGTCGGCCTCGAAGGGCACCGCCGCGGTCACCACCCGGGCGCCGACGTCCCGTGCACGGCGGCGCGCGGCGAACGTCGAGGTCTCATACGCGTGGTCGGTGACCAGCACCTCGTCCCCGGCGGTCAGCGGCACCGAGCCCAGCGCGATCGACATCGCGGCGGTGGCGTTGGCGACCAGCGCGACCTGGTCGCCGGCCGGAGCGCCCAGGAACTCCGCGGCGGCGGCGCTCGCGGTGCGCAGCCCCGGTTGCAGCTCGCGCCGGAAGAAGCGGGTCGGGTTGGCGTCCATCCTGGCCCGCCACTGGGCCTGGTTGAGCAGCACGGTGCGCGGCGCGTTGCCGAAGCTGCCGTGGTTCAGGTAGGCGTGGCCCGGCTCCAGGCTGTCGAACAGGTCGCGGACTTCGCTCCAGTCGTCGCCCCAGAAGGGGTTGTCGAGGCTCTCCATGTCCCATGATCGTAACCTGCCGCGGCCGGAAGCCCCAGGGCCACTTCGGGACGGCTGGCCTCTGCCGATCCGGACTTGATCGTGGACTTGATTGTCCTCGAGTGCTGCTACGGTGCCGACACGCAGCGCCGATGTCCGGGCTGATCTGGCCGATGTCCAGGCTGATATCCGGACGAGATCCGGATTGAGATCCGGGCCGATGTCCAGGCCGATGTCTGGGCCGATACACAGGGGGTGGCACCGTGGCCGACCAGAGCCGCAACACATATCTCGACGACGTCTTGGCCCAGCAGGAGCGGCTGGAGTCCGATCTGCGGTCCAAGCGGCCCGGCGGATACGGCCAGGCGGGCCAGGCGCCGGTGGCGCCGGCGGCGGCTTCCGCGGCCGGGCTGCCGGCGCCGTCAGTCCCACCTCCGGCGGG
>JABFWL010000347.1 GCA_013362315.1 Catenulispora sp. | reverse complement strand
TTGCGGCGTGGGGAGTGGCGGCGGGGTGCCCAGCGGCGTTCCGACCGGCGTGCCTTCGGGGGTTCCCACTGGGATTCCAACCGGGGTCCCGACCGGGATCCCCACAGGTGTGCCCACAGGACTCCCCACCGGCATTCCGACAGGACTGCCCACTAGCTCCCCGACATGCCCCACCGGTCCTTGCCCTCCTAGTGGTTCGAGCGGGATTCCGACAGGCCTTCCCACCGGCCTACCGACCGGAGTGCCCACTGGGCTCCCCACAGGCATACCGACAGGCATACCGACAGGCATTCCGACTGGCATACCAACCAGCGGCGGCGTCCCCACGGGAGTCCCGACCGGAGTTCCCACCGGCCTGCCGACCGGTATCCCCACCGGCATCCCGACGAACGCTCCGACATGCATCGCGACAACCGGCCCCACGGGCGGTCCGAGCAGCTGGCGCCCGACCGGCAGCCCGTCGGGTAAGCCGACCGGCACCACAACTCCGAGCGCCCCGGGCAGCAGCCTGCCGTCCACGCCGTCGAGCAGCCTGCCGTCCGCACCCTGGAGCTCCAGCCAGCCGTGGACCTCGCCGAGCGGCAAACCCTCGACGTCGCCGAGCGGCACCCTGCCCTCGACCCCGGCACCGAGCTCGCCGTGGATCTCGCCGAGCCCCAGGCCGACGTGGCCGTCGACCCAGCCGAGCCCCACCCCGAGTTGGCCTTCGACCCTGCCGAGCACGCCCCGGACCTCGCCGAGCCCGACCACCCCGTGGTCGCCCACACCGCCGACCACGCCGCCCACAACGCCAGCGCCGACGCCGACTCCCACACCGACACCGACACCGACACCGACGCCGAGCGGCAGCCAGTCGCCCACCCCGACCGGTGGCACCTCGACCCCGTCGAGCCCGGCCTCCGGCACGTCCGGCACCGGCACGCCCAGCGGCTCCTGACAGGTGCGCGAACAGATCACGGCCGCGGCGGATCCCGCCGCGGCCGGCTTGTCGGAGGCCCCGATCGAGTCGGAAGTCACGGCTACGGCGCGGATCGCCACCGAAGCAGCTCCTGAAGCCGGCGACGAGAGCGCTGCGGCCGAGGCCGTGACAACGGACTCGGAAGCCGAGACGGCCGCCAACGCTCCGACCCCACGGCGCAGCCATCACCAACGCCGAACCGTCAGCGCGGCCCACATCGCCGCATCCCGACCGGCGCGGGCCACCACGGCCGTCGCCGCAGTCTGGCTCTTCGCGTACGCGGCCCACGCCGCTCACCTCGACCTCGCGACGCTTCTTGCCATCGTTCTGGGCACCGCAGCGCTCAACCGCTACGGCTCCACGGTCCTCGATCGGATCATGGCCGCGGTCGTACTGCTTGCCGGGACCGCCATCGTCGGCGGCCTCGTCATCAGCTACTGGCCGTGGGGGTTGGCCCCTGTGGCGGTCGGCGGGTTCGCTCTCAGCGTTCTTGTTCTCGTCTCGTTCGCGACCCGTCGTCGGTTTCGACTGCCGATGCACTTCGCCGCCGCGGACGGCATCGCGATACTCAGTGGGGCTGCGGCCGTGGTGATCGCCGCATGGCCGACCCTGCACAGCGATTTCTGGAAGCAATTCGACTACTCGGCACTGCTCGCCGACCGCCTTCGGCAGTTCGCGATGTTCGACGTGGTACGTTCCGGACATTCCTATGCATTCGCACACTTCGATCGGGTCAGCGCACAGGCGTTGCCGGGCGCGCGGACCTATCCGTCCGGTATGCAGATGGTGTATGCGATCGTCGATTGCTTCGCGCACGGAGACGCTGAGCCAGGCGCGCCGCTCCACGAGTTCGTGCGCTACTACTGGTACACGCTGATCTCGTTCGGGCTGCTGGTGCTGGCGACCGCGTGGGCTGCCAAGCGGATGGTGGGCCCGATGATGGCGGATCGGCTGCGGCTCCCGTCGGTGTTCGTCACCGCGGGCGTGGGGGCGTTCCTCTCTACCGGGTACTTCCTCAGCTACGTGTGGCAGGGCTTCGACAGTGTCGTCTTGGCCTGCGTGTTCCTGGTCGCCGGTATGGCCGTAATCCTGCGGCCACCGCGGAACGTCTGGGAACAGGCGCTGTTGGCCGGCAGCGCATTCCTGGCCGTGGTTTTCGGCCACCCGCTACTACTGCCGCACATCACTCTCGTTCTGGTGGCCGCACTCGTCGTCTATCGCAGAAGGTTCTTTAAGGCACGCATTCGCGGCAAACTCGCCTTCGCACTCGGGACACTGGGCGTCGCAGTGCTCGTAGCCGCGCCGTTCATGGCTGTCTCCGGACTCAACATCGGCACGCGATTCCACACCGACGGCTTCATCATCGCCTTGCCCTGGCACGTAATCCTGACCGTCAGCGTGGCCGCGGCCATCGCGCTGGCGAACCCGGCGACCCGCCGGCTCCCCCACGCCAAGGCCGCGCTCGCCGCGCTGGCAGCGACCGGCGCCGTCCAGATCGCCCTCGAAATCGACCTCGTCGGCCACAGCTCGACCCGTTACTACGTCGAGAAGTCGCTCAACGGCCTGGTCCTGATGTCCCTCGTCGGCCTCGGCGGCCTGACGAACCTGTGGCCCAAGGCACGCCCGAAGGCCACACGAACCGCAGAGGCCGCGAAGGCTGCGCAGACGGCGAAGGTTGCGAAGACTGCAAAGGTTGCCAGGGCCGCTATGACGCCGCGGCGCCGGACCCGGCGCACCCGCAAACCGTGGCCGGTCCGCCAGGCCGAGAACGCGATCGCCGCCGTCACCGCCGCCCTCGCCGCTGGCGCGGTGGCCTTCGCCCCGGCCTACATCAACTGGCCGCGGTTCCAGCCCGGCACCGACTCCACCTGGGCGCAGCTGTGGACCGGCCGCCACACCTTCGTCGCCGACTACGGCCACCAACTGCGGGCCCAACAGCGCCTCGGCGTCTACTCCGACGGCGTACCGACAATCGTCGCCTCATCGCCGTCCGGCATCCTGAACCTCAACATGTCCCTGCTGGCCGGCCTCGCCAACCGCGACCTGCACGCTGTCAGCAGCCAGATCAACCGCACCACCGACCTCTACGGCCTGACCGGTCTGCCGGCCAAGGGCGAGTGGTCGCCGCAGGCCAAGGCCAGCCTGAAGATTCTGGAACACATCATCACGTCGAACAAGGCCCCGGTCCGCATCGTCGTCTCGGACAAGGTGCTGGCGGCGAAACTCCAGGGCTTCGGTGCAGTGCATCCGCAGTTCAAGGTGAAGGTCCTCTACGTGCCCTGATCAGCACCCGAAGGGCCTGCTACCCACCGTCCTGCCCCACCACCAGAATCCGGAAGTAGCGCGCCCTCTCTTTCGCACTCGTCAGTCCGGCGGCTCCGCCGCCAACTCCGCCGTCACCGCGGCGAGCGCGTCGTAGTCGGCGATGCCCAGGCGCCGGGTGGTAGCCGCGAAGGCGCGCGCCGCCTCGGTGAGCAGCCGGCGGGTGTCGGCGGCGGTGCGGTCGTCGGGGGTGCCGGGGACGCGGGGCGCCACCACCGTGCCGGTGCGCACGCGGCTGGTGACCAGGCCACCGGTCTCCAGTTCCCGGTAAGCGCGCGCGACGGTGTTCACCGCCAGGCCCAGATCGCCGGCCAGTTGACGGATCGGGGGCAGGCGGGTGCCCGACGGCAGGACGCCCGAGCCGATCATGGCGGCCACCTGCGCGCGGATCTGCTCGTAGGGCGGGACCGGGCTGGCGTCGTCGAGTTCGACGATCATGCCGGTTCCGGGCTGGTGGGCCGGGACGGCCAGTAGGCGAGCAGCCGGCCCAGGAAGGGGACGACGACACCGAGCAGCGCGTGGACGGCGGTCGCCGTGTGGTCGGGAGGCAGGATGGCGGCCGCGCCGAGTTGGGCGCTGACGCACAGGCCGGCCAGCACCATCCCGGAGGCGGCGAGGACATGCATGGAGCGCGAGCGTATCGCGTCGTCGGCGGCCAGGCGGTCAGGGCTCGCCACCGGTTGCGGGCGGCGCAGGATGTGGCGTTGCGCCGCCAGAGCCACGGCGCCGGCCCCGAGGCCGAGCGCGGTCCACAGTCCGACATCTCCCAGGTCTCCTGCCGGGTGGGCGCCATGGCAAGCGGCGCACAGGACCGCGGTCGCTACGCAGCAGGCCATCGCGCCGGGCACGGCCCAGCGTCCGGCACGCGGCAGATATTCGGCCGTCCGCCGCGGCGTCAGCGAAGCCGACGCCCGCAAGCCAGGATCCCGGTCCAGGTGCGCGACGCGGAGTTCGGCCACGGCGGCCCCGGCGAACCAGCCGGCCAGCGCCCACGGGAAGCTGAGGAGAGCGGACCCGGTGACGGCCGCCGGGATCAGCACGCCGGCAGCGAACCCGACGGCCCGCCACCGCCTCGTGGTCGCCCGGTACACGATGATCTGGTTCCCGTTGGCGACGGTCACCGGCAGCCGGTGCAGGCGGGCGAACTCCTCCACCCGCCGCCGCGGCACGACGCCGATCACGGCGCGCGCCGTGATCGCCAGGAGCAGGCCGATCGCCAGAACGGCGCTCGCTATCAAGGACGCTGACACGCTGGTCAATGTAGCGAGACATTGCTACATTGTCGATACGCCGTCGCAGAGCCGCGCCGTTGAGGAGCCACGCCATCGACGGTCCACGCCATCGACGGTCCATACCGTCGCGGCCGCGATCCCAAGCGAGGACAAGCCATGGCGGCAATGCCGAGCGACGTCATCAGGGGGCAGAGATGGAACAGCTGGTGCGTGACGAGGTCTGGGCGCAGCTCGACCCGCGGGCCGGGGCGCTCGGCGGCAAGCAACGCAAGCGCGCGGCCATCGCGGTCTCGGCGGTGGCCGTCGTCCTCGGAGTAAGCCTCGTGGTCAACTACTCCGGCGTCGTCCTGGCACAGCTCGCACGCTCGGACGACACCGGCACCGCAGGCGCCGCCCTGACAAACCCGAAGATCATCATGCAGGAGGTCGCGGTACAGAACACAGGCTGGAGCACTGTCCGGGTGGTACGCGTCGGCCAGGACGGCCCGGGGCTGCGGCTGCTCAGCCCAAGCGACCCGGAACTGCGTTCCGCCGGCGTCCACGGGACCGAGCCGCCGTTCGACCTGCGTCCGGGGCAGACCAAGAAAGTGGCCGTCGCCTACCGCGTTACCGATTGCGCCGCCGTGACCACCGGTCCGTTCCCCATCCAGGTCCGCGTCGAGCGATTCTGGGGGACGCAGACGATCGGCATCTCGCTGCCGCAGGTTTACGACGGCCCGAACGCAATGGCAGTCGATCCACCGATGACCGAGTGGCAGAAGGGCATGGCCGACCGGAGCTGTGGAACCCTTCACCACTGAATCACCCACGACTCACTCGCCGGCATCGATGTCATGCGTCCCGTCCTGGAGATCGTGGTCAGCGGGCGGTGATGTTGATCTTTAACTGGGCGGCAACCTCATGGACACCGAATCACGTGGTTGTCGCTCCGACTATGTGGCTTCCGCAGGCCATATCGTCGACTGGGGATGAGCAATGGCAGAGACTGAAGCGGCAGCAACGACACAGTCCGGAGCCGGCTCGGCAGACATCGTCCCGGGCCCGGAGACGGCTGCTTCCGGGAAGAACCGGCTGCGCCCCGGGGCGCTGGGGATGGCCGGTGTGGTGTTCACCGTGCTGGCCACCGCCGCCCCGATCACGGCGATGACCGGGAACGTGCCGATCGCGATCGGGTCCGGCAACGGCGTCGGGGCCCCGGCCGGATTCCTGTTCGCCACGATCGTGCTGGTGATCTTCACGATCGGCTACTCGGCCATGGCCCGCCACATCACGGCCACCGGAGCCTTCTACGGGTTCGTGACCCGGGGCCTGGGCCGGATCGCCGGCCTGGCCACCGGCCTGATGGCGACGCTGGCCTATGTGGTGTTCGAGGCCTCCTTGATCGGCATCTTCGCCTCCTTCTTCAAGACCGACATGGAAGCCTTCGCCGGCATTCACTGGAGCTGGATCGTCTACGCGCTGCTCGGCATCGCGGTCATCGCGGCGCTGGGCTATTTCGACATCTCGCTGTCCGGCAAGGTGCTGGGCGTGTTCCTGGTCTCCGAGGTGCTGATCCTGCTGCTGCTCGGCGGCGCGGTGCTGGTGCACGGCGGTGGGCCCGACGGCCTGGTCGTCAGTGCGCTCAGCCCCTCGAAGGGCTTCACGGCGGTGGCCGGGGGCAGCGTGGCGATCGGGCTGTTCTTCGCGTTCTGGTCCTGGGTGGGCTTCGAGACCACGGCCGTCTACGGTGAGGAGTCACGCAACCCGACGCGGATCATCCCCCGCGCCACCCTGATCGTCGTCGTCGCCCTCGGCCTGCTCTACACCTTCGTCACCTGGATGACGATCGCCGGCAACGGAATACACCAGTCCGTAGAGGTCGCGGGCGGCACCAGCCCCTTCGACCTCTTCTACGGCATCACTGAGCACTACGTCGGCCACTGGGCCAAGACCACGTACATGGTCCTGACCGTCACCGGCTCCTTCGCCTGCGCGCTCGCGTTCCACAACTCGGCCTCGCGCTATCTGTACGCGCTGGGCCGCGAAGGTCTGCACGGCTCGATCGCGCCGCTGGGTCGCAGCCACGACAAGCACAAGTCGCCGCACGTGGCCTCGATCGTCCAGAGTCTGGTGACGGTGGCCATCACCGGCTACTTCTTCCTGTTCCAGCACCCGACCAAGGACGCCCCGGACGTCGCCTACGTCTACCAGTTCGGGCTGTTGGCCATCATGGGCACGATGGCGATCCTCATCGTGCAGGCGGTGTGCTCGCTGGCCGTGGTCTGGTACTTCCACGTAGCCAAACAGCACCCTGAGACCGCCTCCTGGTGGCGCACCCTGCTGGCACCGCTGGTGGGCGCCGGGGGCATGATCTACGTGGTCTTCCTGCTGTTCTCACACCTGAGTTTCGCCGCGGGCGCCGCGGCGGACAGCCCGGTCTACACGCTGACCCCCTACGTGGTGCTCGGCACCGGCGTGCTGGGCGGGGTGACGGCCGCGGTCCTGAAGGTTCGCGACCGTGAGCGGTTCGCACTGATCGGCAGCACCGCGCTGGCCGAGGCGGGCGAGCGCGTCCCGGAACCGGTGCCGGCCGGATAGTCAGGGAAGGCACAGACGCGTCATGGCATACCGAAGCACGCTGCGTGGCGAGCGGTTCACGTTCGCCACCCTCACCGAACTGCTGGCCAAGGCCAACGAGGAGAAGTCCGGCGACCGGCTGGCCGGGATCGCGGCCCGGGACGAGCGGGAACGGGTGGCCGCCAAGCTCGCGCTGGCCGACGTCCGGCTCGGCGAGATCGTCGCCGAACCGGTCGTCGCCGACGCCGTCACCGACGCGGTCTCCGCCCCGGCCGACCCGGAGCGCTTCGCCGAGATCAGCGCTCTCACGGTCGGCGAGCTGCGGGAAGTGGTGCTGCACCCGGGCTTCGCGCAGCGCTGGGCCGGCGGGCTGGCCGCCGCCATCCCGCCGGAGGTGGCCGCGGCCTGCGCGAAGCTGATGAGCAACCTGGACCTGATGGTGGCCGCGGCACCGCTGCGGCGCGTCACGCGCTGCCGGGGCGCGATGGGCGAGCCGGGCGTGCTGGGCGTCCGGATCCAGCCGAACCACCCGACCGACAGCGTCCAGGGCATCGTGCTGTCGGCACTGGACGGTCTGGCCTTCGGCTGCGGCGACGCGATGATCGGGGTGAATCCGGCTACTGAGTCGGTGCCCGTGGTCGGCGCTGTGCTGCACGCGCTGCACACGCTCATCGGCGAACTCGGGGTGCCGACCCAGGCGTGCGTACTGGCGCACATCACGACCCAGTTGGCGGCGCTCCGGGCCGGCGCCCCGATCGACCTGCTGTTCCAGTCGGTGGCCGGTACACAGGACGCGAACACCTCGTTCGGCATCACGCTGGACCTGCTGGCCGAGGGCCGGGCAGCCGTGCTCGCGCACCACGCCGAGCGGCCCGGGGACTTCACCGGGACACAGGTCACGTATTTCGAGACCGGGCAGGGCAGTGCCCTGTCGGCCGACACCCACCACGGCGTGGACCAGCTGACCCTGGAAGCGCGGGCGCAGGCGGTGGCCCGGCTGTTCGACCCGTTCCTGGTCAACTCGGTGGTCGGCTTCATCGGGCCGGAGTACCTGGCCGACTCCGTGCAGATCGCCCGGGCCGGGCTGGAGGACCACTTCGTCGGCAAGCTGATGGGCCTGCCGATGGGCGTCGACGTCTGCTACACCAACCACACCGGCGCCGACCAGAACAGCAACGACAACCTCTTGATGCTCCTGGCCGCCGCCGGATGCACGTTCGTCATGGGGGTCCCGGCCGGAGACGACGTGATGCTCAATTATCAGAGCACGAGCTACCACGACGTCGCCGGGGTACGGAGGCTGTTGGGGCTGGGACCGGCGCCGGCGTTCGCGCGATGGTACGACCAAGCGGCAGCGCAGTGGCCGACGACGGTCGCGGAGTTCGCCGATGCGGTGGACGGCAGCTCGCTACGAGCGCTGATTCCCGGCGGGGTCGGCTGATGGCGGCGGGAGAGCAGGAAGCCGACGCGACCGGTCATGAGCCGAGACGGCGACCGCGCGACGGCGGTGGCACTGGCGATGTCATCGGTGCCGGCGACGCCCGCGACGCCGGCGACACCCACGACGCCATCGACGCCGCATGGCTGCGCCGCGCGACCCCGGCACGCCTGTTCGTCGGCCGCGCCGGAACGTCTTACCGGACCGCGAGCCTGCTGGCCCTGCGTGCCGACCACGCCGCGGCGCGCGACGCCGTGGCCGACGCGCTGGATCTCGACCGCCCGGATCTGGCCGCCCTGGACATGGTCCCCGCCACCACGACGGCGACGTCGCGAACGGACTATCTGCGGCGCCCGGATCTGGGACGCCGTCTGGCCCCGGCGGCGCGGGCGACCATCGCCGAACGCTGCCCGCCGGGCGCCGACTTCCAAGTCGCCGTCGGCGACGGCCTGTCCGCCACGGCGGTCCACCGCCAGGTCCCGATGATGCTCCCCGGGCTGCTGGCCGGGGCCGCGGCCCGCGGCTGGCGGGTGGGCCGCCCGATCGCGATCCACCAGTGCCGGGTCGGGGTCCTCAACGACCTCGGCGAGCTGCTGGATCCGCGAATCACCGTCCTGCTCATCGGCGAACGCCCTGGCCTGGCCACCGCCGAGAGCCTGTCGGCCTATCTGGCGTATCGGCCACGGCCCGGCCATACCGACGCCGACCGCAACCTGATCTCGAACATCCACGAAGCAGGTATTCCCGCGCCGAGGGCGGTGCCGCGCATCCTCGACCTCGCCGCGGCACTGCTGGCCGCCGGACGAGGCGGAGTCACGGTGAAGGAGTCGGTAACCGCGCTGGAGTGACGCGCGGCAATACCAGCCCCGGTGCTGCGGAAACCATAAAAGCCCTCGCTGACGATGGTGCGCCGTAGCGCCAGCAGTGCGTAACAGCCCTGATATCGGATGGTAACGGCCGGCGCCGATCATTGCGGGCATGGGGATGTCGAGCGGCACGGCCGAGCGTGGCAGTGTGCTGACCCACTGCCCGTACTGCTCGCTGCAGTGCGGCGTGCGGATGGGGCCGGCCGGCCCGCGTCCGCCGTCGATCGAGCCGTCGCACTTCCCCACCAACCGCGGTGGCTTGTGTTCGAAGGGCTGGAGCGCGGCCGAACTGCTCGACCATCCCGACCGGCTCACCACGCCGCTGGTCCGCTCGGATCCCGCCGACCGCGGCAGCCCGCTGCGCGCGGCGTCGTGGCCGGAGGTGCTCGACCGGATCGTCACCGCCATCCGGCGCAGTCAGGAAACCCACGGTCTGGACAGCGTCGGCTGCTTCGGCGGCGGCGGGCTCACCAACGAAAAGGCATACCAGCTCGGCAAGTTCGCCCGCGTCGCGCTGCGTACGTCGAACATCGACTACAACGGGCGATTCTGCATGGCGTCGGCGGCGACCGCCGGCAACCGGGCGTTCGGCGTGGACCGGGGACTGCCGTTCCCGCTCGCCGACATCGCCGGGGCGCAGGCTGTTCTGCTGGTCGGCAGCAATCCGGCCGACACCATGCCGCCGGCGATGCAGTACTTCGACGCCGGCCGCGCCGCCGGCGCCGCGCATATCGTCGTGGACCCGCGCCGCTCGGCCACCGCGCGCGGCAGCACGCTGCACCTGCAGCCCGCACCCGGCACCGACCTGGCCCTCGCCAACGGGATGCTGCACATCGCGCTGCGCGAGGGGTATGTCGACGCGGACTACGTCGCCGACCGCACCACGGGGTTCGAGCAGGTCCGCGACGCCGCGGGCGCCTACTGGCCCGACCGGGTGGAGCGGATCACCGGCGTGGGAGTGGCGCAGTTGCGGGAGGCCGTCCGGCTGCTCGGCACCGCGCGGTCCGCGATGGTGCTCACCGCCCGCGGCGCGGAACAGCACAGCAGCGGGACGGACACGGCGCAGGCCTACATCAATCTGGCACTGGCGCTCGGGCTGCCCGGCAGGCCGTTTTCCGGCTACGGGACGCTCACCGGCCAGGGCAACGGGCAGGGCGGCCGCGAGCACGGCCAGAAGTGCGACCAGCTCCCCGGGTACCGGCGTATCGACGATCCGGCCGCGCGAGCCCACGTCGCCGCGGTGTGGGGCGTCGACCCCGGCGAGCTGCCCGGTCCGGGGAGATCCGCGATGGAGATGCTCGACCGGCTCGGCACGCCTGGCGGGGTACGGACGATGCTCGTCCTGGGCTCGAACATCGTCGTCTCCGCCCCGGACCGCGACCGGGTGCTGGAGCGGCTGCGGGCACTGGACTTCCTGATGGTCTCCGACATCTTCCTGTCCGAGACCGCCGCCGAGGCCGACGTGGTC
>JABFWL010000346.1 GCA_013362315.1 Catenulispora sp. | reverse complement strand
CCGCCCGGTCGATGGCGGCGTCCGGCTCGGCCACCGCCGGCGCCAGCACCCGCCGGGTCAGCGCGATACTCGGCTGGTCGAGCATCGCCACGGTGAGCAGCACCTGGTGCACCTCCGGCTCCAGGCTCCCCAGCCGGCGCCGCACCAGCGCCGACAGCGAGGCCGGGATCGGCAGCTCGGAGGCGGCGACCGCCCGGCTGCGCCCGGCGCCGGGCTCCGCGGCCAGCGCGGCTCCGACCTCCAGCGCCCAGAACGGATTCCCGCCGGTCTGCTCGGCGATCCGGTCGGCGGCCCCGGCCGGCAGCTCAGCGGGGAAGCGATCGCTGATCAGCTTCCTGATGTGCTCCGACCCCAGCGGCCCGATCCGCAGCCGCTCCACCGATTCCAGCGGAATGTCGTCGGCGGCGATGTACTTGCGGACATACGACTCGTCGTCGGCCACACCGGCCGTGCGGTAGGCGGCCAGGATCCGCAGCGCCGCCGATCCCAGGCGCCGCACAGCGAACCACAGCGCGTCGGTGGTGGGCTCGTCCAGCCACTGCAGGTCGTCGATGGCCACCAGCACCGGCCGCTCCCGGCACAGCCGCCGCAGCACCGCGAGCGTCCCGGCGCCGACCTCCAGCGGACCGATCGACGTACTCGGCGCGGCCCGCAGCAACGCGGCCTGGACGGCGGCGCGCTGGATCTCCGGCAACTCGGCCAGGGTGCTGTCCGGCAGCGGCTCCATGAGATCCATGAGCCCTGCGAAGGACAGGCCGCTCTCCTCCGGCGCACCTCGCGCGGTGAGCACCGTCCACCCGCCGGCCCGCGCCGCCTCGACGCCGGCCGTCCACAGCGTGGTCTTCCCGATCCCCGCCTCGCCGATCAGCACCAGCGCTCTGGCCCCGGCGTCGGGTGCGGCGAGGAGTCCCCGCACGGCGGCCAGCTCGGTGTCGCGGCTGTAGACGGTGGCGCCCGCCGTCCGCGGTGATTCGGGGCGGGCAGCGGCCATATCAACACTGTACGCAGGCTGGGGGCGTAATCTCAGTGTTTCTACGGATCCAGGCTGGCGGGTACTGAGGGGGTGAAGCGGTTCACGCCCCGCTCTCTCAGCCGATCCCAGCCATCTCAGCAGCCTCCACCGCGGTACGGACGATCCCATACCGCGTCTCCAGATCCCCGAACGCCGCGGCCACGCTGAGCGTCGTGACCCCAGCCTCCTTATAAGCCACCATCCGCTCGGCGATCCGCTCCTTCGGCCCGATCAGGCTGGTCCGGTCGATGAACTCGAACGGCACCGCGGCCGCCGCCCCGGCATAGTCCTTGGCGAGGTACTTCTCCTGGACCTCGTCAGCTTCCTTCTCATAGCCCATGCGACAGGCGAGCTGGTTGTAGAAGTTCTGCTCCTTGCTCCCCATCCCGCCGATGTAGAGCGCGGCGTACCAGCGGACCAGGTCGGCGCAGAGCTGTACATCGTCGCCGATCACGGTCGGAACGGTCGGGGCGATGTCGAAGCCCTCCAGCCCCGTCTTGCCGGCCTTCGCCCGCCCCGCCTTGATGTGCTCCAGGTGCTCCCCGGCGTGCTCGGGGCTGAAGAACACCGGCAGCCAGCCGTCGGCGATCTCGCCGGTCAGCTCCAGGTTCTTCGGGCCGATCGCGGCCAGATACACCGGGATCGTCTCCCGCACCGGGTGCACGGTCAGCTTCACCGGCTTGCCGGGGCCGTCGGGCAGCGGCAGGCGGTAGTGCTTGCCCTCGAACGTCAGCCGCTCCCGGGTCAGGGCCTTGCGGACGATGGCCACGTACTCGCGGGTGCGACCCAGCGGGGCGGCGAAGGGCACGCCGTGCCAGCCCTCGGAGACCTGCGGGCCGGAGACGCCCAGGCCCAGGCGGAAGCGGCCGCCGGACAGGGTGTCCAAGGTGGCGGCGGTCATCGCGGTCATGGCCGGGGTCCGGGCCGGGATCTGGAACACGGCCGAGCCCACGTCCATCCGCTGGGTGTGGGCGGCGATCCAGGTCAGGACGGTCGCCGCGTCGCTGCCGTAGGCCTCGGCCGCCCAGCAGACCGTGTAGCCCAGGCGGTCGGCCTCCTTGGCCACGTCCAGGTTCTCCGCGTCGTTGCCCGCGCCCCAGTACCCCATGTTCACGCCGAGCTTCATCGTGCACTTCCGTCCGGTCGGCCCCGCCTGCTTGCTCATCGCCTGTCGCCGCCGATATTACTGCCCAGTAGCAATCATCGCGACAGTGCCGCCACAGTGCAGGCGCAGTGCCGCCACACTGCCGTCGCAGTGCCGCCGCGCCCGCGACGCCGCCGCGATGTCCCGCGATGTCCCCGCAAACCGATAGCGTCACCTGTTATGGAGCAGCGACACCTGGGGCGGACGGGGCTACGCGTGTCCCGGCTGGGGCTGGGCACGATGACCTGGGGGCGGGACACCGACGAGCACGAGGCCGCCGACCAGCTCAAAACGTTCCTGGACGCCGGGGGCACCCTGATCGACACCGCCGACGTCTACGGCGACGGCGAGGCCGAGTACATCGTCGGCCGCATGGTCGAGGGCATCCGCGCCGACGTCGTGATCGCCACCAAGGCGGTCAGCGTCCCGTTCGGCCCGCGCCGCTTCGACGCCTCCCGGCGGCACCTGCTCAACGCCCTGGACGCCTCGCTCAAGCGGCTGGGCACCGACTACATCGACCTGTGGCAGCTGCACGCCTACGACGCCGCCACCCCGCTGGAGGAGACCCTGGCCGCGCTGGACACCGCGGTGGCTTCCGGCAAGGCCCGCTACGTCGGCGTGTGCAACTACACCGGCTGGCAGCTGGCGCGCGCCGCCACCTGGCAGTCCGCCGACTTCTCCCGCGCCCCGATCGCCTCGGCCCAGATGGAGTACTCGCTGCTGCAGCGC
>JABFWL010000389.1 GCA_013362315.1 Catenulispora sp. | reverse complement strand
TCGGCGGCGACGGCGGCCGCGACCCGGTGCGCCCACGCCGCCCCGGTGCCCACCACGCCGGCCGCGGCAAGGTGCAGGGCGCGGCGGCGGCCGGGCTCGATCGCGTCGTAGACGGCGTCCCGTTGCAGGGCGTGGACCAGGGCGACAGGGCTTTGCGATTCGGTCGGCCACCACTGGGCCAGCCCGGCCGCCAGCGCCGGGCCGAGCGCGCCGGCCGGATCGGCCACCCCGGCGACCCGCGCGACGGTCGCCAGCGGAAGCCGGCCGGCCAGCACCGCCATCGCCTCCAGCAGCGCGACGGAGTCCGCGGGCAGCTGGTCCAGCACGGTTCTGATGCTCACCCGGAGCGTGCGGGGCGCCGGCCACCGCTGCGCCGTCTCGTCACGCAGCGTCTGGACCGGCACCTCGGTCAGAACCGTCCGCAGGTACAGGGGATGGCCCTTGGTGTAGCTGTGCAGCCGCTCGACCAGTCCGGGCGCCAGCCGCACATCGAGCAGCCGCCGGGCGACCTGCGCCACCTCGTCCTCGCCGAGCCCGCCGACCTGGACCCGCACCGCCCGCTCCAGCGACCGGACCAGCCGGTCCAGCGTCCCGACGGTGCTTTCCGCGTCGGACCGCGTCAGCAGGACGGTCAGCACCCGGTCGGCCCAGAGCCGGCGCAGGACGAATCCCAGCACCTGCAGGGACAACGGATCGGCCCAGTGCACGTCGTCGACGACGATCGCGACCGGACCCCTGGACTCCTGCAGCACGCCCAGCAGCAGAAGCAGCTGCCCGCCGATGGCGTTCGCCGACGCCGCGCCCGCGCCCTCCTGCGTCAGCAACGGAAACGGCGCCGCCAGGTCGTGGTCCACCCGCCGTATCAGTTGGCTGATGACACCCCCGGAGACATCCGTCTCCGACGCGTCGCCGGTGGCCCACAGCACCGTGAAGTCGGCCAGCGACGCCGCCAGCCGCCGCGCCAAGGCACTCTTGCCGATCCCGGCCTCGCCCTCGACGACGGCCAGCCACGCCTCGCCGTCCCGCGCCTTCGCCGCACAGCCCGCGAGCTGATCGGATTCGCGCACGCGGCCGACGAAGACCTCGCCCGGTCCGTTCGGGGTCGGCTCCGCCGCATCGGTTGCCACGCTCATAGTGCAGATCTCCCAGAGTGGCGGGTCAGTAAGGTCGCGCAGCAGAGAATGCTGAGGTGATCCTAGTCCGGATTCGAACTGGTGCATCGCCTGCTGAAGCAACCGTCCGTTGCGGGAATGAGCTCTCCGGACAGCCGGTTGCCACCGGCATGAGCGAAACAGTGGTGGCGGGCGCGTACGGCGGCCCCGAGGTCCTGTCGGTGATCGACGAATCCGTCCCGGAGCCCGGACCGGGGCAGGTGGCCATCGCGGTCCGCGCCGCGGGCGTGAACCCCTTCGATCACAAGGTGTACAGCGGCGCTTTCGGAACCGATCCGGCGCTGCTGCCGCTGCGGCTCGGCGGCGAGGCGGCCGGCGTGGTGACCGCGGTGGGTGCCGACGCCGTCGGCCCGGCGGGTCCGATCCGGGTGGGCGATGAGGTGATCGCGTATCGGGTGCCCGGCGCGTACGCCGCCGAACTCCTCGCCCCGGCCTCGGCGGTGGTGCCCAAGCCCGCCGCGCTGTCGTGGGAGCAGGCCGCCGGGTTGCTGGCCGCGGGCGCCACCGCGGCGCACGTCCTCGAAGCGCTCGGGGTGAGCAAGGGCGAAACAGTGCTCTTCCACGGCGCCGCCGGCGGGGTCGGCCTGCTAGCGGTACAGCTGGCGGTGGGGCGCGGCGCCACCGTCCTGGGCACGGCGAGCCCGGCCAAGCACGACCTGCTTCGCGAGCTGGGAGTGATCCCGATCGCCTACGGTCCCGGCCTGGCCGAGCGGGTCCGCGCGGCGGCGCCGGACGGCGTCGACGCGGCGGCCGACCTGGTCGGCACCGACGAAGCGCTGGACGTGTCCCTGGAGCTGGTGCCGGACCGCGCGCGCATCGCCACCATCGTCTCCTTCGCCCGCGGCGCCGAAGCCGGGATCCGGCTCCTCGGCGGCGCGCCGGGTGCGGAACCCGGCACGGACATCCGCGCCGCCGCGCGCCTGCAGCTCACCGAGGCCGCCGCGGCGGGTCGGCTCACCGTGCTGGTCGCCGCCAGCTACCCGCTGCGGGAAGCGGCCGCCGCGCATCGCCACATCCTGGAGGGCCACACCAGCGGAAAGATCGTTCTGGTGCCGTAGCCCGGACTGAGGTGCCGCCGGCTCCGAGCGCGTGCGCGGGGGGTCGGCGGCTGGGGACGGCCCGGTCGACCGCGCCCGCTCATCGGTGCGCTCCGAACGCCAGCCCGGCTCACCGCGAATAAGCCCGTAGTTCGACGCTGTACGGCTGCACCGACCATTGGCTCTGCCCGGTGGCGAACTCTTCCTCCGTCAGGGTTACCTGCGGCGGCTGCCCCACGTGGTTGCTGGAGTCCAGGTTCGGTCCGGTCAAGCGCCACAACCGGCCGCGGCTGCGGGGGGCGAAGCCGGCGAGGCTGATGTCGGCGCTCTGGACGTCGGCAGTCGCGTTGATCACCGCAATGGTCAGCGTCTTGCGGTCGGCGCTCAAGGCGGCCGACATGTCGAGCGGATAGGTGGGGCTGCCGGAGGTCACGCTCGGCTGGTCGCCGCCGGCCGGCCACTTCGGGGCGGGCTGCGGGGAGTTCCCGGAGATCTCGATCGGTATCGTGCCGAAGTGCTTCCGGTAGAGCATGAACAGCAATCCCTGTTCGCTGTAGATCGAGTCGGTGGCGTTGTACGACAGCCAGCTCATCCCCGTCGTGTAGGCGCCCATGACGATGAAGTCGGTGTTCCGGAACATCTCATGGAGCATCAGGCTGACGGCCAGCACGCCGCGCATCCCGCCCACGAAGTAGGCCCACTCGTCCAGGGCCATCTTGACGCCGTCCCGCTCCAGCGGGAAGTCCTTCTTGTACAGCTCCCAGTCCTCGCGGATGGCGTGGATGTAGTTCGCTCCGCGGCGCACCGAGTCCAGGACCGACTCGGTGACCTCGACCCGCTGCCCGGTGGTCAGGTCGTAGCGGTGCGGGTCGCCGTAGGTGTGCTCGGAGATCATGTCGAAGGTGCCCCAGGCGTCCTTCATCAGCCGGTGGTTCCAGTCGACCGCGGAGCCGTATTCGACGATGACCGGGCTGGGATGGACGATCTTCCGGGTGTCCGGGTCGATGTAGAACGGCTCGCTGTGGATGGTCAGGCTCGCCGGGGACGCGCCGACCGCCACCAGGGTGATGGAGGGGTCCGCCTTCCTCATCGCGTTGGCGAAGAGCGTGTGCTTGACCACGTACTGCGACGGCGTCATGTATCCCAGCTGCCAGAACCCGAACATCTCGTTTCCGATGTTCCAGTACTTGACCTTGTAGGGCTCCGGATGCCCGTGGTCGGCCCGGACCCGGCCCATCGCGGTGCCGGCGTCGCCGTTGACGTACTCGACGAGCTCTGCCGCCTCGCGAGCCGAGCCGAAGCCGCTGTTGACGCACAGATACGGCTCGACCTGGATCAGGCGGCACAGCGTCAGGAACTCGTCGGTGCCGATGTCGTTGGACTGCGGGTAGTTCCAGACGTGGTCCCACTTGGGCGGGCGCCGGTCGGGGTCCCCGACCGCGTCCTTCCAGTCGTGCCCGGAGGTGAAGTTGCCACCCGGGAAACGCCACATCCCGGAGTCCAGCGCGCGGAACAGCGCGATCGTGTCCTTCCGGAAGCCGTGCACGTTGTCCGCGGCCATCAACGACACGGCACCGATCTTGAGACTCCCGGTTCCGGTGGCCGAGATCTCCAGCCGGCCGTCCGTGGTCGCCGCCCGGCAGGTGAACCGTAGCGGCACGGTCGTCCACTGCCGCCGCACCGGCACGACGACACGCTGGCTCTGCCCGCTCCCCCACGACAACGTCACGGTGACATGGGCTCCGGGGTCGCCGGCCACGACGATCCGGCCGACGTGGTCCTTGGCCGCGAGCGCCAGGCCGCCCTGCCCGATGCCGCGCTGCTCCCACGGCGAGAGCGCCACCTGCGGCGAATGCTCGCCGACGTAGGGCGCCGCCGTTTCCATCGTCACGGTTTCCGGCTGCGCGAGCGGCCGCCACTTGCGCGTCGACGGGTCCTGATTGTCGACGGCGTAGTAGAACTTCCGGTCGCTGAGGACTTCCGCCCACAGCGCGCTGTAGATGAAGCCTTGGATATGTTCGGAAAAGGCGCCGTAAAGAAACGGGGAGATCGGCTCGCCGGTCTTCGCCACATCGATTTCCGCCGTGACGCCGGACGCGGCGGCCGAGGCCCGGAACGGCAGCGCCGCCGCCAAACCGGCTGCCACAGAGCCCTGCAGTCCCGCCCGCCGCGTGATCCCCTGCCCGCTTTCACCCATAGCCGATATCACCTTTACGTGACGTCCGATTGAATATCAGATCGGATCCGATAGGGGGATTTCGGCGAAGGTGTCAGAGGAACCAAGGGGTGTCAATGGCCTGAGGTTTCGAAACATTGAACGACATGGAAGGCTCACTGCGGGCTGTGAAAGTTACATGGCGGCCGGGGCGAGGGCGCGGGCGGCCGCGCAACAGATTCACGGCGCCAGATGCCATCTCTGGTTGTCGGCCTGATGGCAGGTGTAGAGGATGAGCGGAGTGTGGTCGCCGGTGCCGGCGCCGGCGGCGTCCAGGCACTTTCCCAGGGTCCGGAGTTCGCCGGTTCCCGGGTCGTACTGCCACCGCTGACCGGCGGAGCCGTTGCAGGTCGAGATCTGGATGGGAGCGAGGTCCTGGCTGCGCGCGCCGCGGACGTCCAGGCACTTGCCCATGGCCTGCACGGTGCCGCCGACGTAGGTCCAGGACTGGGCGGCTGTGTTGTTGCAGCTGAACAGCACCAGCTGGGTACCGTCGACGGGATTGCCGCCGGGGATGTCCACGCAGCGTCCGCTGCCGACGCCGGTGACCGGACCGGGCGGCGGCCCCGCGGAGGTGCTGGACGACGCCGAAGTCGCGGAGGTGCTGTTCGGGTCCACGGCCTCGTCGTTCGCCGACGCCGCGGTGGTGCCGGCGCCCGTCGGCGTGACGACGACCTCGGTCTGGCCCGGTGGCACCTGGGCCGCCGGCGTCTTCTTCCCGCCGTCGAGCGTGACCAGCGAGACGGCGACCACGGCCACCGCGACGACGGCCACGCCCACGGCCAGGACCACGCTCCGGCTCACCCGGGGCGGCAGCGGCGCCGGATCGTATCCGGCCTCCGGGACCTGCGCGGCGACCGCGGGCATGATCTGGGTCATCGTCCGGGGGTGCGGCTCGCCGGGCGCGGGGCGGAGCGCGGGCAGCGTCACGGTGTCGTCGTGCGCCCGATCCGGCCGCGCGCCGACCACCCGGCCGCCGCAGTTCGTGCAGAACGCCCCGCCGCCGATGATCGGCAGCTCGTTGCCGCAGTGCGGGCAGAAATCCATGGTGCGCTGAACCCCCTCGCCGAAGACCGCGCCCACTGTATCCGCACAGTGCCCGCGCGGTAGCCGGCACCCGGTGGGCGGTGCCTGGCAAGCCCTTTGCCCGGCCGACCCGGCGGGACATAAGGTCGTGAGGTATCTCGCGGGCATCCACCTCCATCGGGGGACGTGGAGCCTGGAGCCACCTATGAGAGACCTTTCGTCATGGACACTGTGCTCGTCCAACCCTCCGACGCGCGCTCACGCGCGTCCGGCCTGCTGCGCCTGGGCCCCGGCGACGTGCTGACCTTCGGCCGGGGCGCGCCGGGCGCGCCGGTCGGCCTGGAGCTCGCCGGCGACGGCGTGTCCCGGCAGGCCGGGGAGCTGGCCGCCGTGGACGACCACTGGCGGATCACCAACTTCAGCCGCACCACCACCTACGTCGTGGAGAACCTCGAAGGAGCCGGGGAGCACGTCAAGGTGGCGCCGGGCCGGATCGGGGCGCCCATCCCGTTCGAGATCTCCCGCGTGGTGCTGCCGGTGGCCGACGGCTTCGCGGGCTTCACCGTCTACGCGCCTCAGCATTCGTATGTGGACGGGTCCGCCGGGGCGCGGGCGGCCGGGGCCGGGGAGCGCACCGTGCTGCCGTTCTCCCTGGACCCGACGGCGAAGTACTTCCTGGTGCTGCTGGCCCTGTGCGAGCCGCGGCTGCGCGCGGCGTCCGCGGTGGCGATCCCGAACGCCGGGGAGGTCGTGGACCGGCTGCGGCCGCTGCCGTCCTGCGCGGACCTGACGAAGTCGGCGGTGAACTACCACATCGACTATCTGGCCACGACGAAACTGCGGGTCCGCGAGCGCGAGGGGACGGACGGCGACCTGCGCATGGACTGGAAGCGCGAGGCGATCGTCGCTCTGGCGCTGCGCTTCGACCTGGTGCGGGACGAGCACCTGCGGATGCTGCCGTCCCGGCGGGCGGGACAGTGACGATGGCCGACGCGGGGAGCACCGGCGACTCGGCGGCGAGCGAGTCGGCAACAGGCGAGTCGGCGGCAGCTGAATCGACGGCGGGTGAACCAGCGGCGGGTGAATCAGCGGCGGGTGAATCAACGGGGGGCGGATCAGCAGAGAGCGGACCGCCGCGCCCCGTCGCCGTACCGGACGGCTTCGTGGTCGGCCGCTGGCGCGTCACCGGCTACCTGGGCTCGGGCAGCTGGGGCAGCGTCTATCTCGGGGAAACCGTCGAGCAGGCGGGCATCGACGGCGATCCGGCCGAGGTGGCGCTCAAGTTCCTGCCGCCCTCGATCGGCACCCCGGGGCGGCGCGCCCTGCTCGCCGAGGTCGTCGACCGCGAGCGCCGGTTCAGCGCGAGCATCGAGCATCCGACACTGATCCGCACGCTGGCAGTGGAGACCGCCGAAGCCCGCGACGCCGCCGTCGACGGCGCGACGGTGCTGGTCATGGAGCGCGGCGTCAGCAATCTCCGACAGCTGCTGCACGACGGCATCGACCCCGGCGACGGTGCGCGGATCCTGGCGGAGGTCTGCTCGGCGCTGGCCTTCATGCACGAAGCGGGCTGGGTCCACGGCGACGTGAAGCCCGGCAACGTCCTGATGATGGCCGACGGCGGCGCGCGGCTGGCGGACTTCGGCGTGACCACCGAACTCGACGGCACGCACGCCTACGCGCCCCGGATCGGCTCCTCGGACTACCTGCCGCCGGAATGGTGGTCCGAGCAGGTCGGCGATCAGGGCGTCGCGCTGCGTCCCACCGCGGACATCTGGGCCTTCGGGATCCTGGCGCACCAGGTGCTCGCCGCCGGCCGGCACCCGTTCGCCGGCGCCTCGCCGCACGCCCGGGCGATGAGCGCGCAGGCCTACGCCCACACCGGCGAGGGGCTGCTGCTCGATGAGCGCATCGCAGAGCCCTGGCGTTCGCTGATCAAGGACTGCCTCGCCCCGGATCACGCCCGGCGCAGTGCCTTCACGGCGCGGAGCCTGGCCGAGCGCATCGGCGGCGCCGACGGCTTCGCGGACCCCGGCAGCGCGGCGGCGCCGGCCGCGGAATCGATGCGCCGCACAGTACTGATTCCGGCGGTGACGGTGGCGGCGGCGCTCGCGGTCGTCGCGGTCGTGGCGGCGGTGCTCGGCCTCAGATCGGGCTCGCCGGACAAGAGCGCGGCTTCGTCGCCGCGAACCGGCACGGTCAGTGGCGCGACCGGCAGCGCGGGGTCCAGTTCGAATTCCACTCCAGGGTCCGGTCCGGCGCTCACCCCCGGCGAACTGCGCGCCGACGCGGCGGTCCCGGCCCAGTACCGCGACGTCATCAGCCGTGCGGCCCACGCCTGTCCGACACCGGAGGTGACGCCGGCCATGGTCGCGGCCGTGCTGAAAGTGGAGAGCGATTTCAACCCGAGGTTCTCCAGCCCGGCGACCGACTCCTACGGCATCGCCGGCTGGACTCCGCGAGTCTTCACCGCCTGGGCCCCGAAGCCGGGCGCCGACTTCATGAACCCCGAAGACGCCATCATGGCCGCCGGCCAATACCTGTGCTGGCTGGATGAGGAGTTCATCAAGCGGAAGGTGCCCGGCGATCTGGCAGCGCTCACCGTCGCCGCGTACGACACCAGCACCAAGTCGGTCACCCAGGCCCAGGGCGTGCCGCCGGGCGCCGCCGAGTTCACCAAATCGGTGCTCGAGTACGCCCGGCAGTTCGGGGTCTGAGAAAGCCGCCGGCGCCGGCGGTCCTGCCCGGCGTGGCAGGACCGACGGCGCCCGATCAGCAGACCCAGACCGGTTGACTGGATCAACTGGCCCGCATCAGCCGGTCAACCGGCCGGCTCGTCAGCTGGAGTGCGGCGGTGCGGTGCATTCGGGGATCCCGTCCAGCCACGCCGCGCCCTTGATGTAGATGTTGCTGATCCAGCCGTGGTAGTCCGGCAGGTACGACCAGCCGTCGTTGGTGTACCCCTGGTCGGTGACCGGCGTCCCGTGCCACTGGCACTTGATGCTGACCGTCGTCGGCGCCGGGATCGTGGTCACCAGCGGCGAGTCGGCCGACGTCTCCTGCCGCACGTTGACGTTCGTGGCCCACACCTGCCGCTGATCCGGCGAGTTCTGGGTGCCGCCGCCGGTCGAGCCGTCGCACGCCGGGACGTCCGCCAGCCAGGCGGCTCCGTTCACGTAGATGTTGGAGATCCAGGCGTTGCTGTCCGGCAGGTGCGACCAGGCGTCGTTGGTGTAGCCGTCGGCGGTGATCGACTGGCCGTGGGTCTGGCAGTCGATCCGGACCGAACTCGGACCGGGCAGGACGCCCGCCACCGCGGACCCGGCGGAGGGGCCGGTGTGCAGGTTGACGTTCGTGCCCCAGGTGGTGTGGTTCGCTCCGCCGCTCGCGGTGCCGCCGTCACAGGTCGGGACGCCGTCCAGCCAGGCCGGCCCCTTCATGTAGATGTTGGAGACGTAGCCGCTGTACGCGGGCAGGTAGGACCAGGCGTCGTTGGTGATGCCCTCGGCGGTCACCGACTCGGCGTGCTCCTGGCACTTGACGTCCACCGAGGTGGGTCCGGACAGGGTGGCCACGACCGGCGAACCCACCGACGCGATCGAGTGCACCCGGACGTTCGTCCCCCAGGTGGACTGCGAGCCGGTCGACGGGCCGGTCCCGTCGCACGCGGGGATCCCCGGCAGCCACGCCGGCCCGCGCACGTAGATGTTGGAGATCCAGCTGCCGCCGAGGTCCGGCAGATGCGACCACACGTCGTTGGTGTAGCCCTCGGCGGTCACGGACTCGGCGTGCACCTGGCAGTCGATCCGGATGCCGGTCGGCCCGGGCAGCGTGGTGTAGACCGGGGCGCCGACGGAGGCCGAGGTGTGCGTCCGGACCCCGGTGCCCCAGGTGGAGTTGGGTCCGCCGCCGCCTCCGGCGCCGCTGACGCGGATCGCGCCGGCGTAGTCGCTGTGGCTGAACAGGTCCGAGACCCGGATCAGCTCGTTGGACTGCCGGGCTTCGACGATCTTGCCGGCCCCCAGGTAGAGGGCGGTGTGGTGAGCGTAGCTCGGGCTGCCGAAGAACACGATGTCACCCGGCATGAGGCCGAGGATGCCCTGCGACTTGTCGATGCGCACGGACCACGGCGCCTTGAAGTTGGCGTCGGCCGTCCGGTCGCCGATGATGTCGTACCCCGCGGCGATGTAGTACACGTACCGCATGAACCCGGAGCAGTCGAAGCCCTTGTGGATCGGGTCGTTGGCGCTGCGTTGCGGGTCCGAGGGGTCGACGGTGCCGTAGGTGGCCTGCGGCGGATACACCGAGTGGCCGCCGCCCCAGGTGTACCAGGTGCCCGCGGTCTGTACGGCGCACGCGGCCCGGATCGCCGCCGCGCCCAGCGAGTCGGTGTCGCCGTGCTGGGTGCACGAGTAGTCGTTGGGGTCCGGCGGGGCGGTGATCGGGCCGAGCGCCTGGGACACCATCCTGCCGGCGACGTCCGAGGCGGTGCTTTGCGCGTCACTCTCGCGGTACGAGGTGTGACTGCCGTCGCCCAGGCTTTGGCCGAACAGGCTGAGGAGGTCGTCTCCGTTCGGTGCGCCAGGCCGGTTGCAGACCATGTCGTCGATCCGGCAGACGTCGAAGTACCGGCGGTCGATCAGCCCCTGGGAGAACATCGGCGGCACGGCGATGCGGCCCATCAGGCCGCCGTCGGCGGCAGCGGGAGTCGTGCGGTTCCAGCTCTTGTCGAGCGTCGTCATGTCGCTCGGGTCGGTGAAGCCGCTGGTGTTGTTGTAGCGCGACGGGTCGGCGATGTTGACCACGCCGCTGATCACGTATCCGGCCGACTGCAGGCCGGGGTCGGCCAGCGCCCTCTTGACGACGTGCGCGCCCTGCGAGTACCCCACGAGCACCAGCTTGGTGCCGCCCGCGCAGTTGTCGGCGTACCAGCGCACCTCCTTCACCAGTTCGGCCCGGCCCGCGTCGACCGAGTCGAAATAGCTGGTGAAGAGGTTCGGCCAGCCGGGACCGGCCGGATACGGCAGGTTGCGGATGTCGACCGTCTGGTTCGGCACCGGGGCGTAGCCGGACGTGTGCACCCCGATCCCGTGGTCGGCGAGGGCGTTGGTGATGGCCCTGATGTAGGTGTTGTTGGGGCCGGTGGTCCCCCACGGATGCACGGAGTCCGTCGACTCGGCGGTGCCGTACGCGGAAAGGATCACCCACGGCTTGCAGGACATGGCGGGCTGCGGATCGGGCCAGGCCGCGTGCGCGGCCGACGGAGCGGCCAGGCCCACCGTGGCCGTCCCCGCGAGCGCCAGCCAGCGTGCCAACCTTCTGATTCGAATCACGCCGCCAGCCTAGGAAGACCCGCCGCCCGGCAGTACCTGAGAGCTCTCAGGGTCGGCGGGTCCTCCGGTGACGCAGCGGCC
>JABFWL010000588.1 GCA_013362315.1 Catenulispora sp. | reverse complement strand
CCGAAGCGGCCATCAGCCCAGGCCCACGCTTCGCGAGCCCGCCGCCCACGGCCCGATCCCGCCGTCCACGGCCCGCTGACCAGGCTCGTACCGCCAGCGGCCAGCCCGACGCGGCCATCAGCCCAGGTCAGCGCTTCGCGAGCGCGACGCACACGGCCCGATCCCGCCGCCCACGAGCCTCTCACCACGCTCATACCGCCAGCGGCCAGCCCCACGCGCCCAAAAGACCAGGCCATCGCCTCGCTTTTCCCGCAACCGAGGCTTCCGGTCTTCCCGTCGCGTCGGCGGGCGAAGCCAATCGCGCCGGGCAGGCGGTGTCAAGGCTCGCATACGCCACCACCCACCCAAATCACGGCCTTGACGTCCCCTGACCGGTGTGATTCCGTCAGGCGACGACGCGACGGGAAGACCGGAGCCGGACCACAGACCAAAGGCAAGCCGCCAATGTCCCGGGGTGGCCCCCTTCCCAGAGCGAGGCCCTCGCCGGAGGCGCCGCCGGAGGCGCCTTTGACTTTGACTGGCCCTTGCCTTTGACTGTCGCCCTTGACTTTGACTGGCTCTTTGGCGACGCGGACACGATCGGGCTGCGGCTGCGGCTCCGGCCTGCGGCAAAGCGGCCAGAGGCGGCTACAGCCGTCCCGCCGCCTTGAGCGCCAAGTACGCATCAGCCAGCGCAGGGGCGATCCTGTCAGGTGGCTGGTCCACGACCGTTGCCCGGTGTTTGCTGAGTAGGTCGGCGATGTGGCGGCGTTCGGCGCGGGCGCGTTCGGCGGAGGCGGCCTCGTAGATGGCGGTGGCGTCGGTGCGGCTGCGGGCCATCTGTTCGATGCGGGGGTCGGCGACGGAGGCGACGATGACTTCGTGGCGGCTGGTCAGGGTGCCGATGACCGGGAGGAGGCCTTCGGTCGTCGGGGCTGAGTCCAGGCTGGTCAGCAGGACGATCAGGGTGCGGTTGGCGGCGCGGGCGCGGATGGTGGTCACCAGGCCGCGGGCGTCGAGTTCCACCAGCTCCGGTTCCAGGGTGGCCATTGCTTCGGTGAGTTGGGAGAGGGTTCTCGTGGCTGGGGTGCGGGTTACCGCGGTGCGGATGCGGCGGTCGTAGGCGAGGAGGTCTACGCGGTCGCCGGCGCGGAGGGCGAGGGCGGTCAGGAGGAGAGCGGCGTCGAGGGCTGCGTCGAGGCGGACGCCGTCGGTGCCGAGTTCCTCGGTGCCGATGCGGCCGGCGGCGGTGCGGCCAGTGTCGAGGACGATCAGGATGGAGCGGTCGCGCTCGGGGCGCCAGGTGCGGACGACGACGTCGTAGTGGTCGCCGATGTGGCGGCGGGCGGTGGCGCGCCAGTCGATGGAGCGGATGTCGTCGCCGGCGGTGTAGTCGCGCAGGGAGTCGAACTCCGTGCCCTGGCCGCGGATCAGGAGGGAGGTGCGGCCGTCGAGTTCGCGCAGGCGCGCCAGGCGGCTGGGGAGGTGGCGGCGGGAGGCGAAGGGCGGCAGCACGCGGAGGCGCCAAGGGCTGTGGAGGGTGCGTTGGCGGGCGGCCACACCGAGGGGGCCGAAGGAGCGGACGGTGACATGCTCGGCGTGGCGGTCGCCGCGTCGGGTGGGGACCAGGGTCGACTGCAGGCGGCGGCGCTCTCCGGCGGGGATGGTGACGGTGTGCCGGGGCTGGATGATCGTGGGGTCGGCGAGGCGGTTGCCGGCCGGTGCCCGTTGGGCGCCGGCGTGTTGTAGGCCAGCGGAGGGTGGCCAGGCGTCGCGGATCAGGGCGCGGACTCGTCGGCCGCTCGGATTGGCGACCGTCAGGTGCACGTGCGCGGTGGTGCCGAGGCGGACCGTGGTGTCGCCGTCCCGGGTGAGCTGCAGGGAGCGGACCGGGCCGGCCAGGGCTACGTCGAGCAGGATTGCGGCCAGGACCACGCCGAGCAGGGCTGCGATCCCGGTCCAGGAGGGCAGTAGCAGGCCGACGAGTACCGCTCCCAGGGCCGCCAGGGCGCCGGCGCGCCAGGTCAGGGCCATGCTAGCGGGGCACCGGGACTGCGCCGAGGACGGCGTCGAGCACCCCGTCGGCAGTGCCACCCTCCATCTCTGCCTCGGCGCGCAGCCGTACCCGGTGCCGCAGGGTCGGCTTGGCCAGTGCCTGGACGTCGTCGGGAGTGACATAGGCGCGGCCGGCCAGCCACGCCCAGGAGCGGGCGGTGCTGAGCAGTGCGGTGGCGCCGCGCGGGGAGACGCCCAGCGCCAGGGACGGTGCGGTGCGGGTGGCGCGCGCCAGGTCGGCGATGTAGCCGAGCACTTCGCGGCTGACGGTCACCTGCCGGACGGCGGCACGGGCGGCGGCGAGCTCGGCGGGGCCGGCGACCGGCTTGACACCGGCGGCAAGGAGGTCGCGGGGATCGAAGCCGGCGGCGTGCCGATCCAGGACACTGATCTCTTCTTCGCGGCTGGGCAGCGGCAGGACGAGTTTGAGCAGGAACCGGTCCAGCTGGGCCTCGGGGAGAGGGTAGGTGCCCTCGAACTCGACCGGGTTCTGCGTTGCCGCCACCAGGAACACCTCCGGCAGGGGCCGGGGCCGGCCGTCCACGGTGACCTGGCGTTCCTCCATCGCCTCCAGAAGCGAGGCCTGAGTCTTCGGGGGTGTGCGGTTGATCTCGTCGGCGAGCAGCAGGTTGGTGAAGACCGGTCCCTCGCGGAATGAGAACTCCGCGGTGCGGCTGTCGAAGACCGCTGAGCCGGTGACGTCGCCCGGCATCAGGTCCGGGGTGAACTGCACGCGCTTGGAGTCCAGGGCCAGGGCCGCCGCCAGGGAGCGCACCAGCAGGGTCTTGGCGACGCCGGGCACCCCTTCGAGCAGCACGTGGCCGCCGGACAGCAGGGCGATGACCAGGCCGGTGACC
>JABFWL010000049.1 GCA_013362315.1 Catenulispora sp. | reverse complement strand
GCGCGCAGCAGCGCGTCGGCCTGGTCGCGGTCCGGGTCGCCGGAGGTGGCCAGGGTCTGCAGGGCGAGCACGATCTCGCCGCTGTCGCGGTGCACGGCCGGGGCCGCCATCGGCAGCACCGTGGCCAGCGTGACCTTGCGGTCGGCGTGCTCGCCGGCCAGCTTCAGCGGGGCGGTGGCCGCCGGGACCAGCTCGCGCATCGCCACGATGTCGGTCTCGCCCGGCAGCCCCTCGAAGGGCCGCTTGGCCGCGGTGATCTCGGCGGCCTGCTGGTGGGCCGCGGCGGCCGCCTCGCGGCCGTGGCAGGCCTTGTAGCGGCGGCCGGACCCGCACGGGCACGCCTCGCGCGCGCCGACGACCGGGATCTCGCCGTCCGCCGCCTGCGACGCGACGGACCTCGCAGCGCCGGCCTTCGCCGCCCTGCTCGACTTCTTGCCCATGCCGGCCCTTCCTGCTGGGGTGGTTCTCTTGCTGGGGTGGTTCTGGTCTCTGGGGTGGTTCTCTTTCAGCCCAGCCTAGTAGGCCCGGAGAGTGAGACGAGCCGTTCGCACCGGTGACACCCTGCTCGGCACGCTGCTACTGTGCGGTCATGCGCTCGTACCAGCAACAGTGGTGGTGGTCCGCCCCAGGCGGACCCCGGTAGCAGCGCACTCACGCTCCGAACCGGCCGCCTTGAGAGGCGGCCGGTTCTGGTTTTCCGGAGGTTCTTCCGGACAGGGCGGGCGGGCCTCGTAGAGAGCGGCCTCTACAGAGAGGCACCGCAATGACCCAGCTCCGCCAAGACCCGCTAGCAGGACTCCCCTCCGGACCGTTCGCGCTGATCCGGCGCGGCTCCGAACCGGATGTCGAACTGCTCACCGGAGCGGCCTTCGAGCAGTTCCCGGCCTTGGCCGACCTGCCGACGGAGGACGGCGATCTCCTCGTCCTCGTCCCTTACCGGCAGCTGACCGAGCGCGGCGACGAGTGCCACGACGACCACGCGCCGCTGCTGGCGCTGCGGGTGACCGGCCGGTCCCGAATGCCCCTGGAGGCGTTGCCCGCGGCGGCGCCTCCAGTTCTGCGTGACGGCGCCTTCGACGTCGACGACGACGCGTACGGCGCTTCCGTGAAGCGGGTGCTGGACGAGGAGATCGGCGCCGGCGAGGGCTCCAACTTCGTCCTGCGCCGCACCTTCGTCGGGCACTGCGACGCCGCGCGGGAGACGGCGTACGGGGCGTTCCGGGCGCTGCTGGCCAGCGAGCGCAACGCGTACTGGACGTTCCTCGTCGACACCGGCGAGGGGCTGCTGGTCGGCGCGACGCCGGAGCGGCACGTGTCGCTGGCCGGCGGCGTCGCGGTGATGAACCCGATCAGCGGCACGCTGCGCGAGTCCCCGGCGACCGCGCCGCGCGAGCGGGTGCTGGCGTTCCTGGCCGACGCCAAGGAGCGCGACGAGCTGGCGATGGTCGTGGACGAGGAGCTGAAGATGCTGGCCGAGGTCGGCGACCTCGGGGGCCGGGTGCGCGGGCCGTTCCTGAAGGAGATGACGAACCTCGCGCACACCGAGTACTACATCGAGGCCCGGACCACGATGGACCCGCGGCTGATCCTGCGCACGACCATGTTCGCCCCGACCGCGACCGGCTCGCCGATCCGGAACGCGTTCCGGGTGATCAAACGGCACGAGCGGGCGGGCCGCGGCTACTACGCGGGGGTCGCGGCGTTGATCGGCCGGGACGCGCAGGGCGCCCCGACGATGGACGCACCGCTGCTGCTGCGGGTGGCGTACGTCGACTACGACGGCACCGTGCGGGTGCCCGTCGGCGCGACGCTGGTGCGCGGCTCGGACCCGTTCGAGGAGGTGCGGGAGACCTACGCGAAGGCGGCGGGGGTGCTGCGGGCCTTCGGGGTGCGGTTCGGTCCGCGGAATACCGGGATCGAGGGGATCGACGGGGTTGATGGATTCGGCAGGATCGGCGGGCCTGGGGCGGGCGTTCTGCCCGGGCTCGACACCGCCGACGGCGCCGACGGGGCCGCGGACTACCTCGCGGCGAGTCCCACGGCCGCACGGAAGCAGGGTTCCGCGACGGCGCCTGCACCTACACCCGGGGGGCGCACCGCCGCCTGGTCGGAGGACCCGGAGGTGGCGGCGGCGCTGGCGGCGCGCAACGAGGGGTTGTCGCCGTTCTGGCTGAACGAGCACGACCCGGCGGCGCTCGTCGATCCGGCGCTGGCCGGACGCAGCGTGCTGATCATCGACAACGAGGACGCGTTCACCTCGATGGTCGCCGTCGAGCTGCGCGCGCTGGGCCTGGTGGTCACCCGGGCCGCGCACGACGAGCTCCCGGACCTGGCCGGCTTCGACCTCGTGGTGCTCGGGCCGGGGCCCGGCGATCCCCGGAACCTGGCCTCGCCGCGCATCCGCAAGGTCCGCGAGCTGGCCAAGCAGCTGATCGACCTGCGCCGGCCGACGCTCGGCCTGTGCCTCGGGCACCAGGCGCTGGCCGCCGAGCTCGGCCTGGAGCTGGTGCGGCTGCCCACGCCGATGCAGGGGACGCAGGTGGAGCTGGACCTGTTCGGGCGCGCGGAACAGGTCGCGTTCTACAACTCCTACGCCGCGCGCCTGCCGGAGTTCCTGGTCCTGGAGTGCGTGCCGATCCCCGGCACGGCACTCGCGGCCGCGCTGCGCGGACCATCGTTCACCGGCCTGCAGTTCCACCCGGAGTCCGTGCTCACGATGGACGGCCTGGGGATCCTCGGCGGCGAGATCAGGCGGCTGCTGCACCGTTGAAGAGGCGAGGCCGATTCCGGGCGCCTGACGGCGGCCGGAATCGGGTCCTCTCGTACTCGTTCAGGAGTCCTTCGCTCAAGCCCCGGCCATCCGCACGCCTGCGGGGTACCGGGGCACCCAGGCCG
>JABFWL010000536.1 GCA_013362315.1 Catenulispora sp. | reverse complement strand
AGCACGGTCATCTTGTCGAACCGCTTCTCCTCCGGGATCGGCAGCGTGTTGGTGAAGATCACCTCGCTGATCCGGGAGTTCTTCAGCCGGTCGGTCGCCGGGTCGGACAGCACCGCGTGGGTGGCGGCGATGATCACCTCGGCGGCGCCGTTCTCGAACAGCGCCTCGGCGGCCGCGCAGATGGTGCCGGCGGTGTCGACCATGTCGTCCACCAGCACGCAGACCCGGCCCTTCACCTCGCCGACGATCTCGTGCACGGACACCGTGTTCGGGATGTTCGGGTCGCGGCGCTTGTGCACGATCGCCAGCGGCGTGTTCAGCCGGTCGGTCCACCGGTCGGCGGTGCGGACCCGGCCGGCGTCCGGGGAGACGACGGTCAGCTTCGAGGTGTCGTACTTGCCCCGGATGTAGTCCACCAGCAGCGGCAGCGCGAACAGGTGGTCCACCGGGCCGTCGAAGTACCCCTGGATCTGGTCGGTGTGCAGGTCCACGGACATCAGCCGGTCGGCGCCGGCGGTGGCGAAGAAGTCGGCCATCAGCCGGGCCGAGATCGGCTCGCGGCCCTTGTGCTTCTTGTCCTGCCGGGCGTAGCCGTAGAACGGGGTGATGACGGTGATGCGCTTGGCCGAGGCGCGCTTGAGCGCGTCCACCATGATCAGCTGCTCCATGATGGAGTGGTTGATCGGCGCGGCGTGGCACTGGATCACGAAGGCGTCGCTGCCGCGCACCGACTCCTCGAACCGGGTGTAGATCTCGCCGTTGGCGAAGTCGTGAGCCTTGGTGGGAGCGATCTCGACCCCCAGCTCGTCGGCGACTTCCTGGGCCAGCTCGGGGTAGGCGCGGCCGGTGAAGAGCATCAGCTTCTTCTCACCGGTGGTCTTGAGGCCGGTCACGGTAGGTTCTCCTAGGAGACGAGGGGCCGTAGCAATCTCATACTGTCAGATGCACCGCGCTGTTCAGACCTGGTCCTGCTGCCCGCCAGCCCCGCGACCTGTGTCGTTCATCTCACCGTTGGAATCCACGGGGCGGTCCCCCGCCTGCTCCAAGCCTTGTCCGGCGGCTCGTTCGGCGGCCAGCGCGGCCGGCGACCCGGGCCGCTTGCGGGCCACGTAACCGGTGATGTTGCGCTGCCGGCCGCGGGCCACCGCCAGGTCCCCGGGTTCGACCGGCATGGTGACGGCCGAGCCGGCCGCGACGTAGGCGCCGTCGGCGAGCCGGGCCGGGGCGATGAGCGTGGAGTTGGTGCCGACGAAGACGTGGTCGCCGATGTGCGTCGGGAACTTGTCGTAGCCGTCGTAGTTGGCGGTGATGACGCCGGCGCCGATGTTGCAGTCCGCGCCGATGGTGGCGTCGCCGACGTAGGCCAGGTGCGGCACCTTGGTGCGGTCGCCGATCGTCGACTTCTTCATCTCCACGAAGCCGCCGGCCTTGGACTTGCGGCCGAGCTTCGTGCCGGGGCGCAGGTAGGTGTACGGCCCGACGGCGGCCTCCGGGCCGATCTCGGCGCCGTCGGTGGTGGCGTTGGTGACCCGGGCGCCGGCGCCGACCACGGTGTCGCGCAGCGTGCAGTTCGGACCGACGTCGGCACCGGTGGCGATGCTGGTGGCGCCCTCCAGCTGGGTGTTGGGCCGCACGGTGACGTCCGGCTCCAAGGTGACCTGGACGTCGATCCAGGTGGTCGCCGGGTCGACGATGGTGACGCCCTCGACCATCCACCGGCGGGTGATCCGCTGGTTCATCAGCCGCCGCAGATCGGCCAGCTGTGCGCGGTCGTTGGCGGCCAGCACCTCGTGGTGGTCGGCGGCCACCACGGCGCCGACCGGCAGGCCGTCGCCGACGGCGATCGCCATCACGTCGGTCAGCAGCTCCTCGCCCTGCGCGTTGTCCGTCGTCAGCCGGCCCAGGGCGTCCCGCAGGAGCTTGGCGTCGAAAGCGAAGATGCCGGAGTTCACCTCCGGGATGGTGGCCTGCACCGGCGTGCAGTCCTTCTGCTCCACGATGCCGATGACCCGGCCCTCGGGGGTGCCGTCGGGCTCGCGCAGCACCCGGCCCAGGCCCGTGGGGTCCGGCACGATCGCGGTCAGGTCGGTGACCACGTTGCCGGCCCGCTCGTGCTCGGCGATCAGGTGCCGCAGCGTCGCCCCGGTGACCATGGCGCCGTCGCCGAGCAGCACCAGCACGGTGCCGTGCACCTCGCCGCCCGCCGCGGCCAGCGCCTCCAGCGCCAGCCGGGCGGCCTGCCCGGTGCCGTTCTGCGGCTCCTGCACCACCTGCAGCGCCTCCGGCGCGATCCGCTCCACGTGCGGGGCCACCAGGTCCCGGCCCTTGCCGACGACCACGGCCAGCCGCTGCGGCGCCAGCTCCTGCGCGGCGGCGACGACGTGCCCGAGCATGGTGCGCCCGCACAGCTCGTGCAGCATCTTGGGTTTGGCGGACTTCATCCGCTTGCCCTCGCCGGCGGCAAGGATGATGACGGTCGGAGCCTGCGGCTCGGTCATGGGGAGGACTCCTCGACGATGGTGATCGGCTCCCTAGGGAGGGTAGCGACCCCGGTAGGCGGTTGCGAGCGACGCCGCCGGGCCCCGGCGGACCCCAGGCCGGCCGGCGGCCTCCAGGCCAGGCGGACCGACGACCCCCCGAAGCTGCTCCGCCACCAGGACTCGAACCTGGACAAGCAGATCCAAAGTCTGCCGGGCTGCCAATTACCCCATGGCGGATCGTCGATGCCAGTTTCCCATATCCGCCGGTGTGCGCGCGCCGAGGTTTCGGCTGCCGCGAGGGGTCCGGGCCGTGAAGTGTCGGGAATGCGCCGCGCCACGCGGCCGCGGGTCCTTGTCGCCCGACTTACGGAAGCGTAAGTTGCGGACAGATCCACCGATCCGCCCCGCCCCGCCCACCCTTGGCAGGGCTCTTCCCCTCAAGGCATGGTCGCGATGACAGCTACGTCTGTTCCCCCGGCAAATCCCGCCAGCGCCGCGCCCGCCCCGGTGCGGGGCACGCTCGGCGGCGAAACGCAGTCCCTGAAAGAACGCGTCGCGCTCAGCTTCTTCATCGGAGTGCCCTTCGTCGCGCTGGCGGCGGCGGTGCCGGTGCTCTGGGGCTGGGGGCTGACCTGGACCGACCTGATCATCGCCGTGGTGATGTACGCGATCAGCGGACACGGCGTGACGGTCGGCTTCCACCGGCTGTTCACCCACTCTTCCTTCAAGGCCAAGAAGGCGCTGCGGGTGGTGCTGGCGATCGCCGGCTCGCTGGCGATCCAGGGCCCGGTGATCCGCTGGGTCGCCGACCACCGCAAGCACCACCGGTTCAGCGACCGCGACGGCGACCCGCACTCCCCGTGGCGCTACGGCGAGACGATCCCGGCACTGGTGAAGGGCATGTGGCACGCGCACATCGGCTGGCTGTTCAACGAGGAGCAGACCAACCAGCAGCAGTACGCCCCGGACCTGCTGAAGGACCGCGCCATCGTGCGCGTCTCCCGGGCCTTCCCGGCCCTGGTACTGGTCTCGCTGCTGGTGCCGGCGGCCGTCGGCGGCCTGGTGACCTGGAGCTGGCAGGGCGTGCTGACCGCGTTCTTCTGGGGCTCGCTGGTCCGGGTCGCGCTGCTGCACCACACCACCTGGTCGATCAACTCGATCTGCCACGCGGTCGGCTCCCGGCCGTTCCGCTCCCGGGACCGCTCGGGCAACGTGTGGTGGCTCGCGGTGCTGTCGATGGGCGAGTCCTGGCACAACCTGCACCACTCGGACCCGACCTCGGCCCGGCACGGCGTCCTGCGCGGCCAGATCGACTCCTCGGCGCGGATCATCTGGGTGTTCGAGAAGCTGGGCTGGGTGCGCGACGTGCGCTGGCCGAGCCGGGAGCGGATCGCGATGAAGTCGGTGTGAATCGCGATCAAGGCTGGGTGAATCGCACTGCGGGCGATGTGAACCCGGCAGGCGATGTGAGCCCAGCAGGAGGCCGGTGTCATGGCACCGTCGGCAGCGGGCGCCCCGCTGCCGACGCCCTGCTCGCGTCATGTCGCGACAGACCTGAGAGACTACCGTGGTGACTTCCCGGAGCCCGTCGGCAGGATCCCGCACCCGGATGAGCGGCAAGGAACGGCGCGAGCAGCTCATCGAGATCGGCCGGGCGCTGTTCGCCGAACGCGGCTTCGACGCCACCTCGGTGGAGGAGATCGCCACCAAGGCCGGCGTCTCCAAGCCGGTGGTCTATGAGCACTTCGGCGGCAAGGAGGGGCTGTACGCCGTCGTCGTGGACCGCGAGATGGCCAAGCTGCTGTCCATGGTGACCAGCGGCCTGACCGGCGAGCACGCCCGCGAGCTGCTGGAGCAGGCGGCCTTCGCGCTGCTGGACTACATCGAGTCCAGCACCGACGGCTTCCGCATCCTGGTCCGCGACTCCCCGGTCACCACCTCCACCGGCAACTTCGCCTCGCTGATCTCCGATATCGCCAGCCAGGTCGAGGACCTGCTCGGCGTGCACTTCAAGCGCCGCGGCTACGACCCGAAGCTGGCGCCGATGTACGCCCAGATGCTGGTCGGCATGGTGGCCCTGACCGGCCAGTGGTGGCTCGACGTCCGCAAGCCGCCGAAGGCCGAGGTGGCGGCGCACCTGGTGAACCTGGCCTGGAACGGCTTGTCGAATCTGGAGGGCCAGCCGCGGCTGATAGTGCAGGAGCTGGCCGACGCGAAGGAGACGCGGGCGGCGCGCCGGAAGGCGGAGCGCACCGAGCGGGCTGAGAAAGCCGAGAAGACTGAGAAGCCTGAAAGGACCGAGAAGCCTGAGAAGGCGGGCGCCAAGCGCTAGCTCCGCGGTCCGGTCAGGGCCTCACTCCTCCCGCAGCAACACCGTCACCGCTCCCGCCCACAGGTTCGCCAGCACCCGCACCGCGTTCTCGTGGACGGTCAGCGGGCCGTCGACGGCTTCGACGTCCCCGCGGGCGAGGGACTTGCGGCGCAGGGTGTCGGAGGCGGAGGCGAGCAGCGAGCGGTGGGTGTACTCGCCGCGGGTCGGCCCCTTCTTCCCGACCGCGGAGTACAGCCGCAGCACCGGGTCGTCCATGCGGCCGGAGCTGGCGGCGACCTCGCGGGCGGCGCGCATCAGCGATTCATGGGTCTCGTGGGTCTCGAGCCACTCCTCGTACTCGTCCTCGCGGCCGCCCACGGTGATGGTGCTGACCACCGTGGTCAGCTCCAGGCCGAAGTCCTCGACGAGCTCCACGAACTCCTCGCCGACGAACAGGATGCGGGCCTCGGCCTCGTTGAGCGCGCGCAGCACGTGCGCGCGGTCCAGGCGCCCGTCGATCCAGGTGCAGACCAGGCCCATGTTGGAGGCGGCGAACAGGGTCTCCAGGTGGACCGGGTGGTTGTGGGCCAGCACGGCGACGCGCTCGCCGCGCTGCAGCCGGTCGCTGCGGATCCCGGTCACGCACTTGCGCATCCGCGCGTCGAACTCGGTCCAGGTCCACTCCTGCCCGCCGTGGGCGAGGACGGTGGCGCGCGCGTTGCCGTCGAGGTTCGCGCGCACGATGTCGCCGAGCCAGTGGAACTCCACCGGATCCCGGGTTTCAGGGCTCTGCGTGGCAGGCATGCACCGATTCTGTTCCCAGTTCGGCGCATACGCCAGCACTAATAACCCGCACCTTCGCCCCACTGCGCGGTCCGGCGGCGGCGCTGCCACCAGGACAAAGGCAGTTCAGCTCGAAGCACTTCAGGCCGAAGTCAGCTGCCGAAGTCAGTTCAGGCCAAAGTCACCAGCACCTGGTGCGCATCGACGAACTGGCCCACGGCGCAGTCCACGGAGGCGACCACGCCGTCCCGGCCGGCCTTCACCTGGTGCTCCATCTTCATGGCCTCCATGGTGAGCAACACCTGGCCGGCCTTGACCCGGTCACCGGGTGCGACGGCGACCGCCACGACGGTCCCGGGCACCTCGGCGGCGCCGTCGGCGCCGGCGGCCGGGTCGGTGTCGTCGGGGAACCGCGGCGTCGGCTTCCACGCCGAGTGGCCGCCGGCGCTGTCGTCCACCCACACCACGGTGTCGTCGGCGACCCGCACCCGGCAGTGCAGACCGACGCCGTCGATCGTGACCCGGACCGACGACTCCCCGAGCCCGCTAAGGGAAACCTCGTATTCGGCGCCGCCGTGGATCAGGTACAGCGTCGAGCCGTCGAGCCGGTACGTCACCGGGGTCTCCGGCGCCCGGCGCACGCCCTGCCGGGTCCACGCCGCGTTCGCGCCGTCGTAGGGGAGCAGCCGCCAGCCGGCCGGCGCGAAAGCCGTCGGACTCTGCTTTCCGGAAGCCCCGGAAGCCCCGGAAGCCCCGGAAGCACTGCCGGCCCTGCGCCGATGCACGGAGACCGCGATCGCCGCCGCCAGGTGTGCGGTGACGTCGACCCGGTCGGCCGGCGCGGCCAGCTCCGGATGCCGGTCCAGGAAGTCGGTGCGGGTGGCTCCAGCCAGGAAGTCCGGGTCGCGCAGGATCGCGACGAGCTGGTCCCGGTTGGTCTTCAGGCCGTGGATCCGCATCCCGTCCAGCGCCGACGCCAGCTTCGCCGCGGCCTCGGCGCGGGTGGCGCCGGCGGCGATCACCTTGGCCAGCATCGGGTCGTAGTAGTGCGACACGACGCTGCCGGACCGCACACCGTCCTCGTAGCGGACGCCCGGCACGTCAGCGTGCTCATACAAGGCCAGCGTGCCCGGCGACGGGATGTACTTGCGGGCCGGGTCCTCGGCGTAGAGCCGGACCTCGATCGCGTGCGGCGCCGGCCGCCACCCGCCGAACACGGCCTGCCCGCGCTCGCCGGTGACCGGCCGCCCGAGGGCGACGTCGAACTGCAGCCGCACCAGGTCCCGGCCGGTGATCTCCTCGGTGACCGGGTGCTCGACCTGCAGCCGGGTGTTCATCTCCAGGAAGTAGAAGGACTGGTCGGTGTCGTCGAACAGGAACTCGACGGTCCCGGCGCCGACGTAGCCGAGTTCGCGCACCAGCGCACACGCCACCTCGCCCATCCGCTCCCGTGTCTCGGGCGCCACCACCGGCGACGGCGCCTCCTCGACCACCTTCTGGTGGCGGCGCTGCACCGAGCACTCGCGCTCGCCGAAGTGCACCGCGTTCCCGTGCGCGTCGCCGAACACCTGGATCTCTACGTGCCGCGATGCGGTCAGGTAGCGCTCCAGGAACACCGTGCCGTCGCCGAAGGCCGCGGCGGCCTCCCGCCGGGCACCGTTGACGGCTTCTTCGAGCCCTTCGATCGCCGCGACCAGCCGCATGCCCTTGCCGCCGCCGCCGGCCGAGGCCTTCACCAGCAGGGGGAACCCGACACCGTCGGCGGCCTTGCGCCAGTCCTCCGGCTCGTCGGTGGTCAGCAGCGCGTCCGGCAGCGTCGGCACCCCGGCGGCCTTGGCGATGGCCTTCGCCTCGTGCTTGATGCCCATCTTCCGGATCGCGTCCGGCGAGGGGCCGACGAAGGTGATCCCGGCCGCGGCGCAGGCCTCGGCGAAGCCGGCGTTCTCCGACAGGAAGCCGTAGCCGGGGTGGACGGCGTCGGCGCCGGTCTTGCGCGCGGCGTCGAGGATCTTGGCCACGTCCAGGTAGGACTCGGCGCTCGTGCTGCCGCCCAGGGCCACCGCCACGTCGGCCTCGTGCACGTGCGGCGCGTCGGCGTCCGGGTCGGAGTAGACGGCGACAGTGCGCAGTCCCATCGCCGTGGCGGTCCGGAAGACGCGGCGGGCGATCTCGCCCCGGTTGGCCACGAGCACCGTGGAGAAGGTGGGATGCGTCGGCAACGTCGGCATGGCGTCACTGTCTCACAGGTTGGACAGTCGGTCGCGGAGCTGTGACCGCCGTCACGACACAGCGGCCGGCCGGCGCCACCGACACCGGCTGGGGCCGGCGCTACATCCGGAACGGGGCGAACGCCCGCGTCCCGGCCACCGGCGCGGAGTCGATCGCGGACAGCGCGAGCCCGAGCACTGTGCGGGTCTGGCGCGGATCGATGACGCCGTCATCCCAGAGCCGCCCACTGGAGTACACGGCATCGGACTGCCCGTCTACCATCGCCTCGATGAACTCCCGGGTCTGCGCGTCGGCCGCCTCGTCGTACGGCTGTCCCGCTTTTTCGGCCTTCTGCCGCTGCACGATCGACATCACCCCGGCCAACTCCCGGCCGCCCATCACCGCGATCCGGTGGTTCGGCCAGGTGAAGACGAACCGCGGGTCGAAGGCGCGCCCGGACATGCCGTAGTTCCCGGCGCCATAGGACGCGCCGACCATCAGCGTCACGTGCGGCACCGTGGAGTTCGACACGGCGTTGATCAGCTTGCTGCCGTCCTTGATGATGCCGCCGCGCTCATACCGTGAGCCGACCATGAATCCGGTGATGTTCTGCACGAACAGCAGCGGCACGTCGCGCGCGTTCGCCAGCTGGATGAAGTGCGCGCCCTTGTTGGCCTCCTCGGAGAACAGGATGCCGTTGTTGGCCAGCACCCCGACCGGATAACCGTGGATCGAGGCCCAGCCGCAGACCAATGTGGTGCCGTACAGCGGTTTGAACTCCGACAGCCGCGAGCCGTCCAGTACCCGGGCCAGGATCTCGCGCGCCTCCACCGGCCGGCGCAGGTCCATCTGCGCCAGCGACAGCAGGTCCTCGGCGTCGTACAGCGGCTCGTCAGGGCTCTGCGTCGGCCCCGGGCCGGCCTTGCGCCAGTGCAGGTCGGCGATGATCTGCCGCCCGATCCGGATCGCGTCGCGCTCGTCCCGGGCCAGATAGTCGGCCAGGCCCGAGACCCGGGCGTGCATGTCCGCGCCGCCCAGGGTCTCGTCGTCGGTGTCCTCGTTGATCGCCATCTTCACCAGCGGCGGCCCGCCGAGGTAGACGGCGGCCTGGTTCTTCACCATCACGGTGTACTCGCTCATGCCCGGCACGTACGCGCCGCCGGCGGTCGAGGAGCCGAACACGATCGACAGCGTCGGGATCCCGGCGGCGGACAGCCGCGAGACGCCCTTGAAGGTGGCACCGCCGGGCACGAAGATCTCGGCCTGCCGCGGCAGGTCGGCCCCGGCGGATTCGGTGAGCGAGATCAGCGGCAGCCGGTTCCGCTCGGCGATCTCCAGCATCCGCAGCTGCTTCGCCACTCCGGAGGAACCGACGGCGCCGCCCTTCACCGTCGGGTCGTTGGCGCCGATCATGCACTCGACACCGCACACGGTCCCGATCCCCGCGACGCCGCCGACGGACTCGGCCGGGTCGTGCGCCCCAGCCAGCGCTGCCAGTTCCAGAAACGGAGCATCCTCGTCCAGGAGCAGGTCGAGGCGTTCGCGCGCCAGGAGCTTGCCCCGGGCGCGGTGCCGGTCGGCGTACTTCTCCCCGCCGCCGGCCAGCACCTTCCGATGCAGCTCGGCGATCCGCTCCAGCGCGGCGAGCACGGCGTCCCGGTCGGCACGCGCCGCGTCGGAGGCGGGGTCGAGCTGCGAGCGGAGCACGGGCACGGCGGCCTCCGGAACTAGTCGCGACTGACCGGTAACTTAAACCGCCGCGGGCGGCGCCGCAATCGATCACGGCACCGCCCGGGCGGGACAAGTGCGGCGAGCGCCAAGCCCGCCGCGGTCGTCATCCAGTCGACTTCCGGTCGTCATCGACGACCGCTGGTACTCCTCAGAACTGCTTCGCGATCCCGTGCACGGTGGCCACGATGCTGTCGAACACCGTCGGCGCGACGGCGTTGACGCCGCCGAAGACGTAGACGTCGGCGATCTTGCCGTTGCGCTGCGTCAGCGCGCCGGTCATCGCGTCCGACGGCGCCTTCGGGGCGGTCAGCAGCAGCGGCCCGCCGATCTGGGCCATGAACGCGCCGCCGGTCAGGGCGTCGGGGTAGGCCAGGCCGGTGGCGACGCCGACCGCGGCGCCGGGCTTGGCCGCCAGGAAGGTGTCGGCGACCTTGCGCGCGGTCTCGTAGCGGGTGGCGCCGGTGTAGTCCCCGCTCTTATGGTCGAACCCTGGGACGGTGGTCAGGGCCTGGGCCGCGCCGCCGCCCACCGCGACCACCGACTGGCCGCCGCCGGAGTTCGCGGCGTAGCGGTCCTTCAGGTAGGCGGTGGTCGCCGCGTCCAGGGACTTGTTGTTGCTGAGCACGATGGCGGCCGGGATGTAGGTGCTGCCGGAGGAAACCCCGAACAGGTCGGAGGCCAGCGGCCCGGCGGACAGCGCGTCGGCGAAGTCGTCGCCGCGGGCCACGACGGTGTGCGCGGGGTCGCCCATGGCGTGGGCGATCGCCAGCGCGGTGCCGTAGCGGGTGTCGCCCGAGATGCGCTGGACGTCGTAGCCCAGCTTCTTCAGGGTGTCGACGACGGCGGGGCTCAGCGCCGCGGTGCCGCCGAGTACGTAGACGGTGTGCTTGCCGTCGGCGGGCAGGATGCGCTTGATCTCGTCACGCACCGCCGGGGTGAGCTCGGTGGGCTCGGTGAGCAGCAGGGCACCGTGCTTGGCCACCGAGAACGGCACGCCGGCCAGCGCGTCGGCGAACCCGCCGCCGGTGGCCAGGACCACGCTGTCGGGGTGGACGGCCGTCGGCGCGGTGTCGGTGACGGCGGCCCAGCGCTGCTTGGAGACGTGCACGCCGGTGTCATAGCGGGTGTCGCCGGACACCCGGGCCACCGTGGTCGCCGCGGTTTGCCCGGGCGCGGTGACGGTCACAGTGGTTTCCGGGCTGTAGCCCCAGTTGCCCTTGCTGTCCTTGACACTGACCGAGACCTTGAAAGAGCCCGGAGTGGTGTAAGTGCAGGTAGCCAGGCCCGGCGTGGTGGGGTCCAGCTTGAGGGTCCCGCCGTAGCAGTAGAACTGGTAGGTCGTGATGGTGGCTCCGGTGACGCCGGTCTTGGAGCCCCGG
>JABFWL010000096.1 GCA_013362315.1 Catenulispora sp. | reverse complement strand
GTCGGCGGGCGCCCGCCCGATACAGTCTCAACCTGCGTGATCGTCTCGCGACTACCGCTGGAAGGATGACCGCACTGTGACTGGTGTGACGCCTGGTGCAACGACCGGTATGGCGGAGGAGTCGCCGCAGTACGCCGGCGACCCCGGAACCGAAGATAACGATACGGTCCGCGTGGCCCGCCGTCACCTGTCAGATTCCGCCACGATCCGGGCGAACCGGGGCTGGTGGGACGCCAACGCCGACGATTACCAGGCCGAACACGGCGCGTTCCTGGGCGACGACCGCTTCATCTGGTGCCCGGAAGGGCTCGACGAGGCCGACGCGCGCCTGCTCGGCGCGGATCTGGCGGGCCGGCGGGTGCTGGAGATCGGGGCCGGCGCGGCGCAGTGCTCGCGGTGGCTGGCGGCGCAGGGGGCGAGGGCGGTGGCTTGCGATCTGTCGTTCGGTCAATTGAGCCATGCGCGGCGGATCGATGCCGGGCGGATTGATGCCGGGCGGGCTGAGGGCTGGCGGGCCGAGGGTGAGGGGGGTGATGCCGGCGGGGCTGGTGTCAGCGGGGCCAGTGCCGGTCGGTCCGACGTCGGCGCGACGGATGCCGGCCGCGCCATCGCCAGCGCAACTGATGGTGGCCCGACCGGCGCCAGCCCGACCGGCGCCGGCCCGGCGGCCGCCCCGGTGCCGCTGGTCCAGGCCGACGCCACGCGGCTGCCGTTCGCCGACGGCTCGTTCGACATCGCCTGCTCGGCGTTCGGCGCGGTGCCCTTCGTGGCGGACAGCGCCGCGGTGATGCGCGAGGCGGCGCGGGTCCTGACGCCCGGCGGCCGGTGGGTGTTCTCGGTGTCGCACCCGATCCGCTGGTCGTTCCCCGACGATCCGGGCGAGGCCGGGCTGACGGCCCGCGACTCGTACTTCGACCGGCGGCCGTACGTCGAGTTCGACGAGCACGGCTCCGCGACCTACGCCGAGCACCACCGGACGCTCGGCGACCGGATCCGGGAGATCACGGCGGCCGGGCTGACGCTGGTGGACCTGGTCGAGCCGGAGTGGCCGGCGGGACTGACCCAGGAGTGGGGCGGGTGGTCGCCGCTGCGGGGGCGGCTGATCCCCGGGACGGCGATCTTCGTGACGGTGAAGCCTGCGTGACTGTGGGCTGCGTGACGGTGGGCTGCGTGACCGTGGCCCGCGTGACGATGGCCTTCGTGATGGCGAAGTGCCGCTCCCTCGCCTAAAGCGCTGAGAGCGGATCGGCGCCCGCGGCCAAGTTACGCCGATCGTGTGCCCTGGCGGCGCTGGCGCAAGGTGGCGAAGCGGCGTGTCGCCGCGCGCCGCCGGACCGGCCTCGGCAGAGTGCTGCGATGGGCATGGGCACGGACGGCGCGCACTTGGACGGAAGGCTCCGCGGACGGTTTTTCTCGCTGCGGCGCACGATGGCGCTGGTCCGGGCGTGCCTGCGGGAGCAGGCCGATCCGGCCGCGTTCTACCTGCCGCTGGCCGCCGATTCGGTGGCGCTGGTGCGGCGGTTCGGCCCGCTCGCCGGGCGGCGGGTGCTGGACGTCGGCGGTGGGCCGGGATTCTTCGAGCGGGCTTTCGAGGATGCGGGGGCCCGCTACGTGTCGGTCGACGTCCGGCCGGTCGGCATGGTGTGCGGGGACGCCTTGGCGCTGCCGGTCCGCGATGGGGCGGTCGACGTCTGCTTCTCCTCGAACGTGCTCGAACACGTGCCGGATCCGCGGCGGATGCTGCACGAGATGCTGCGGGTCACCCGCCCCGGCGGACTGGTATTCCTGTGCTACACCAACTGGCTCGGGCCGCTCGGCGGACACGAGACCTCGCCCTGGCACTACCTGGGCGGCGAACGCGCGGCCCGTATCTACGAACGGCGTCACGGCCGGCCACCGGCCAACCGCTACGGCACTTCGCTGTTCGCGCTGCCGGTCGGGCGGGTGTTGAAATGGCTGTCGGAAGTAGAACGCAGCGGCGTTATGGACAGAGTGGCTGTCTTTCCGCGGTATCACCCCCGGTGGGCTCACTCGGTGGTGCGGGTGCCGCTTGTACGAGAGTTCCTGACCGCCAACTGCGCCATCGCGCTGCGGGTCCGTTCCCAGTCGAACGAGGACGCCCAGTCCCGGCACGCCTGGCGGACCCCGGCCGCGCGCGCCGGGTCGGCGTCGAGTTCCTTCAGCACGCGGGAGACGGTGTCGGCGAGCGTGCTGCCGGGGCCGACGAGCCAGCCGGTGATGCCGTCGCGGACGGCGTCGCGCAGCCCTTCGACGTCGTAGGCGACCGTGGGCACGCCGAGGGCGGCCGCTTCGAGCACCGACAGTCCCCAGCCCTCGCCTTGGGACGCGGACAGGTGCAGCCAGGCCGTTTCGAGGAGCCCGTTTTTAGCTTCGGCGGGGAGGTGGCCGTGGATGTACACGCGGTCGCTGTTGGCGAGGCGGGCGACGGCTTCGCGAATACGCCGTTCCTCCGGACCGCGACCGACGATGTGGACCTCGATGCCGGGCCACGTTTCGGCGAGGTCGTCGACCAGGTTCACGATGCGTTCCAGGCGCTTGTGGCGGACGAGACGGCCCACCGCCACCAGCCGCGGAGAGGCACCGTTTCTACCTCCCGGAGCTAAAACCGGGGAGGAGGTCCCGTCGCAGGTCACGCCGTTATAAATCAGCTCGATCGGGCCGGTCCAGCGCAGCCGGGTCCGCATCGCCGTCATCGTGGACTGAGATACCGCGACCGCCGGGCACCGGCGGTAGACCCGGCGGGCCAGCGGTCCTTCGAGGAACCGTCCCACCGCCGCGACCGGCCGGCTGAAGTGGGTGCGGAACTGCTGGTCGTGGACGTGGTGCACGATGATCGCCACGCCGGTGCGGCGCCGGGAGACGACGAGCGGAGCGAAGAACGGGATGCCGTTCTGGCAGTCCAGGACGAATTCGTAGGGGCGGCCGGATAATCGGGTCCTGATCAGCCGGGCCAGGACCGCCGGGTAGACGGTCCAGCGGCCGCCCCGGCGCAGCCACCGGATGCCGTCGCGCACCTCGCGGCGGGCCTGGCCGGGTTCGCGGGAGGTCAGGAAGTCCACGGACGCGCCGCGGGCCACGAAGCCGCGGGCCACCTCGTACGCGAACGCCTCCGCTCCCCCGGCGGTCTGCTGCCACGGGTCGCGCCAATTCAGGACGGCTAAGTGCACTGCTGACCAACGACGCGCCACCCCTGCGCGATACGCGGGGGTGACGGGCGGGGACGAGCGGGCCGAGCGGATCCTCAAGCGTACGTCTCGGGGACATCGCGTCAGGGGTTCCACGGCCGCGGCACGCCGGGCCGGGTTCGTTCGAGGTCTGGTTTCACTCAGACGGGCGGCACGCGGCTGACTTGGCGGCGGCGGGGCGTCTAGCGTGGCCGATCGACAGTCCCCGCCGAGCGCGGGCCACCACCGGAGGGATCCGATGCTCCGCAGGGCCAAGGACGAACGGCGCAGGGTGCAGGACGAGCGGCTCGGGGGGCAGGAGGACGAGCGGGGCGAGGGGCAGAAGGACGGCGAGGTGCGGCAGGACGGCGGGGAACAGCAGGACGGCGGGGAACAGCAGGACGGTGGGGTCCGGCAGGACGAGCGGCGCGGGTTGCGGCAAAACGGCGGAGTGCGGCAGGACGGCGGGAGGCGGAGGGACGAGCGGCGGCGGACCGAGGGTGTGGGGCGCACCGCGTCGGCCGGGTTGCTGGTCGCGGTTGGGACCGGTGTCGGGAACGTGCTGGCGTACGGCTTCAACCTGGTGCTGTCGCGCGGGCTGGGGCCCGGCGGCTACGCGGAGCTGGGCACGCTGCTGTCGGTGTTCCTGATCGGCAGCGTGCCGGGGATGGCGGTCCAGGCCGTCAACGCCCGGCGGCTCGCGGTGGCGGTGGACGCGCCGCCACCGGTGCGCGGCGCGCTGGTACGAGCCCTGCGACGCCGCGGACTGCTGGTCGGCGCCGGCGTGGCGGCGGTGTTCGCGGTGCTGTCCCCGGCGGTGGCGGCACTGCTGCCGTCGGTGACGGTGGGCGGCGTGGCGTGGACCGGGGTGTCGCTGGCGGCGAACACCGTGTTCGCCTCGTACCTCGGCATCGCGCAGGGAACTTCGCGGTTCGTGACGATGACCATGCTCTACTTGGCGGCGCACTCCACGCGCCTCGCGATCGGCGCGGCGGCGGCCTCAGCGCTCGTAGCGCCGACGACGGTGATGGCCGCGCAGACCGCGGCATGGGCACTGGCGGCCGTGGTCGGGCGGATCCTGCTGCGGGAGGAGGCGCGGCCGGGCGGCCCGGCAAGGGATGGGGATTCGGCGGGCAGCCCCGCCGCGACTGCCGGTTCGACAGCCGGTCCCGTTGCAGCTGCGAGTTCGGCGGCCACTCCGGCGATGGCGGCCGGTCAAATTCGGACTACGGGTTCGACGGCCGGTCCGGTTGCAGCCGCGAGTTCGACGACGAGTCCGGCTATGGCTGCCGGTCAGATTCGGACTGCGGGTTCGACAGCCAGACCGGTTGCGGCTCCGAGTTCGGCGGCCAGTCCGGCTTCTACGGCCGGTTCCCCGACGACCCGCCCCGCGCCCGAAACCAGCGGCTACCTCACCGAGGTCCTGCGCGCTGCCGGCGGCCTCGGCGGCATCCTGCTGCTGACCGTGCTCGATACGTTGCTCGCCAGCCGCTATCTGGTCGGCGAAGACCTTGGGCGCTACAACACCGGGGGGCTCATCGCGCGGGCCGCTTTCTTCGCGCCGAGCTTTGTGGCGATGCTCGCGTATCCGCGGCTGGCGCGGCCGGAGGAGCGGCGGCGGGCTCTGACCGTTTCGCTGGCGCTGACCGGCGGCATCGGGGTGTTCGGGGTGGCGTTGGCCGGGTTCGGCGGCGATCCGCTGATCAAGGTGGCGTTCGGGGCCGAGTACGCCGCAGCCGGCGGCTTCGACCTGGGCGCCCACGGCTGGCTGTTCGCGTCGGTCGGCGCGCTGCTGGCGTTGGTGAACCTGGCGCTGCTGGACGGGGTCGCGCGCCGCTCGCACGTCGTGTCGGCGGTCGTCCTCGGCGGGATCGGGCTGGAGACCGGGGTCGTCGTCGGCTTCGCCCACAGCTCCCCCGGCCAGATCGTCACCGCCGCCGCGGTGTCGGCGCTGGCGACCGCGACCGCGTCGGTCGCGGTGTGTCTGAGCGCCCGCACCGCAACCGTGGCCGACGAGCCGGCAGTGCCCGCCGAGGCCATCCGCATCACCACCGCGCCGGACGCCGCCCGGCTGTGACCAGCACCCGCTGAAGCCGGCTCCACAGACCGGAGCTAAAAACGGGAACTCAATACCGGAGCTCAAAACAGGAGCTCGGAACAGGAGCTAAAAACGGGAACTCAAAACGGGCGCTCACACAGCTGAGCGCCCGCCTTCGATGCGACTTCGATCCGACCTAGCTCCGGCAGCAAGTCCGCCAGCAGGCCCCGGCAGTAGACCCGGCACAGAACGGCTCCAGAACCGGCCCGGCCCGGCATCTCGGTGCCATCTCACGCCACCTCAGCCGGTGCCCCTCAATGCGCAGCATCCGCCCAGTTGTCGGCCATCCCCACCGACACATCCAGCGGCACCCGCAGATCCGCGGCGCCGGCCATCTCGCGGCGCACCAGCTCCTCGACCTTCGCCGCCTCGCCGTCGGCGACTTCCAGCACGAGTTCGTCGTGGACCTGCAGCAGCATCCGCGACGCCAGCTGCTCGCGTTTGAGAGCGTCGCGCACCCGGATCATCGCGACCTTGATGATGTCCGCGGCCGAGCCCTGGATCGGGGCGTTGAGCGCCATGCGCTCGGCCATCTCGCGGCGCTGGCGGTTGTCGCTGGCCAGGTCCGGCAGGTAGCGGCGGCGGCCGAACATGGTCTCGGTGTAGCCGGTGGCGCGGGCCTGGACCACGACCTCGTGCAGGTAGTCGCGGACGCCGCCGAAGCGCTGGAAGTAGTCGTCCATCATCTTCGAGGCCTCGGAGGTCTCGATGCCGAGCTGCTGCGACAGGCCGAACGCGGACAGGCCGTAGGCCAGGCCGTAGGACATGGCCTTGATCCGGCGCCGGTGCTCGGCGCTGACGTCGCCGGCCGCCACTTCGAACACCTTCGACGCGACGGTGTTGTGCAGGTCCTCCCCGGAGGTGAAGGCCTCGATCAGGCCCGCGTCCTCGGACAGGTGCGCCATGATCCGCATCTCGATCTGGCTGTAGTCCGCGGTCATCAGCGTCCGGTAGCCGGGCCCGGCGATGAACGCCTTGCGGATCTGCTGCCCCTCCAGGGTGCGGATCGGGATGTTCTGCAGGTTCGGGTCCACCGAGGACAGCCGGCCGGTGGCGGCGATCATCTGGTTGTAGGTGGTGTGGATCCGGCCGTCCGCCGACACCGACTTGGACAGCCCCTCCACCACCGTCTTGAGCCGGTTCACCTCGCGCCAGCGCAGCAGGTGGTCCAGGAACGGATGCTGGGTCTGGGCCTGCAGCCACGCCAGGGCGTCGGCGTCGGTGGTGTAGCCGGTCTTGATCTTCTTGGTCTTCGGCATGTTCAGGTTGTCGAAGAGCACTTCCTGCAGCTGCTTCGGCGAGCCCAGGTTCAGCGTCTCCACGCCGGCGGCCTTGCGCGCCTCGTCGACCTGGGTGTTGGCCTGCGAGGTGAAGTCCTTCTCCAGCGCCTCGAACAGCCGGGTGTCGATCGCGATGCCGGCCTGCTCCATCTCCGCCAGCACCGCCACCAGCGGCAGCTCGATGTCGGTGAGCAGCCGCTCGGCGCCGGTCTCGACCAGCCGGCCGCGCAGCGCCCCGGCCAGGTCCAGGACCGCGTGCGCGGCGCCCATCTGCCGCTCGGCCTCGGCCTGCTCGTCGGCGAACAGCGTGCCCTGCTCGGTGTCCCCGGCCGCCAGCCGGCGCCCCAGCACCTCCTCGGCCAGCGGCTCCAGGTCGAACGAGCGCCGGCCGGACTGCACCAGATACGCCTCCAGCGCCGTGTCGGCGACCACCCCGACCAGCGGCAGGCCGCGCGCGGCCAGCGCCAGGATCGGCCCCTTCGCGTCGTGCAGCACCTTCGGCCGGGCCGGGTCGGCCAGCCACGCCGCCAGCGCCTTCTCATCGGCCGCGTCCAGCTGCGTGACGTCGATGTAGGCGGCGTGGCCGGCCGCGGAGGCGAACGCCAGGCCGGTGACGTCGCCGGCGCCGCGGCCCCAGGTGCCGTGCACCGCCAGCCCGGTGGCCGCGGCGCCCGAGGCGTTCTCCGCCAGCCAGCCGGCCAGCTCCCCGGTCTCCAGCACCGTCCCGCTGATCTGCACCGCGTCGGCCGGCTCGGCCCCGGCCCCGGAGGCCAGCAGCGGCGCCACCCGCTCCCGCATCGAGGTGGAGAACTCCAGCGTGTCGAACAGCTGGTACACCGCCTCGGAATCGCCGTCGGCGCCCCAGGCCAGATCGGCCGGGCCCAGCTCCAGCTCCACGTCGCACACCAGGTCGGTCAGCTCGCGGTTCATCTGCACCTGCTCCAGGTGCGCCCGCAGCGTCTCCCCGGCCTTGCCCTTGACCTCGCCGGCGCGCGCCACCAGCTCGGCCAGCGAGCCGAACTCGCGGATCCACTTGGCCGCGGTCTTCTCGCCGATGCCCGGCATGCTCGGCAGGTTGTCGGACGGGTCGCCGCGCAGCGCCGCGAAGTCCGGGTACTGCTGCGGCGACAACTCGTACTTCTCCTGGACCGCCGCCGGGGTGAACCGGGACAGGTCCGACACGCCGCGCCGGGGATAGAGCACGGTGACGTCGTCGGAGACCAGCTGCAGGGAGTCTCGGTCGCCGGTGAGGATGCGGACCTCGTAGCCGTCGGCGGCGGCGCGGGTGGTCAGGGTGGCGATCAGGTCGTCGGCCTCGTAGCCGGGCTTGCGCAGCGCGGTGATGCCCAGGCCCGCCAGCAGCTCGTCGATCAGCCCGACCTGGCTCTTGAAGTCGTCCGGCGACGCCGAGCGGTTCGCCTTGTACTCCGGGAACTTGTCGGTGCGGAACGTCTGCCGCGAGACGTCGAAGGCCACCGCGACGTGCGTGGGCTTCTCGTCGCGCAGCGTGTTGATCAGCATCGACGTGAAGCCCTGCACCGCGCCGGTCGGCTGGCCGGTGGTGGTGCGCAGGTCCGCCTCCTTCAGCGCGTAGTACGCCCGGTACGCCAAGGAATGGCCGTCCAGCAGCAGCAGGACGGGACGGGTATCGGTCGGCGCGGAAGTCTTCTTGGAGGGAGCCACGGTATGAATCCTAGGGCGAGGCACCGACAAGCAGGGGCAACTCCGCCCCGGATAGGCTGTAACACGTTGCAGTCGATGTTCCGACGACTGTCGTCTGTCGCCTGTTCTCGCCTGCCTCTGTCCTTGATCGTCTGTCGAAAGGCCCGCGATGTCCATAGACCAGAACGCCGAGGTTTCCGAGGCCGAGCAGCTCGCCGACCTGTTCAACCAGCTCGGCGTGGGCCACCTGACCGATCGGATGGGCATCCGTGTCACCTCGGCGTCGCGGGAGGAGATCGTCGGGACGATGCCGGTGGCCGGCAACACCCAGCTCTACGGCCTGCTGCACGGCGGCGCCTCGGTGGTCCTGGCCGAGACCCTGGGCTCGCTGATGGGCGCCATCCACGCCGGGGCGGACAAGCAGGTGGTCGGCGTCGACATCAACGCCACGCACCACCGCTCGGCGAAGGAGGGCGTCGTCACCGGCACCTGCCGGGTGCTCAGCGCCGGCCGCACCCTGGTGGTCAGCGAGATCGTCATCACCGACGAGTCCGGCCGGCGCTGCTGCACCAGCCGCATCACCTGCATGATCCTGCGCTAGCGGGACACTAGCGCCGCGGCTCCCGCCTGGCGCAGAATGCGCGCATGCAATGGGAGTGGGGGGACTCGGACACCGCTGTCGGCGGCACCGAGACCATAGACACCGGATACGCACAGCGGTCCCTGTTCGTGCAGACGCCCAGATTCGTGAAGACACACAGATCTCTGCGGATGTTCGGAGCACTCGCGGCCGCCGCGGCACTCGCCGTCACGCTGTGGCCGTCGCCGAAAGAGCCGCACCCCGGCCACTCCGCCGATCGGGCCGCCGGCAACGTCGCCACCGCCACCGAATCCGTCCAGCTGGAACTGCCCTACTCCTGCGGAGTTCTCAGAACTACACCGGTGCTGCCCACCCGGCCCTCGTTCCTGCAGGCGCGCGCCGGGCTGTGCACGGGTCCGGCCAGCGGGCTGTTCCCGGTGTCGGCGCAGATCGAGCCGTCGGCCCAGGACGACCCGTATGGGTCCGACCTGGTGCTCACCATGGACCCGATCGTCCACACCTCGGCGATGCGGACGCATTGGCACTTCGACGCCCTGGGAACCGGCTGCGTGGTACCGGCCCCGGGGAGCAACGGGCTGAACGCGATCGAGGTGACGACGCGGGCCGGCGGCGCGCCCGCGCCGGACGGCTCCGGCGGCCAGCAGCTGACGGTGTTTCTCCGGCCGGAGCTGATGGCCAGGATGGCGCAGGCGTCCTGTCCGCCGCAGAACCGCACCGGACCGCGGTGAGCCGTCCGAAGGCTTCGCGGGCCTGTAAAAAGCAACGCGGGCCTTTAAAAAACACACAGGGCTATATACAGCACAGGGCTATACAACACCCGCGTGATGGCGCTATTCAGGAACGATGATTCACCGACCCTCACGGCGCGACAGTGCCGTCGCGCTGAGCGGGCTGCTGGCGGGCGCGGCGGTGGCCTGCGCCGCAGCGGCCGCTCTGTGGCCGTCGCGGGCCGCCACGGGGGCAGAGCAACCCGACAAGGCCGGTAAGAACGCCGTCGTCGCCACCTCCACTCAGCCTCCAGCGGCCTCCAGCTCCACACCGGATCCGGTGAACGTGACGATGCGGCCCAAGGAGATCATGCTGCCGTCGCAGAACCCGTACACCAGCGGGAAGATCGTGCTGGTGCCGCTGCGGCTGACCTGCGGGCTGTCCACGATCATCGGCACGCACGGCGAGGAGCAGGCCGCCGGCCAGTACTGCCGGATCCGCGTGGCGCTGACCGGCGGCGACGCGTTCACGCACACCTTCGACGTCGCCAAGACCACGCTCACCACCACCGCCGGCACGTCGATCAAGTACGCCTACGAGGCGCAGGAGGTGAAGCGGCAGCCGGAGAAGATCGCGCCGGTGGGATCGCACGACCGGTACGAGTTCGACATCTACTACGACGTGCCTCGAGACGTCACAGTGAACGGATTCACCTTCTCCGACGACGAAGGCGGCTCGACGGCACAGGTCCCGCTGCCTGTGCGGGATTGGCCCTTCTCGTAATCCCTTCTCGTAATACAGCTGTGGCCTCCCCGCCGGAACGGGGAGGCCACAGCGAACTGTCGCGGGATCAGTCCGCAGCCGACTCGCCGAGGTACGCCTCGCGCACCCGCGGATCGTTCAGCAGCTCGCCGGCCGGCGCGCTCATCACGACTTCGCCGGTCTCCAGCACGTAGCCGCGGTGCGCCAGCTTCAGTGCCTGCGCGGCGTTCTGCTCCACCAGCAAGATGGTGGTGCCCAGCTCGTTGATGCGCTCGATGATCTCGAAGATCTGGGCCACGATCAGCGGCGCCAGCCCCATCGAGGGCTCGTCCAGCAGCAGCAGCGAGGGCTGGCCCATCATCGCCCTGCCGATCGCGAGCATCTGCTGCTCGCCGCCGGAGAGGTTGCCGCCGAGCTGGGACCGGCGCTCGTGCAGCCGCGGGAACAGCTCGAAGACCTGGTCCAGATCCTTCTTCGGCACCGACTTGAACCGGTACGCGCCCATTTCCAGGTTCTCCAGGACCGTCATCCGGGAGAAGATGCGGCGGCCCTCCGGGGAGTGGCCGATGCCCAGCTGCACGATCTTGTGCGCCGGGACGCCGGCCAGGGTCTCGCCGGCGTA
>JABFWL010000719.1 GCA_013362315.1 Catenulispora sp. | reverse complement strand
AGCAGCGCGGCCGGGAGCGCGGCGGCCAGGACGGCCGCGAGCAGGCCCCGGCGGCGGGCGGTGGGTGGGCGGTGGGTGGGCATCGCTGAGGAGGACCTTCCTGTGGTGGGACCCGGCCAAGGAGGCGGAACGTCTCCGGCGTGCGCATCCGGAAACGTTTCCGGCTTGGTCGGGACGGTGCACGCTGAGCAACCCGGGTTCGACGCGGATCGTGCACCCGCGAAGAGCCGCTGTCAACAGTCTGCAATCAAATCTGTCAGCAACTCAGCAGCCTGCCCGCGCTCTGGCCGGAAACGTTTCCGGCCGACCTGTGACGATCTTTCCCAGGGAACTGCCATCCGCTAAGGTCTGGGCATGGTCGACATCCGTGAACTGGCGCGGCGCACCGGGGTCTCCCCAGCCACCGTGTCACGGGCCCTCAACGACCGCGCCGAGGTGAGCCCGGAGACCCGGCGCCGGGTGCTGGAACTCGCCGAGGAACTGGGTTACTCGCCCAACCAGCCGGCCCGCACGCTGGTGCGCCGCCGCTCGGACATGGTCGGCCTGATCTGGGACACCGGCTACACCACCCAGAACCAGCGCCATCCCTTCCTGCTGGACCTGTTCGTCGGCATCAAGCAGACCCTCGCCGAGAGCGGACACCACCTGATGCTGGTGTCCACGGCCGACACCACGGCGGCGGTCGACGTCTACGTGCGCGCGGCGCGGCAGCACAGCCTGGCCGGCGTGATCATGATGGGGGTCGACGAGGCGCATCCGGCCATCACCGCGCTGGTCGACAGCGGCACCCTCTGCGTCGGCATAGACCTGCCGCTGCGCCGCGACCGCACGACCTACGTCACCTCCGACAACCGCACCGGCGCGGCCTCGGCGGTGCGGCACCTGTTCGACCTGGGCCACCGCGCCATAGCCACCATCACCGGCCCGATGAGCATGCTGCCCGCCACCGAGCGCCTGGCCGGCTACCGCTCCGAGATGGCCCGCCTCGGGCTGACCCCGGACCCGGACCACATCGTCCACGGCGATTTCTTCCTGGCCAGCGGCTACGACTGCGCGGCCCGTCTGCTCGCCCTTCCCAAGCCGCCTACCGCCATCTTCGCGGCCGGCGACGAGATGGCCATCGGCGCCCTGCACGCGCTGGCCGACGCCGGGCTGCGCGCGCCGCGGGACGTGGCGGTGGTCGGCTTCGACGACATCGAGGCGGCCACGCTCATCCGCCCCACCCTGACCACCGTCGCCCAGGACCGCGCCGCCCTCGGCGCCGGCGCCGTCCAGGCGCTGATCAGCGCCCTCGACGACGGCGGCGCGGTGCAGGCGCCGTTGCGGGTGGCGACGCGACTGGTGGTGCGGGGGTCGTGCGGGGGAAGTCCCTGATCCCCGGCAACGCAGAACCCTGATCGGCATGGAGTCGGATCAGCCTCGGACCTCGGCCGTGAACAGCGTGCCGGTGAAGTGTTCGGGCGTAGAGTCCAGAGGCGTTGTCGACGCGGAGAGCGTCCGAGCTCTGCGATAGCGGCGGCGGCGTCGGCGGAATCGGGGCTCACGCGAACTGGCCCTTCGCCCGGCCCGGTCCGCTGGGTCCGGCAAAGACCTGCGCGATATCGAGCCAGGCGTCGGCGGCCGCCCCTTCGGCGCGTACAGCGAGATCGTCGCGGTGCCGGCGCTGGGCGACCAGGAGGCAGAAGTCCAACGCCGGCCCGGTGACGCGGTCTTCGGCGTCCTCCGGTCCCCAGGCCCACACCTCGCCGTCGGGCGCGGTGAGCTCGACGCGGAACTCGGAAGGGGGCGCCGCCAAGCCGCGCTGGACGAAGGCGAAATCGCGCGTCCGGATGCCCAGATGCGCGACATGGCGCAAGCGGGCTGTCGGCTCACGGACAGCGCCGAGGGCGTCGAAGACGTCCTGGCCATGGGCCCAGGTCTCCATGAGGCGCGCGGTGGCCATGGTCGCGGCGCCCATCGGCGGCCCGAACCAGGGCAGCTTCCGTCCGCTGGGCACGGCGGCCAGGGCTGTAGCGAGCTCGCGGCGCTCGAAGCGCCACGTCGCCAGCAGTTCCGCGGGTTCGAGCTGTGCTCCTTCGTCGGCGGCCCTGTCGACGAATCCGGCGCCACCGGCATCCTGCAACGCGCGGGTCAGGAAGGCGTTGAACGCGTCGGGATCACGGGCTGCCAGTGCCGCGACCCGGTCGGTCCAGGCCAGATGGGCGATCTGATGCGCGACGGTCCAGCCCGGCGCCGGGGTCGGCGTGCGCCAGCCGGCCGCGTCGAGCGATGCCACCAGCTCGTCCAGGGCATCGCTCTGCGCGCGCAGGTCCTGGAGCAGATCGTCGAGCACTGCCATCGCCTCTCCCGGTCGCCGTGCGCTTGCCACGTCGGCGTCAAGGTCGACGCCATGCGCGAGCCTGGCAGGCGGCCCAGAAGAAATCAATCATGCGCGCTTGATGTCGGCCCCGGCCCCTCACCGATCCGGATACCCCAGCTGCACGTCGTACCGGCTGTCCGCGCGGCCGTCCACCCGCACGGCGCTCGCGACCGGCGGATAGCCGCTGGCGATCAGGGTGTAGTCGCCGGCGGCGAGATCGGCGAAGGCGTAGCCGCCCTCGGGGTCGCTGTCGGCCGTCGCGACCACGTTGCCCGCGCCGTCCATCAGCATCACGCGGGCGTCGGCCAGCGGCGAGTCGGTGGACCAGGCGCGGACCGTGCCGATCAGCCGCGCGGCGGGGGTCAGCTCCACCGCGGCGCGCGCCGTGCCGTGGCCGTCGACGGTGACGGCCAGCGCCGCGGGGCGATGGCCGGGGGCGTCGACGGCCAGGGTGAGCCGCCCCAACGGCAGGTCGCGGAAGGTGTGGGTGCCGTCGTCGGCGGTGCGGCGGGTGGTGATCAGCTCGCCGTCCGGGTCGGTGAGCATCAGGG
>JABFWL010000534.1 GCA_013362315.1 Catenulispora sp. | reverse complement strand
GAAGTCCAGGTGGTCCAGCGCCAGGCGGCGGAAGATGTAGTCGATGATCGACTGGGCCATCCGCACGTCCGGGTCGTCGGTCATGCCGGCCGGCTCGAAGCGCATGTTGGTGAACTTCGCGACGTAGGTCTCCAGCGGGACGCCGTACTGCAGGCCCACCGAGATCGCGATGGAGAAGGCGTCCATCATGCCGGCCAGGGTCGAGCCCTGCTTCGACATCTTCAGGAACAGCTCGCCGAGGTCGCCGTCCTCGTAGGAGTTGGCGGTCATGTAGCCCTCGGCGCCGCCGACCGAGAAGGAGCTGGTCGTGCCGGTGCGGCGCTTGCCCAGACGCTTGCGCACCGGGTGGGCGACGGCGGCGACCGGCGCGGCGACAGCGGCCGACGCGGCGGAGACGGCGGCGACGGACGAAGCGGCCGAGGCGGCGGCCGCCGCCTTCTGCCCCTTCGCGTCCTGCAGCGGCTGCCCCACCTTGCAGTTGTTGCGGTAGATCGCCAGGGCCTTCAGCCCCAGGCGCCAGCCCTCGAAGTAGATCTCCTCGACGTCCTCGACCGAGGCCTCCTCGGGCATGTTCACGGTCTTGCTGATCGCGCCCGACAGGAACGGCTGGATGGCGGCCATCATGCGCACGTGGCCCATGGGGGCGATCGACCGCTCGCCCATGGCGCAGTCGAAGACGCTGTAGTGCTCCGGCTTCAGCCCCGGCGCGTCCACCACGTGGCCGTGCTCGCCGATGTACTCGACGACGGCCTCGATCTGCTCCTGCTGGTAGCCCAGGCGCTTCAGGGCGCGCGGGACCGTGTTGTTCACGATCTGCATCGACCCGCCGCCGACCAGCTTCTTGAACTTCACCAGCGCCAGGTCCGGCTCCACGCCGGTGGTGTCGACGTCCATCATGAAGCCGATGGTGCCGGTCGGGGCCAGCAGCGAGGCCTGGGCGTTGCGCCAGCCGTTGACCGCGCCGATCTCCAGACCGCGCTTCCACTCGCTGCGCGAGAGCTCCAGGATCTCCCGGTCGAAGGGCTCGACCGGCTCGTAGTCCGCGGCCGCGGCCGCGTGCTTCTTCATCACCGCGGCGTGCGGCTTGGCGTTGCGGGCGAAGCCGTTGTACGGGCCCACCACGCCGGCCAGCTCCGCCGAGCGGCGGTAGGCCACGCCGGTCATCAGCGAGGTGATCGCGGCGGCGATGGCCCGGCCGCCCGCGGAGTCGTAGGCGTGGCCGGTGGCCATCAGCAGCGCGCCGAGGTTGGCGTAGCCGATGCCCAGCTGCCGGTAGTCCCGGGTGGTCTGGCCGATCTCCGGGGTCGGGAAGTCGGCGAAGGAGATCGAGATGTCCATCGCGGTGATGACCAGCTCGACCATCTTGACGAAGGCCGCGGTGTCGAAGGTGTCGTCCTCGCGCAGGAACTTCATCAGGTTCAGCGAGGCCAGGTTGCACGAGGAGTTGTCCAGCGACAGGTACTCCGAGCACGGGTTGGACGCGGTGATCCGGCCGGTCTCGGGGTTGGTGTGCCAGGCGTTGATGGTGTCGTCGTACTGCAGCCCGGGGTCGGCGCACTCCCAGGCCGCCTTCGCGATGTCCCGGAAGAGCTGCTTGGCGTCCAGGGTCTCGATGATCTCCCCGGTGGTGCGGGCGCGCAGGCCGAAGCGCTCGCCGTTCTCCACCGCGGTCATGAACTCGTCGGTCACCCGGACCGAGTTGTTCGCGTTCTGGTACTGGACGCTGGTGATGTCCCGGCCGCCGAGGTCCATGTCGAACCCGGCGTCGCGCAGCGCGCGGATCTTGTCCTCCTCGCGCGCCTTGGTCTGGACGAACTCCTCGATGTCCGGGTGGTCCACGTCCAGAACCACCATCTTGGCCGCGCGGCGGGTGGCGCCGCCGGACTTGATGGTGCCGGCCGAGGCGTCGGCGCCGCGCATGAAGGACACCGGGCCGCTGGCGTTGCCGCCGGAGGACAGCAGCTCCTTGGAGGAGCGGATCCGGGACAGGTTCAGGCCGGCGCCGGAGCCGCCCTTGAAGATCAGGCCCTCCTCCCGGTACCAGTTCAGGATCGAGTCCATCGAGTCGTCGACGGACAGGATGAAACAGGCCGAGACCTGCTGCGGGGACTTGGTCCCCACGTTGAACCAGACCGGGCTGTTGAACGCGAAGATCTGGTGCAGCAGCGCGTAGGCCAGCTCGTGCTCGAAGACCTCGGCGTCCTCGGCGGTGGCGAAGTACCCGTGGTCCTCGCCGCCCTTGCGGTAGGTCTTCACGATCCGGTCGATGAGCTGCTTCAGCGACCACTCACGGGCCGGGGTGCCGACGGCGCCGCGGAAGTACTTGGTGGTGACGATGTTCGTCGCGTTCACCGACCAGAACGCCGGGAACTCCACGCCCTTCTGCTCGAAGTTGATCGAGCCGTCGCGCCAGTTGGTCATGACGACGTCGCGGCGCTCCCAGTCGACCAGGTCGTACGGGTGCACGCCGGGCGTGGTGTGGATGCGCTCGATCTTCATGCCCTTGCCGCCCTTGGCGGAGCTCTGCCCGGTGGCGGGCTGTGCGGGCACGACCTGCCCGGGCTTGATGGGAGCCTTCCCGTTGCCGCGGGCCGACGCCGCGCCGCGCGGTCCGCTAGCCGTCTCCGTCATGCTTCTTCCCTCTCCCGTCCTGGGAAACCATTCCGACACCCCGTCTGCGCCCCTCGCGCCTACGGAATTGATCAATTTCCGAACCGCCGGGCCGCACTCGGCAACCCCGCGAAAGTCTCACTTGTGCTCCGCGAGTCGTCCCCGCGGCGGATCAGGTCCGCTCGTGTTCCGCCCGCAGCATGAGGATCTCGGCCTCGAAATCCTCCAGCGACTCGAACGCCCGGTAGACCGACGCGAACCGCAGGTAGGCGACCGTGTCGAGCTCCCGGAGCGGCCCGAGTATCGCC
>JABFWL010000744.1 GCA_013362315.1 Catenulispora sp. | reverse complement strand
AAGAAAATCAGTTCCCTGCGCGGGCCGCACTGTTTCTCGATCGGGCTTGTGACGCCGGACTGCTCCGCCAGTCCGGCATCGCGCTTCAGTTCCGCCGTCGCGAGCTCCAAACCCGGATCGTCGAGACTTGGCGGCAGCGGCCCGGTCGGGCATTGTCTCGCCTTTCGAGACAATCCTCAGAAAACCCCACCAACACACCGGTAGCCTGGGACCCATGACGAGCGAGATGTCCACCATGCGAGACAGCTCTGTTTCGCAGGACGCTTACGAACAACTGTTGCAGCTGCGGGCCAGCATCGACAACCTCGACTCGGCGGTCGTGCACCTGCTCGCCGAGCGCTTCAAGTGCACCCAGCAGGTGGGCCGGCTGAAGGCCGCTCACGGCATGCCGGCGGTGGACCCCGAGCGGGAGGCCGTGCAGATCCGGCGGCTGCGGTCGCTGGCCGAGCAGGCGCACCTGGATCCGGAGTTCGCGGAGAAGTTCCTCAACTTCATCATCGAGGAGGTTGTTCGAAACCACCGCTCGCTGTAGCCCGGTGTGAGCCGGCTCTCACCGGCCGTCGCCGATCATCCGGCGGCGGCCGGTTCTTCGTTCCGGCGGCGAGTTCCGAATGGTCGAAAGCCCCTGTCATCTGCGGTTGTTCCCCGGCTGGTGGAGCCCGTCCGGCGCACTCCGTATCTGATCCGCCACAGGAGACTGTCTCAAGGCAACAGGTTTCCGCTAGCATGCACGGGCTCGAACAAAGCAGTGTCCTGTTTCCTGGGCAGCGGGTCGCCCCTTTGACAGAGCTTTGACGTACCGTCCACCCCCACGACCGCACCACCCGGACCGAGACCCAGAACGAGACCGGACGCAGTTCGCCACCACCCGAGGCGCCGTTAGCGCGGATCGCAGAGGCCACCTGTGAGAATCACCCAGAAGATCGGCGTGTTGGTCGCCGTCCCGTTGTGCGCGGTGTCCGGCTTCGGGGCGCTGGCTCTGGTCACCTCCACCTCGGGGGCGATCGAGACCGGACACCTGTACACACTGATGAACGCCGGGGCCGCCGCCGGGGACCTGGTGTGCGAGCTGCAGGACGAGCGGACCCAGGTCGCGCTCTACCTGACCAGCAAGGCCGGTGCCGACGCCGCGACGCTCAACGAGCAGATCGGCAAGACGCAGGCCGCCGCCGCGGTGTTCCGGGACCGCGTGAAGTCCATGCCCTGGCTCGCCGAGGAGAGCCGGGCGCTGCTGGACCGGATCGGCGGCGAGCTGACGGCCATCGACCGGCTGCGCGACCTGGTCCGCGGCGGTTCGCCCCAGGCGCTGTCGGCGGCCGACTTCCAGTACCACATCGTCATCGCCGACCTGCTCGCCTTCCACGACGTCGCGCAGAAGTCCGGGGCCAGCTCGCGGGTCCAGGACATGCTGCGCGCCACCTCGAACCTGAGCCAGGCCCGGGAGTCGCTCAGCGAGGAGGAGGCGGACGTCCTGCGCATCGCCGGGGCGCCGACCCAGACCGCCTCGGCGGCCCAGGACCTGGTGGTCGACCGCACCGGCTACACCAGCGCGATGGAGGCGTTCGCGGCGGTCGCGCCGCCGAAGTGGCGCGGGGTCCCGGACCAGGTGCTGGGCGGCGCGGCCCTGGCGCACGCCGGCGAGCTGGAGGACGGGGTCGCCCGCACCCCGGTCGGCACCAAGGTGCAGCTGGACCCGAAGGTCTGGACCAGCACGATCGACGCCCGGCTGGACCGCCTGGACGGTGTGCGCAAGGACATGGACCTGAAGACCCTGGGCATGATCGCCGCGGACCGCACGCGCCAGCGCGAGCTGGCCGGCGTCGAGGCCGCCGGGGTGGCCGGCACCGTGCTGCTGGCCGTGGTGGTCAGTCTGCGCCTGGGCCGGCCCATCATCAGGGGCCTGCGGGGGCTGCGCGACGGCGCGCACACGCTGGCCTTCGAGGACCTGCCGGCCGCCGTGCAGGAGCTGCGCGGCAGCGGGTCGCTGACCGCGCAGACCGCCGAGGAGTTCGCCGACTCCACCGGCGCCGGTCTGCCGGTGACCGGCGACGACGAGATCGCCGCGGTGGCCCGGGCGTTCAACGCGGTCCGGCACGAGGCCATCCGCACCGCCGCCGAGCAGGTGCTGCTGCGCGCCGGCGTCGGCGCCGCGTTCGTCGCGCTGGCCCGCCGCGGCGAGCGCCTGACCGGCGCGCTGACCCTGGAACTGGACCGGGCCGAGCGGGACGAGCAGGACCCGGACCGGCTGGCCCGGCTGTTCGTGCTGGACCACCTGGCCGCGCGCATGACCCGGAACAACGAGAGCCTGCTGGTGCTCGGCGGCGAGGGCACGGTCCGGATCCGGGACGAGGGCGTGCCGCTGGTGGACGTGATCCGGGCGGCCTCCGGCCGGATCGAGCGCTACTCGCGGGTGGACGTGGTGAACGTCGACCTCAGCGTGATCGTCATGCCGACGGTGGTCGACCACCTCGTGCACCTGCTGGCCGAGCTGCTCGACAACGCCACGACGTTCTCCCCGCCGGACACCCGGGTGGTGGTGGACGTGACCGTGCTGGCCGACCGGATCATCCTGCAGATCACCGACCGCGGCATCGGCATGACCGCGGTGCGGCGCTCCCAGCTCAACGCGCGCCTGACCACGCCCACGCACCTGGACGCGGCCTCGGTGAAGGCGATGGGCCTGACCGTGGTCGGCCAGCTCGCGTCCTGGTACGGCATCGCCGTCGAGCTGCGCCCGCACCCGGGCAACGGGACCATCGCCGAGCTCGTGCTGCCCCCGACGCTGTACCGGGCGCCGGGCGCCCCCGAGCCGGCGATGTCCACGCCGACGGCCGCGATCCAGACGCTCGCCTCCGGGATGGGCCGGGCCGGCGCCGCCCCGCCGGCCGCCAGGACGCCGAACGCCCGGACCGGGACCGGC
>JABFWL010000448.1 GCA_013362315.1 Catenulispora sp. | reverse complement strand
GGCGGTGACGGCGGCGCTGACGCGGCACGTGCTGGAGGTGTCTGGGCTGGACTGCGTGTGGCTGTCGCCGGCGGGGCCGGACCAGGAGCGGCTGTACGCGACGGTCGGCTATCGCAGCCTCGGGGAGATGCTGTTCATCTGGCGGCCGAAGGTTGAGGCCGAGGCTTAGGACGCCGGCCTGCCGTTCCGCGCGGGACGGGTGCCGCGCGGAGCGCGCCGATGAGGTCGCCGGAGATGAGCTGGCGCCCCGGGTGCTCGCGCAGCAGATCCAGCGCGGCCCGGCCGTGGATCCAGGCCGCCGCGGCGGCCGCGTCGAAGGGCGGCAGTCCTGCGGCGAGCAATCCGCCGGCCAGGCCCGACAGCACATCGCCGGAGCCGGCCGTGGCCAGCGCTGGAGAACCCGTCGGATTGACCCGGACCGTCGGGTTCCCGGGCTCTGCGACAAGCGTCGTCGAGCCCTTCAACAGCACGCTGCATCCGGTCCGGGCGACGAGTTCCCGCACGACGCTCAGCCGGGTCTCCTCGACCCGCTCGGCGGTCCACGGATCACCGAGCAGCCTGGCCGCCTCGCCGGCGTGCGGCGTGATCAGCGTCGGCTGCGCGCGGTGGACCGGATGCGGAAGGGCGGCCAGCCCGTCGGCGTCGACGAGCACCGGAACCTGCTCGGCCAGCACGGCGTCGACGCGGCCGCCCGCCTCCGGGCCGATGCCCGGCCCGACCACCCACGCCTGAACCCGGCCGGTGCCGATCAGCACCTCCGGATACTCCGCCAGCACCCCGTCGCAGACCTCGGGCTCCCCGACGAAGCGCACCGCGCCGGCCCCGCTGCGCAGGGCGGCTCCGGTGGCCAGGACGGCGGCGCCCGGATAGCGCGGCGAGCCGGCGGCCACGCCGACGACGCCGCGTCGGTACTTGTTGCTCTCAGCCGAGGCCATCGGCAGCAGAGCCTGGACATCCTCCGCTTCGAGGGCTTCCAGTACCGGCGCGCCCTCCAGGTAGGGCGCCAGCCCGATGTCGACGAATTCGAGGTCGCCGACATGCTCGGCGCCGGGTGAGATCAGCAGGCCGGGTTTGTAGGCGCCGAAGGTGACGGTCACATCGGCGCGGACCGCTGCGCCGGAGACTTCTCCGCTGTCGCTGTCCACGCCGCTGGGGATGTCGACGGCGACCACGATCGCCTTCTCCATCTGGGCGAACACCGCCGCGGCCGCCTCGCGCAGGCCGCCCCGGCCGCCGATCCCGACGACGCCGTCCAGCACCAGCTCGGCGCCCCTGAACCGCCACTCCCCCGCTGCGGCGACCCGTCCCCCGGACGCCCGCAACGCGCTCAGCGCGCCCGCGTGCGCCCGCGCCTCGTCCAGCAGCACCGCCTCGACGACGGCACCGCGCCGGGCCAGCCGGGCGCCGGCGAACAGCGCGTCGCCGCCGTTGTCGCCGCTGCCCGCCACGACGACCACCCGCTTCCCGTACACCCGCCCCGCCAGCAGTCGCACGCAGGCCGCCGTGAGCCCGGCGACCGCACGCTGCATCAACTCGCCGTCCGCAAGCCGCGCCATCAGCGCCGCCTCCGCCCGCCGCACCTGGTCGACCGAGAACGCCGTCCGCATGCTCCCACCCTGGCCCGCCGCGGCCCCGTGCGCCAATCGCAGCCGCTACGATCACCGCATGTCTGGCGAGCTGGAACCGCTGGCGCGTGCCGAGATGCGCGCGTCCCACGAAGACCGCGACATCATCGTCGACCAGCTCCGGGTCGCCGCCGGCGACGGCCGGATCGACGCCGAGGAGCTGGACCAGCGCATCGAGGCGGCGCTCAACGCGCGCACCTACGGCGAGCTCGACGTGCTGATCAAGGATCTGCCGCCGTCGACGCGGGCCGCGAGCCAGGCCCGCCGCACCGAGGCGGAGGAATCGCAGAGCATCACCATCGCGCACGGCAACACCCACAAGCGCGGGGCATGGCTGGTGCCGCGGCAGCTGACGATCGCGGTCCGGCACGGCAGTGTGGACCTGGACTTCACCGAGGCGGTGTTCCACGGGCCGCGCGAGGTCGGGATCGTGCTGGACATCCGGCACAGCAACCTCCGGCTCCTGGTGCCGGACGGATCGACCGTGGACACCAGCGGCCTGGCTGTCCGGCATACCAACGTCAGCCAGCGGGACCTCGGACAGCCGGGGCCGGACGCGGTGCGGCTGGTGATCTCCGGCCAGACCGGGCATGCGAACGTACGAGTGCGGCGGCTGTCCGGCTTCGCGCTGCGGCGCCGGCAGAAGCGGTCTCAGCGCGCGCTGCCTTAGCCTTAGGTTCTAGGACAAGCCCGGTGTTCTAAGCGTTCTCAGACAAGCTCTGCGTTCTCAGACACGCTCCAGCACCGGCGTCCACTGAGAACCCCCAAAAGGCTTCAGGCTCACAGCTCCGCCCCGACCTGCGGCCTTGGTCTTCCGCACACCCGGCGTTCATCCCTCGGCACGACCATCCGATCATGGAGATGGAGATCCCGAACATGGGCGTGCCGGCGGAGCTCGCGGCTCGCATGAGCATGGCCGAGCAGCACGAATATCTGCGCTCGAAGTTCTCCCGCCGCGGCCTGATCCGCGGCGGCGCGATCGCCGCCGGAACCGCCGCCTCGCTGCCGCTGCTGGCCGGGACCGCGGGTGCGGCCACCGGCTCGGCGCAGGGCTCGGCACAGAACTCGGCCCAGGGCTCGGCCTCGCCGGCGTTCCACGGCCGTCCGGGCTCCGGCGCCGTGGACGGCGCGCTGGTCGCCCCCTACGGACGGCACCTGGCGTTCGGCGCCGAGCCGAGCAGCCAGTTCCGGGTGGCGTGGCAGACGCCGGTACCGGTGAACCGGCCCTACCTGCGGTTCGGCCGCTCGCCGCTGGAACTGGGCCACAAGAACGCCGCCGAGACGCGGGCGCTGCACAC
>JABFWL010000023.1 GCA_013362315.1 Catenulispora sp. | reverse complement strand
ACCGCGCGGCCCCGCCGGCCCGCGCCCCCGCGCGCGATCAGCCCGACGATGCGGCGGCTGCTGGAGAACATGCGCCCCTACCCGGCCTACGTGGTCGGCCGCACCAACGACATGCTCGCGGCCAATCCGAGCGGCCTGTACTTGATGCCCGGTATGGCGGAGTGGCCGGAGAAGCAGCGCAACACCATCCGCTACACCTTCCTGCACCCGCAGGCGCCATCCCTGTGGCCGGACTGGGAAGCCAAGGCCCGCACGTGCGTCGCCCACCTGCGCGCGGTGGCCGGCCGGGATCCCGACGACCCGGAGCTGGCCGCGCTCGTCGGCGAGCTCGCGGTCAAGAGCCCGGAGTTCAGCCGGATGTGGGAGCGCTACGACGTGCGGCGCGTCGGCAACGGCCAGAAGACCTTCCGGCACCCGGCGGTCGGCACGATGACGCTCAGCCACGAGGTGCTGGAGATCAACGGCACCGACGGCGCCCGCGTCACCGTGTACAGCGCCGAGCCCGGCAGCCCGGATCACGACGCCGTCGTCCTGCTGGACCTGCAGGGCGCTGACGAGCTCGACCGCGCGAGCCGGCAGGGTGCGCGCAAGGCCGCCGAGACTGGGTCCTGAAATCGGGTCCTGAAATCGAGTCCTGAAACCGGGTCCTGAGACCGGGTCCTGAAGCGGAGTGGGCGAAACCGGACGCGGCCGGACCGGCTCAAAGGTGCCCGGTTCCGGCCGTGTCTAGATGTGCGGACTCCAGCTGCTACTCGAAGCGCACGTTCTCCGAGCGCGTCATCCGGCTCAGGAGCGTCATCGAGCCGAGGATCATCGCCAGCGCGCCGACCACGACGGCTCCGGCCGTGATCGTGTAGGCGGCGACCGGGAACGCCATGACAGTGTGCGGGGCTAGGGAACGGACCGCGATGAGCGCCATGCCGTAGGCGGCGAGGCCCGCCATCGCCGAGACGGTGACCAGGGGCAGCGCCGACTCCAGGAACACCATCCGGCGCAGGACCGCCATCGGCGTGCCGGTGAGGCGCAGCAGGGTGAACGGCCGCTTGCGTTCGACGAGGCTGCCGGCGGTGGCCACGGTGATGGAGCACCCGGCGACGAACAGCGTGAGCCCCACCCCGAACAGGATCATCTGCTGTGCCGCGCGCAGCATCACCTCGCGCAGCGCGGCCACCTCGCCGAAGGTCATCGGGCCGACGGCGTTGGTGGACCACTGGTCGGGGCTGCCCATGCCCAGCAGGACCGGCGCGTGTACGTCCAGATAGGTACGCGCCCGCTCCAGGGCCGAAGGGTCCGTGGCCGAGACCATCAGGGTCGTGACGTCGAGGCCGGACAGGTCGACGGCGGTGGGGACGGCCGCCGCGTGCCCCTTGCCGGTGATGCGGTCGATGTCGTCGTATCCCATGACCGGCAGGTGCAGCAGCAGCGGGTTGTCGATGAACAGCTCGTCGGCGGCGATCACCGCGACCTCCTGTCCCGGGGCGCAGGTCCCGAGCGCGGGGACCGCCTTGGCGTCGGCGCACCTGACGTACTGCGGCGGCGGCTGATAACCGAGCGGCGGCGGGTTGTCGCTGTCCGGGGTCCAGCCCGAGGTGTCCTGGCCGAGATAGATCGGGATGGCCGCGACGCCGGGCATCGCGCGCAGATCCGCGAGCACCGAAGCGGCCTTGGCGGGGCTGAGCTGCGTGCCGCCCATGTCGTAGCGGAGCCGCAGGACGTTCGTCAGGGGCGCCCGCTCGCCGGCGGACTCGGCCCGGACCATGCTCGGCAGGAAGCCGGCCACGGCGGTGCCGATGAACACCGCCAGCGTCACGCCGCTGACGGTGCGGAAGGTGGCGCGGGGGTCGTCGGCCAGGCGGCGGGCGGCCAGCGTGCCGGCCGCGCCGGGCGCGAACCGGGCCAGCAGCCGGGACGCCTGCATGGTCAGCCACGGCCCGGCCGCGACCACGCCCCACAGCGTGAAGATCAGGGCCGGGTAGACGACGATGTCCGAGGACTCGCTCTTCGACATGTTCACGGCGATCACGAACAGCGCGATGCCGACCAGCAGGGGGGTCATGCGCCACAGCGCCGGCGGCTTCGGCGTGGCCTTGCGGCTGACCGCCAGCGGGTCGTACTGCACCCGCCGCAGCGACCGCACGGCGGCGAACGCGGAGGCCAGCGGCACCAGGATCAGGACTCCGAGATAGCCCCACAGCTTCGGCGTCACGTCGGAGGGGAAGAAGCTGGTGCCGGTGACGTTGACCTTCGCGACCTGTCCGCTCAAGAGGAGATAGAGGACGGTGCCGCCGACGGCGCCGAGCGCCGCCCCCACGAAGGACTCCACCGAGGCGACGACGCCCACCTGGCGCGGAGTGGCGCCGACGAGGCGCATCGCCGCGTACCGCTCCTCCCGGCGGGCGGCAGACAGGCGGGTCGCGGTGCCGACCATGATGACGATCGGCATCAGCAGCCCGACGGTGCCGAAGGCGAAGCCGAAGCGATAGATGTTTGTGGTGCCCTTCACCTCCTTGCTGGTGGACAGTGCGGTGATCGCCTCGGTCGCGGGGCGGTTCGTGAGTTCTTCGGGCGTGTGCCCGATGACGATCGCGAGCTCGTCGGGGCCGGACAACGCGGCCCGGCCGATGACGCCGGCCTGGTGGCCGGGGAAGCGGTCCGCGAGTTGGTCGCGCGGCTCCTTGGCGAGCAGGGCGGCGAGGGCCGGCGAGACGTAGTACTCGCCGGGACCGGGTGCTTTCACGGTTCCCGGGATGGCGGGAGCGTCAGGCGTGAGGGCTGCGACGTCGAGGCGGCGCAGCTCGGTGCCCTTATAGAAGTCCTGGGAGAAGTTCCAGAGCTCTTTCGCACCCGCTTGTTCGGCTGCGGCCAGATCCACGGTGGTCGCGGATCCGCCGACCTTGGCGGCGCCGAGCTGCGGGCCGGAGCCCCGGGCAGGGGATCCCAGGTCCACCCGGGACGGCGAACACTCCCAGCACTGGCGGACGGTCGTGCTCTGATAAGCGTTGAAAAGGCTGAGGACGCCGAGCATGACGGTGACGCCGACCAGCACCGCGACGGTGGTCAGGGCCAGGCGGGTGCCGGCTTCGCGCCCGCCGCGCAGCGTGAGGCGCATTCCGAGGCGGTACATGTCACGCCACCGCCGAGCTCGGCGTGGTCAGCGCGCGGCCGTCCCGCACCACGACCTCGCGGTCGGCGTAGGCGGCGACCCGCGCGTCGTGGGTGACCAGCACGACCGTGGTCCCCTCCGCCCGCGCGGTGGTGACGAGCAGGTCCATGACCGCCTCCCCGGTGAGCGTGTCGAGCGACCCGGTCGGTTCGTCGGCGAACAGGACGCGAGGCTTGTGCACCAGTGCCCGGGCCAGCGCGACGCGCTGCGACTGCCCGCCGGAGAGCTCACCGGTGCGGTGGGTGCCGCGGTTCTCCAGCTCCAGGCGTTCGAGCCACGGGGCGGCCTGGGCGTAGGCCTGCTTGCGCGGAACCTTGGCGAGCAGCAGCGGCAGCGCGACATTGTCCAGCGCGGTGAGCTCCGGCACCAGCTGGCCGAACTGAAAGACGAAGCCGAACGCGGCCCGCCGCAGCTCGGTGCGCCTGGCCTCGCTGAGGGTGTCCACCCGCGTGCCGTCGAACCAGACCTCGCCCTGGTCGGGCTTGTAGATGCCGGCGAGGCAGTGCAAAAGGGTGGACTTGCCGGAACCGGACGGCCCCATGACCGCCAGGATCTCACCGCGCTCCACCGCGACGTTCGCGCCGCGCAGCGCCTGGGTCGGGCCGAAGGCGCGGTGGACGTCGCGGGCTTCGAGCTGGGGTGTGGTGGGCTGGGCTGTGGTCATGGTCGGGCCCCCTGTGATCGGTTCGGGACAGCGCTCTCAGGACAGCGCTCTCAGGACGGCGCTTTGAGGACAGCGCTTCAGGACACTGCGTGTGCCAGGGCCGTCAGCCTGGCGGAGGTCAGCTCGATCCAGCGCAGATCGGCTTCGAGGTGGAACAGGCCGTAGTCGGCGAGGAGCGCGTCGACGAGCGGTCCGGTGCGTTTGAGCTCGGTGAGTTCCCGCATGCGCTGCAGGTGGGCGGCCCGCTGCGCGTCGAGGTACCCGGCGGCGTCCTCACCGAGCATCAAGGCGAGGACGACTTTGGAGAACAGGACCGTCTGCAGGTGCGGCTCCGGCTCGACGGTCTGGCCCAGCCACGCCATGACCTCGGCGCGGCCGAGGTCGGTGATGGCGTAGCGCTTCCGGTCCGGCCCGTCCCCCGGCTCCGCCTCCCCGCCGACCACCTTTCCGTCCCGCGCCAGCCGGCCGAGGGTCGAGTAGACCTGGCCGTAGGGCAGCGGCTTGCCGTTGGCGAAGTGCTCGTCGTAGTCGCGCTTGAGGTCGTAGCCGTGCGTCGGACGGCCACGGGCCAGCAAGCCGAGAAGGGTTAGCGGGACGCTCACAGAAGAGACTATACACTCGGGGTATAACCCGAGTGAATACTCAGCCGGAAATCAGCCTTGAGCTGGGGTTTCGGGTCGCTCGGCGGAAACCAGTCCTCGCGGAAGGCGCCCAGACAGGCGCATGGCGCACCCAGGCGCCCACTCAGACATGACGAAAGGCAGACATGACGAAAGGCCCGGTTCCGAAGAACCGGGCCTTTCCTTTGTAGCGGGGACAGGATTTGAACCTGCGACCTCTGGGTTATGAGCCCAGCGAGCTACCGAGCTGCTCCACCCCGCGTCGGTGAATCAACGGTAACCTGCCGGGGGTCGCCAGAGCAAATTGATTAGTCCGCCCCACCAGACCCACCTGTTCCGCATAGGCGGCTATTTCGACGGTTGCTGCCCGGCTTCGATGGCCTGGGCCTTGCCCAGCGCTTCCTGGAGGCGCTGCTGGGCCTGTCCGTAGGCGGTCCAGTCCGGGGGTTCCTTGGCCAGCGCCGTCGCGCCGTCGTTCTGTGCGGCGGCGGCGTCGGCCAGCGCGGTCCTGAGCTCGTCGGCCGCCGTCGGGGCGGTCGGGGGATTCTCACCGGTCGCTGCGCCGGATTCGCCGGCGAAGATCTGGTCGAGCGCCTGCTGGAGCGTCGGGGCGAACGCCACCTTGTCGCCGAAGGCTGCCATCACCGAGTTCAGGAGCGGATAGGCGGACTGGCCGTTCAGGGGTTGGAGGTAGACCGGTTCGACGGAGAGGAAGCCGTGGCCCACTGGAAGGGTGAGCAAGTTGCCTTGAACGATCCGCGCTGTGCCGCCGGCGCGGGCGTTCAGCTGGTAAGCGAAGGCACTCTGGAAGGTGGCCTGGACCTGTCCGGGACTCGGAGCAGCTGTGGCCGGCGGCAGTTCCAGAATCCTGATCTTGCCGTAGTCCGGACCCGGGTCGGAGTCGACCGCGAGGTAGGCCGCCAGGCCGCCGCCGTTGGCGGTGACCATGGCGGACGTCAGCGAAAAGGACGGTGCCGACTGGCCCGGCAGCTGGACGGTCAGGTAGTACGGGGACTGGGGCTGCGGTTGGCCGGGGGCTGTCTTGGTGGGATCGTCGGGCTTGGTGGGGTCCTCTGGCACGGTCCAGGAAGACGCGCCGCCGAAGAACTCTTGGGCGTCGGTCACGTGATAGCGGCCGAGGATGTCGCGCTGGGCCTTGAACAAGTCCTGGGGATAGCGCAGGTGTGCCAGGAGGTCCGGGCTGATCGCGGAGCGGGGCTTCACGGTGCCGGGGAAGGCCTTCATCCAGGCCTTCAGAATCGGATCGCTCTCGTCCCAGGCGTAGAGGCGGACCGTGCCGTCGTAGGCGTCGACCGTGGCCTTCACCGAGTTGCGGACGTAGTTCACGCGGTTGTCGCCGAGGTCTGTGTGTATAAGATCTGTGCGCGTCGCGTAGGGGTACGCGGAAGTGGTGGTGTAGCCGTCCACGACCCACTGGATGCGGCCGCCGACCACCACCGGGTAGGCCGTGCCGTCGACGGTCAGCCACGGCGCCACGGTTCGGACGCGCTGCTTGGGGTCGCGGTCGTAGACGATGCGCGAATGCCGGCCGACGGCGTCGGAGAGCAGGATCTTCGGGTCCTGGAACTTCACCGCGTAGAGCAGCTTGTCCAGGGATGAGCCGAGGGGGACGCCGCCGCCGTCGCCACCCTTGCCGCCGACGATGGAGTAGTCCGGCAGGCCATCGCCGAAGTACACCTGTCGCTCATAGTCGCCGAACACACCGGTGGGAGGCAGGTCGCGGGCGATGAAGTCGGGCACGCCGCCGGGGCCGGCGGCGTTGCCCTTCGCCGCGACGACCCCGGAGCCGTGCGTGTACTTCAGGTGGTCGTTGACCCAGTTGCGCTCGTCGGAGGGCAAGCCGTCCAGGTTCAAGCGTCGGACTCCGACCACAGTGTTCTGCGTCTTGCCGTCAATGGAGTAGCGGTCGACTGTCAGGGTGTCGGGGAAGTCGTAGAAGCCTTGCGCCTGCTGCGTGTGGTCGTAGGTCGCCGAGATGACGGAGGGATCCATGACCGGGATCTGGGCGACGGTCGCGGCGTCGGCGGACAACTGGTCCCGGGCGACGTCGGTCGTGGCGTCATAGCGGTGTACCTCGAAGCCGTCCAAGCCGTAGGCGGTGCGCGTGGCGTCGATGTTCTTCCCGATGAAGGGCGCTTCCTTCGACGCCTCGCTCGGGTTCACCCGGAACTGCTGCATCGCTAGGGGATAGACCCCGCCGATCAGCACGGACGCGAGCGCCATCAGCGACACGCCGAGGGTCGGGAGCGCCCAGGGATGTCCGCCGCGGTCGATCTCGGGCTGGCGGCGGCTGACGATCAAGCGGGCTGCGTTGCCGAAGAGCAGCACCGCACACAGCACCGCGATCACAAGCAGGATCGTCTTGGCGGGCAGGACTGCGTGCACCGACTTGTAGGTGGGGCCAGACCAGCCATCGGTGATGGTGGAGGAGGCGACGGTGAGCGCGTAGCGGTCGAGCCAGTAGGCGTATGCCTTCACCAGAACCAGGAAGCCGAGCAGGAGTGAGATGTGGACCTGGGCCGCGCGCGTGGCTCGTGGGCCCTTCCGTTCGCCGCTCGGTGGGGTGAGCGCCACACCGGCGAACAGGTAGTGCGTCAGCAGAGCCGCGATCAGGCTGAGGACTGCGACCGCCAGGAGGAAGCCCTGGATGTGGCGCAGCCAGGGCAGGGTGAAGACGTAGAAGCCGACGTCCTTGTGGAACTGAGCGTCGGTGGTGCCGAACGGGACGCTGTTCGCCCACATCAGGTAGACGCGCCAGGCGCCGGTCGCGCCGGCGCCGGCGGCTATGCCGAGCAGCACCGAGACTCCGGCCGCCAGCCAGACCAGATACGGCCCCAGCGCCATGCGGTAGTGGTCCAGCGCCTGCTGCTCCAGCGACACGCCGGTCAGCGCCGGACGGAAGCGGTGCGCGAGCCAGATGTTCGCCCCCACGGCCACGGCCATCAGCGCGCCGAACACCAGGGCCAGAGCGGCCTGGGTGGCCATGCGGTTCCGGTAAACGTGCGCCGCGCCGACCGAGCGGTACCAGAGGTAGGCGGTGTAGAGGCTGTCGAAGAGCAGGAAGCCGGCGATCAGCACCACGATGATCACCAGGGTGATGGCCAGGACCCTGGTCCGCCGCGGCGGGACGCCGAACGCGATGCGGTGCCCGCCACCGTGATTCCCCCCGTGATCCGGCACCTGGAACGCCACGGGGATCAGCGTACGCCGCGGCTGCGGACGAACGGCGGGCCGCGACGGTGGGTTCGTCATACCGGGTGCAGCGCGGTACTCGGTAGGGGGATTCGGCACTGTGCTTGGCAGGGCGTCCGGCAGGAGACAATGGCCGCATGAGCTCTGTCGCCAGCGTGGCCCTGACCCAGGCCGTCATCGAGATCGAACAGCACGTCGCCGCGGACGGCTGGAACCAGCGCCCGCGAATGTTCGCGCTGACGCCGACCGCCGACCTGCTGGCGACACAGCCCCGGATGGCGGCCGCCCTGGGCATCGCCGACGAGGCCGCGGCGTCCGGCGGCATCCCCTCCCTGACCTCGATCGAACAGGACGGTCTGGCCCTGGACCAGCCCCTGGACGAGATGCTCGCCAAGATGGTCTGGCCCCCCGCGGTCACCGGCTGTGCCCTGGTCATCGAGTCCCATATGCTGCCGCCCAGCGTCGAAGCACAGATCCCGGACAGCCTGGCAGGCGCCGAGCTGGAGCGTTGGGTCGACAAGCACCCGGAGCGCCAGGACGTGCGCATGGCCGTCGGCGTCCTACGCGACGGAACTCGCCAGGCCGCGATCCGGCTGCGGTCCAAGGACTCGGACCTGGAGGTGCTGTCCGGCCCGGACCTGGTGCCGAACCTGGCCGAGGCGCTGCTCGGGACGTTTGAGGAGTAAGCGCAGCTTCCGGCCTAGCCGGCGTTCCTCACCCGCACATCGTCGGGGTACCGCCGGCCCGCAGGGTCTTCAGGGCGTCGAGGGCGCTCTGCAGAGTTGTGACCTTGACGAGCTTCAGGCCGCTCGGCGCGTTCTTCACGGCCTCGGCGCAGTTCTCGGCTGGGGTGAGGAAGACCGTGGCGTGGTCGCGCTTGGCGGCGAGGGTCTTCATCTGCACGCCGCCGATCAGGCCGACCTTGCCGTCGGCGTCGATGGTGCCGGTGCCGGCGATCTTCATGCCGCCGGTGATGTCCTCCTGGGTCAGCTCGTCGATGATGCCGAGGGCGAACATCATGCCGGCGCTGGGGCCGCCGACGTTGTCGAGCTGGATCTTCACGTCGAACGGAAAGACGTTGCGGGTGCGGGGCACGAAGCCGACCACGGCGCGGGCCGGGCCGGTGTCGTGGGACGGCGCGGTGACGACGGAGACGTCCTGGGACTGGCCGGCGCGGGTGATCGTGAGCTTCACGGTCTCGCCCGGCTTGTGCTTCTGGATCAGGGTGTGGACGTCGTCCGGCTTGGCCAGCGCGGTGCCGTCCACGGCGGTGATCACGTCGCCGGACTGCAGCTTGCCGTCGGCCGGGCTGCCCGCGGTCACCGAGTCCACCAGCACGTCGGTGCGCAGCGGCTTGATGTTCTTGGCGGCCAGGGCCGCGGTGATCGCCTGGTCCTCGGAGTCGTCGAACAGCGCCGTGTTCTGCTGCGTCGCCTCCTGCGCGGTCTGGCCCTCGGGGTAGATGACTGTGCGCGGGACCACGATCTTGTCGTCGGACAGCCAGCCGGAGAGCACCTCCACACTGTTCGGGCGGTAGTCGTGCTGGGAGACCTCCACAGTGACCATGCGCAGCTCGCCGCCGGCGTCGTGCTTGAAGGTCTCGGTGCCGGAGATCGCGATCACCGGCTTGGCCGGCTGCCCGCTCTCCGTCGAATAGCTCTTCAGCGTGTCGTACGTGGGTCCCGGGGACATTTCCGCGTACGGCGTATGGATCAGGAACGCCGAGATGGTGAGCACGGCAACAGTCCCGCCGGACAGGGAGAGGGTGAGGGCTCGGCGCTGCATTCCACAGATGCTATCTGCTGCCGTCTGAAGCGGCGCTGAGAGCAGGGTATCCCGCAACCCGGGCCCGGTCGGGGCCGGAGCCAGTGCCGGTGCCGGTTCCGGACGCGTCCGGTGGGGCCCCGGCTGGGACACGGGCGCCCGCTAGGCGTCCGGAGTGGCTTCGGCCTGCTCCTCGCTGTTCGCGATGGCCTCCCGGAAGCGCCGGTAGGCGAAGATGGTGTCGTCGTCGCTCGGCCGCCGCACCCGCCCGACCAGCGCGGAGAGCGCCGCCGTGAGGATCACGGCGCCGATCGGGATGGCCCACCAGGCCAGGATCGACAGCACATGGTGACTCTAACGCACCATTCGGTCACAGTCCGTGAAGTCAGCAGCCGACCCATTCGTGGTCGCCGTCGGCGAACTCCTCACGCTTCCAGATCGGCACCTGCTCCTTGAGCGTGTCGATGAACGCGCGGCACGCGGCGAAGGCCTCGGCGCGGTGCGCGGCCGACGCGCCGACCACCACCGCCAGATCGCCGACCGCCAGCGGGCCGACCCGGTGCACCGCGGACAGCGCGACGACCTCGGGGTGCGCGGCGGCGACGTCCTCGGCGACCTTGCGCAGCAGGTCCGCCGCCGACGGGTGCGCGCTGTAGTCCAGCGCGGTGACGGTGCGGCCGTGGTCGTGGTCCCGCACCGCGCCGAGGAACAGCGCGATGCCGCCCGCGTGCCGGTCGGCAACCGCCGCCACGACCTCGTCCACCGACAGCTGCTCGGCGCGCACGTCGGTGTGGATGCGAGCCTCAGTGTGGACCCCAACCGCAGTGTGGACTCGGGTTGTGGGTTGCTTTTCCTCCATCACGTCACGATCCTCCCCCACGGCGCTTGCGCCGTGCTCGGCGGACCAGCGCCGCGGTGCCGACCAGGGCCACGGTGGCACCGGCGGCGCCCAGGCCCGCGGCGGCGTCCTTCTTACCCAGCCGGCGGGCCAGCGCGGCGTGGTGGCCGCCGATGTTCGCCAGGAGCTCGGCGAACGCGTCCTCGTTGGTGTAGGCCGGCGCCCAGCCGGCTTCGCGGAGCTTCTGGTTCGACACCGCCCACGGATGCATCACGTACTGCAGATCGCTGGCGGGCGCCGGTGTCAGGTGCAGCCGGTGCAGGCGCTCGGCGGCGCCGACCGCGAGTCCCTCCGGCAGCTCCATGCGCCGCATCCCGGAGATCTCCTCGACCTCCTCCTGGCTCAGCCAGCCGTCGGAGGCCACCGGTACCACCCCGGTGACCTTGCCCAGGGCCGCGTACTCCAGCGCCGAGAGCAGGTCCTCGACGTGGCAGAACTGCCAGATCGGCTTCGTTCCGCGCACCACGAGCAGCCGCGGCGCCTCGAAGTGCCGCGTGAGATAGGTGTCCACGCCGGGTCCCACTATGGCCGCCGGGCGCAGCACGGTGACGGTCAGGCCGGGGTGGGCGCGCGGGGCGATCGCCGCCAGCCGCTCGATCTCCAGCAGGTCGCCGACCAGGGTGCCGTCCGGGGTGGCGCGCAGCGGGGCGTCG
>JABFWL010000256.1 GCA_013362315.1 Catenulispora sp. | reverse complement strand
GCGCCGGTGAGGTGCGCTGCGGCGACGGGTCGGAGCCGTGTGGACTCAAGGTTGCCTTCCCGAGGTTCAAGCCTTAGCGGCGGGCGCGGCGGCGGTCCGGCCCGGAACGGCCCGGTGGCCCGCACGTCACGGCCCTGCCAGGGCGGTGTCTTCGTCTCTCGCGGCCAAACCCTACTCCAGCCCCATTTGCCCCGCGCGCGGAGGTCCCGGTTAACGGGTGTGGCGCCGGTGGCCGGTCACGCTTACGGCCGAACTTGTCCAGGCTGCGCCGACCAGTCGGGCATGTTCCGAACACGGCTGTGCACGCCGCGTGACGGGCCGGGGCTCGTATCGTCAAAGATGTGACACATTTCGACGCGGCCTCGGCCGAACCCCCGCATCCCGCCGCGCGCGCCGCGCTCGCGGCGGCGTTCGACGAGGGCTGGGCGGATCCGGCCCGGCTGTACCGCAGCGGGCGGCAGGCGCGGATGCTGCTGGACCAGAGCCGGGCCGCGGTGGCCGGGGTGCTCGGCTGCCGGCCGCGGGAGGTGGTCTTCACCGCCTCGGGGACGGCGGCGATCCACTACGGCGTCGCCGGGGTGCTGGCCGGGCGGCGGCGGGTCGGGCGGCGGCTGGTGGTGTCAGCGGTCGAGCATTCCGCGGTGCTGCACGCCGCCGAGGTGCACGCCGCGCAGGCCGCCGACTCCCCCACCAGCACAGGCTCCAGTTCCAGCACAGGCTCCAGCACAGTTTCCCCAGGCGAGGATTCGCCGGGCGCGCCCAAGTCGGCCTCGGACGACGAACCCGCCATCACAGAAGTACTGTCCGCCTCCGGCGTCGTGTCGGTAGTAGGAGTCGATCCGCTCGGCCGCGTTGATGTCGAAGCCTTCGCACGCGAGCTGCGCACGCCGGGCACCGCGCTGGCCTGCCTGCAGGCGGCCAACCACGAGGTCGGCACCGTGCAGCCGCTGGCTCCGGTCTTCGAAGCGGCGGTGGCGGCGGGGGTGCCGCTGCTGGTCGACGCCGCGCAGGTGGTGGGCCGGCTGCCGGTGCCGGCGCAGTGGTCGGTCCTGTGTGCCTCGGCGCACAAGTGGGGCGGCCCGGCCGGTGTCGGGATTCTGGCGGTCCGCAAGGGCACGCGGTTCGCGCCGTCCTGGGCTGTGGACGAGCACGAGGACGCCCGGGTACCGGGAGCGGTGAACCTGCCGGGAATCGTCGCCGCGGCCGCGGCCCTGGTCGCTCGGGAGAGTGAGCGCGAGGCCGAGGCGATCCGGCTGCGCGCGCTGACCGACCGGCTCCGGTCCGCGCTGCCGACCGTGGCCGACGACATCGACGTCTTCGGCGACCCGGACGAGCGGCTGCCGAACCTCGTCGCCTTCTCCTGCCCGGCGGTCAACGCCGAGGCGCTGGTCCTGGACCTGGACGAGGCCGGGTTCGAGGTCTCCTCCGGCTCGGCCTGCACCTCCGACACCGTCACCCCGAGCCACGTCCTGGTCGCCATGGGCGCCGCGGACCGCGGCAACGTGCGGGTGTCGCTGCCGTTCGGCACGGCGGCCGAGGACGTCGAGCGCTTCCTGGCGGTGCTTCCGGGTGTTCTGAACAAGCTGAGATAGCTCGCAACGCGGCGCACCCCCCGAGTCGTCTTGATCTGAAGGCCCGTCCGCCGACGGGTCGTGGAGAAGGTCGCGCGAGGGGGTGTGATGCCGACGCACAGGCTGGTACTCAGCCGGCTCCGGCGAGAGCTGCCGACGATGACAGCCGTGGTGGCGCTCATCGTGATCACGACGACGCTGCTGGCGGTGCTGGCCCGGTTCGTCTCGGCCGCCGGGGACTCCGCGGCGCGGCAGGCGCTGGACGGCTGGACCACGGCCGGGCAGACCACCGTGCGGCTGGACACCCATCCGAACCCGGCGCAGCGGACGGCGACGCTGGCGGCGCTGCGGGAGGACGCCGCCGGGCTACCGCAGGCCGCGATCACCACCAGCCAGGTGTCCGTCTCCTACGCGCTGCCGGGCAAGGCCGCGAACGGCGACCCGCCGCTGATGACCTTCTGGGCGGTCGACGGGCTCGATCAGAAGGCCGAGCTCCAGGCCGGAGCCTGGCCCGCCGTCGGCGGATCGGCCGCGACCGGCGCGACGGGCACGGCAGGCGCAGCAGGCGGCCAGACCGTCCAGGTCGCCGTCCCGGAGGCCGCCGCCACCGAGCTGAAGCTCACCGTCGGCACGACGCTGACCGTCACCAGCCGGATCACCCAGACCCCGATCCAGATCGCGGTGGTCGGGATCTATCGGCCGCGCGACCCCGCCGACCGCTTCTGGCAGCTCGACCCGCTGGGCGGCGCGGGCGTCGACCACCCGCAGCGTGCGGAGAGCGGGTTCCTCGCCTACGGGCCGTTCGCGATGGACCCGGCGGCCTTCGACCGCAAGCCGGCGCCGGTCGAGCTGTCGACGCTGCGCGCCCGCGTCGTGCCGAGCACCGCCGGGATCGGCGAGGCCGGGCTCCAGCACTTCGCGGACTCGCTGACCGGTCTGGTCGCCACGCTGAAGGCGGACACCCGGCTGGGGACCGCCGTCCAGACCTCGGTCGCGGCGCCGACCCAGGTCGGCGCGCTGCGCCACTCGCTGGCGGTGATCGCCTCCAGCGCCCTGATCCCGACCGTGCTCTTGGCGGTGCTCGCCTTGTGCGCGCTGGTGATGTCGGCCAGTCTGCTGGCCGAGTACCGCGCGCTGACCACCGCCCTGATGCGCGCCCGCGGGGCCGGGGCCCCGACGATCGGCGTCCAGGCGCTCGGCGAGGCGCTGCTGTTCACCGTCCCGGCCGCCGTCATCGCGCCCTTCGTCGCGCAGGTCGCGGTACCGCATCTGTTCTCCGGCACGTCGAGCGCCGGGTCCGGGGCCGCGACCTGGGCCGCCGCCGCCCTCACCGCCGCGGTCTGCACCGCGGCCCTGGTCGTC
>JABFWL010000468.1 GCA_013362315.1 Catenulispora sp. | reverse complement strand
CGCTGCTGGTTTTGTCGCCACTGCTGTCGTCACGGCGATCGCCGCCGGTGGCAGGCTCTGCATGATCGGAGGGAGGAGGTACCGTATCGGCCATGGTGTCAGCGCTGAGCGACCGGCTCGCCGCCGGCTTGTGGGGCTGGCTGAGCAGAGCCGGGAAGGTGCGCGCCGGCTCGCTCGCCGCGCGCCGCTTCGCCGCGTTCGGCGAGGGCTCCACGATGGCCTTCCCGCCGGGCACCGTCTTCGGGGAGCGCTACATAGCCATCGGCGCGCACGTGCTGATCGGCGCCAACGTCACCATCTCCGCCGGGTTCGTGCCCGGCCTGGACCTGGGCACCGCCCCGCTGGTCCGGATCGGCGACGGCGTGGTGCTGGGCCGCGGCAGCCACGTGGTCGGGCACCGCTCCATCGACATCGGCGCCGACGTCTACACCGGCCCCAACGTCTACATCACCGACCAGAACCACGGCTACGACGACCCCGACGTGCCGATCGGCAAGCAGTGGCCCAGCGAGGCCCCGGTCCGCATCGGCCCCGGCTGCTGGATCGGCGCCAACGCGGTGATCCTGCCGGGCACGGTGCTGGGCCGGAACGTGGTGGTGGCGGCCGGTTCGGTGGTCCGCGGCGAGTTCGGGGACCACTGCGTCGTCGGCGGCGTTCCGGCGAAGATGTTGCGCCGCTACGACGCCGAGACCGGCTGGGCGCGCGTGGACTCCCTGCCGGCCCAGGCGACGAACGCCAGCCCGGCCAACGGATAGAGCGAGCTCAGCAGCAGCTGCAGCGGGTTCATCGATGGCGAGGGGCCGATCACCTTGTGCGGTACGGCCCAGATCAGGAACGACAGGAACACCGCACACCAGGCCACGGCGGCCCAGAGGCCGGGTCCCCGCTCCGGCCACGGCGCGCGCACGGCCAGCAGCATCGTGACCGGTACCGCCCAGACCCAGTGGTGGGACCAGCTGATCGGCGAGACGAGCAGGCCGGTCGTGGCGCAGGTGAGGGCGCCGAGCGCGAGGTCACCGCGCCGTGCGTTGCGCGCCGCGACCCACAGCCCGGCAGCGGCGACGAGCAGCGCGGCGACCGCCCACAGCGCCTTGGGATCGTCGATGTGCGTGACGCGCGCGATCACTCCGGACAACGACTGGTTGTCGGTGATGTAGGTCTTGCCGACGGCGTCAGTCTGGAAGACCTTGTGCAGCCAGAACTTCACCGAGGCGTGGGGGAGCAGGACGAAGCCGACAGCCATGGTGCCGAGCGCTCCGACTGCGGCGGTGATCGTCTCCCGACGTTTTCCGGACAACAGGAACCACACGATGAAGATGCCGGGTGTCAGCTTGATGCCGGTCGCCAGGCCGATGCCGAGGCCGCGCGGCCACCGGCTGGTCGGCGGCCGGGTGAGGTCGAACAGGATCAGGGCGCACAGCGCGAGATTGATCTGGCCGTAGCGCAGGGTCGTCCAGACCGGCTCGAACCACAGCGCGGCGGCGGCGATCCCGGCTACCAGCGCCCACCGCTCGGCGAACGGCGGCCGGTCCAGCCACCCGCCGAGGAGCTTCGCCGCCAGGTGCACCACCACGGCCAGCAAAGCGATGTTGGCGGCGGTGACCAAGATCTTCAATGCCCCGACCGGAAGCCAGCTGATCGTCGCGAACAGCAGCGCGGCGAAGGGCGGATACGTCGCGGGCAGCTGGTTCCCGCCCGAAGTCTTGATCTGCACGCCGGCGCCGTACAGGTCGCGGCCGTGCAGCACCGCCTGGCCCTCGTGCCGGTAGACGACCATGTCGATCATCGTCGGGTGGGCCAGCGTCCGGATCGCGAGGTAGGCGGCCAGGCTCACGGCGGCGAAGACGGCGAGCAGGACGGTCAGACCTTGTTGGCCGGTGAGCCCTTGTCGGTCGGGGGGTGTCCGTCGGCCAGGGAGACTTTGTCGGCCAAGGAGCCTTTGTCGGTCGGGGAGCGCGGCCACGCAGGAGACCCTACGTGATCGGTGACCGCTATCTAATCTCTACAATCGGCAACCGCAGGGCGCCCGGAGCCGCCTCCGGTACGGCCGGCCTGTTAGGCCGCACATAGGCGATCTTCCTGTACGGCTCCCCAAGCGTCGGCCGCGTGTCGGCTTCGCCCTTGTTCGGCCAGAACGCCGCGGCGCGCTCCGCCATCGCCGTGATCGTCAGCGACGGGTTCACGCCGAGGTTCGCCGACACCGTCGAGCCGTCGGCGACATACAGTCCGGGATGCCCGAACACCCGGTGGTAGGGGTCCACCACGCCGTGGTCCCGGTCGCGGCCGATGACGCAGCCGCCGATGACGTGGGCGGTCATCGGGATGTTGAACAGATCGCCGATGGTGCCGCCGGGGATGCCGTCGATCCGGGCCGCGGTGCGCTCCACCGCCTCGTTGCCGGCCGGGATCCAAGTGGGATTGGGCAGGCCGTGGCCCTGGCGGGTGGTGAGTTTTGCTTTGCGGAACAGACCACGCTTGCAGTAGACGGTCAGCGAGTTGTCGAGGGCCTGCATCACCAGCAGGATGATCGACCGCTCGGCGAAGCGGCGGGAGGGCAGCATGCGCGGGACCCAGCTCGGGTGCTTGAGGCCGATGCCGAGCAGCTTGATCCAGCGCGGCACCCGGCCCTCGCCGTCGGTCAGCCCGGTCTTGAGCAGCCCCATCGCGCCGCTGCCGCGGCCGTAGCGGACCGGCTCGATGTGGGTGTGCTCGTCCGGGTGGAAGGAGGAGGTGATGGCCACGCCTTCAGTGAAATCGTACTGGCGCGGCTTCTTGGCCATGGCGCCGAGCAGCGACTCGGAGTTGGTGCGAGTCAGCTCGCCCAGGCGTGGCGACAGGCTCGGCAGTGAGCCGTCCGCAGCGAGCTTATGCAGCAGGCGCTGGGTGCCTAGCGCGCCGGCGCTGAAGACCACGTGCTCGGCGGTGACAGTGCGGCGCCC
>JABFWL010000689.1 GCA_013362315.1 Catenulispora sp. | reverse complement strand
CGGCCGTACTTGACGTTGTCCGGGAACCAGTTGGTGGCGTCGTTCTCGCGCATCATCGCGTCCTTCAACGCGGTGGTGCGGATGTACCAGGCCGGCTGCGCGTAGTAGAGCAGCGCGGTGTGGCAGCGCCAGCAGTGCGGGTAGCTGTGCTCGTACTCCAGGTGCCGGAACAGCAGCCCGCGCTCGCGCAGGTCGGAGACCAGCACCTCGTCGGCCTTCTTGAAGAACGCGCCGCCGACCATCGGCACCGATTCGGCGAAGGTGCCGTCGCCGCGGATCGGGTTCACCACCGGCAGGTCGTACTTCTTGCAGGTGGCCAGGTCGTCGGCGCCGAACGCCGGGGCCTGGTGGACCAGGCCGGTGCCGTCCTCGGTCGTGACGTAGTCGGCGAGCACGACGAAGTGCGCGTCCGGGACCTCGACCAGTTCGAACGGGCGCTGATAGGTCCAGCGCTCCATCTCTGAGCCCTTGTAAGACTCGCCGGTGGTTTCCCAGCCCTCACCCAAAGCCTTGCCGACCAGCGGTTCGGCGACCACCACGCGCTCGGACCCGTTTTGAGCTACGACATAGGTCACGTCCGGGTGCACGGCGACCGCGGTGTTCGAAACGAGGGTCCACGGCGTCGTCGTCCAGACCAGCAGCGCCGCGGTCCCGGCCAGCGGCCCGGAGGTCAGCGGGAAGCGCACGTACACGGACGGGTCGACGACCGTCTCATAACCCTGCGCCAGCTCGTGATCGGACAGGCCGGTGCCGCAGCGCGGGCAGTACGGCGCCACCCGGTGGTCCTGCACCAGCAGGCCCTTGTCGAAGATCTGCTTCAGCGACCACCAGACCGACTCGACGTAGGACGGGTTCATCGTCCAGTACGCCTCGTCGGTGTTGACCCAGAAGCCCATCCGCTCGGTCATCTTCTCGAAGACGTCGACGTGCCGGCGCACCGAGGCGCGGCACTTGGCGTTGAACTCGGCGATGCCGTAGGCCTCGATGTCCTGCTTGTTGGTGAAGCCCAGCTCGGCCTCCACCGCCAGCTCCACCGGCAGACCATGGCAGTCCCAGCCGGCCTTGCGGTCCACCCGGTGGCCCTGCATGGTCTTGAAGCGCGGGAAGACGTCCTTGAACACCCGGGCCTCGACGTGGTGCGTGCCGGGGCGGCCGTTGGCCGTGGGCGGACCCTCGAAGAAGGTCCAGTGCGGGGCGCCCTCGGTGGCGGCCAGGCTTTTGCCGAAGATGTCGGCGCCGCGCCAGAAGTCGATGATCTCGGCGTCCATGGCCGGGAGATCGAGTTGGGCGCTGACTTGGCGATATAGCCGGTCGGCCATGCGCGGTGCCTTCCTTCGTCGTAGTTCTCCTAAGACGAAGGGACGACACTGACACTCCCCATATAGGGCGATTCCCTATATAGAGTGCCGGTACCGCGGTACCACCCTCCTTGACACGCCCTCGACAGCGGCATGTCCACTTCATTACGTATCCGGCCGGTTCTACTCGGACCTTCCGGTCCTTTCTTCCGGCGGCTCGGGGGTGATTTTCGCGCGGGGCCCGCCTCCGGGCTCACACCGTCCCCGGATCGCTCGTCGCTCGCTGTTCCGCGCTACTCGTCCCGTCGCTGCCTGCTCGGGTACTCGTGTCATTGTAAGCGGTATGGAGGAGGTCCGGTTTCCCATTCGCGTCAAGCCCGGAAGCTCGCGGATTCGGGTCGGCGGCCGGCACGGCGAGGGGTCGCTGATCGTGGCGGTCACCGCCAAGGCGGTCGACGGCGCGGCGACGGAGGCGGCGCTGCGCGCGGTCGCGGGCGCGCTGGGAATACCGCGACGCTCTGTGGTGTTGATCACCGGCGCGACTTCGCGCGACAAGGTCGTAGGGGTTTCCACCGAGGACCCCGAGACGGTGCGCGAGGTGGTGCGCGGTCTGCTCGATTGAAGGGCGGACCTGCGGCGACGTCCCGGCGGCCGACCACCGGATTTCCAGTTAGCCCGAATGAGTGAAAGTTCGGTGCTCGTGTGTTCGACGGGAACTGGTGGGCGGCTTGGGACGTTTCTCCCCTCACGAAGCGTGATTAGCGGGGGCCCGGGGCGGGCACGCTACACGACGCGTGAGTAGGGGGCGGACGGTCTGGCTGGATGTGCAGCCACACCCGGTTCGAGTGAACTGCCGCCACGTCAGAGAGCGAGGATGACGGCCGTGACGACGAGTAGGACGAAGGCATCAGAGGCGGCCACGGGGGCCACGCACGCCGCGACGACCGCGGCGAAGACGGCGTCCGCCAGGAGCGGAGCCCCGGCCGGGAAAGCGGTGCCCAAGCCGACTCGGGCCGCGACAGGGGCCACGGCCTCCCCGCCCGCCCGCCGGTCCAGCGCCGGTGAGGCGAGGCGGTCGGCGAGCGGGCCGGCCGCTTCGGTTTCCGGGACGAAGAAGGAGACTTCCATGACGGTCGCAGAGGTGACGGAGCCGGTCACGGCCGGCGTCGGCGGGCTGCCGCCGTACCGCGCCGGTGAGGAGCCCTGGACCGCCGAGGAGGTCGCCGAGCTGCAGGGCGAGCTCGAAGGCGACGCCGCGCGGCTGAGCCGGGAGATCAGCGCCGCCGAGGTCGGCATCGCCGACCTGCTGCGCGACTCCGGCGAGGGGGCCGGCGACGACCAGGCCGACGCCGGCACCAAGAACTTCGAGCGCGAGCACGAGATGGCGATAGCGAACAACGCGCGCGAGATGCTCCAGCAGACCGAGCGCGCCCTGGCCCGGCTGGCGGCCGGCACCTACGGCGTCTGCGAGTCCTGCGGCGAGCCGGTCGGCAAGTACCGGCTGCAGGCCTTCCCCCGGGCCACGCTGTGCATGAGCTGCAAGCAGAAGCAGGAGCGGCGCTGACCTTCAGCGCTGAGGTTCGGCGCTGAACACCTGCCGAGCTTCACGGCCGGGTTCTCGACGTTCCGCACCAGGTTCCGCACCGGTGCTGCACCGGTCCTGCACCAGGCAGGCGGCCGCTCTGTGCGGCCGCCTGCCACAGGTAGGGTGTGCACGTGGCTTCAGAAGTGCGTGCGGATTCAGGGAAGGCCGACAGCTCGGCCGATGACGGTGGTCGGGCCGCCGGTGCGGGTGCCGACGCAGTCGAGAAGGACGCTGGAACTCCTGTGAATCCTGTGACTCCTGAAGTCGCCGAAAGCGTCGAGGACTCTGACGTGGAGGCGTCTGACGTCGAGGCCCCTGCCGGCGAGGCCTCTGACGGCGCCGAAGACAGCACCGGCGCCGCGGCTCCCAGCAAGCCCCGCCGCCTCGCCGTCCTGATCGCCATGGCCGTGCTCGCGCTGGGCCTCGACGTGGTCAGCAAGATCCTCGTCGTGGCGTACCTGACCGACCGCGACCCGGTCCACGTGCCCGGCGGGTTCCTGAACCTGACCCTGGTCCGGAACTCCGGAGCGGCGTTCAACCTCGGCGAGGGCCAGACCTGGGTCTTCACCATCATCGCGACCGCCGTGGTGGTCGTCGTCCTGCGGGTCGCACGCAACTTGCGCTCGGTGCCGTGGGCCTGTGCGCTGGGACTGCTGCTCGGCGGGGCGCTGGGCAACCTGTCCGACCGGATCTTCCGCGAGCCGGGGCTGTTCCGCGGCCACGTCGTGGACTTCCTGCAGTTCCCGACCTTCCCGGTCGTGCACTACGACTTCCCGGTCTTCAACCTCGCCGACTCCTCGATCGTGGTCGGCGGCTGCCTGATGGTGCTGCTGTCGTTCCTCGGCATGCAGCCGGACGGCACCCGGCACAGCGACCAGTCCAAGACCGACTCCCAGTGACCGACTCCCAGTGATCCGAATCCCCGTGATCCGGCGGCCCTGTGGCCGGGCGGATAATGGCACCCATGTCTGATCTCCGCAGCCTCCCCATCCCGGACGGCCTGGAGGGTGAGCGCCTGGACGCCGCCCTGGCCCGCATGTTCGGCCTGTCGCGCACCCGCGCCGCCGAGCTGGCCGCCGCCGGGCTGGTCCGGGTGGACGGCAGCGAGGCCGCCAAGTCCGACCGGGTCCGCGCCGGGGCGTGGCTGGAGATCGAGCTGCCGCCGGTGGTGAACCCGGTCGAGGTCCGGGCCGAGGCCGTCGAGGGCATGCGGATAGTCCACGATGACGACGACATCGTGGTGATCGACAAGCCGGTGGGCGTCGCGGCGCACCCGAGCCCGGGCTGGCTCGGCCCCACCGTGGTCGGCGGCCTGGCGGCGGCCGGCTACCGCATCTCCACCTCCGGCGCCTCCGAGCGGCAGGGCGTGGTGCACCGCCTGGACGTCGGCACCAGCGGCCTGATGGTGGTCGCGAAGTCCGAGCGCGCGTACTCGCTGCTGAAGCAGGCCTTCCGCGACCGGACCGTCGACAAGCGGTACCACACCCTGGTCCAGGGACACCCGGACCCGCTGCGCGGCACCGTCGACGCGCCGATCGGCCGGCACCCACACCACGACTACAAGTTCGCGGTCGTGCGCGACGGCAAGGACAGCGTCACCCACTACGAGACGCTTGAGGCCTACCGCGCCGCGACCCTGCTCGCGATCAAGCTGGAGACCGGGCGGACGCACCAGATCCGCGTGCACATGGCGGCGCTGCGGCACCCCTGCGTGGGCGACCTGCAGTACGGCGCCGACCCCAAGCTCGCCGAGCGGCTGCGGCTGGGACGGCAGTGGCTGCACGCCGTGAGCCTCGGGTTCGAGCACCCGGGCACGGGGGAGTGGGTGCAGTTCGAGAGCCCGTACCCTGACGACCTGCAGGGCGCGCTGGACCAGATCGCCGCGGAGAGCTGAGCTGAGCGAGCCGAGCGAGCCGAGGGAGCTGAGCCAGGGCTCAGTCGGCGCGCCCGATCTCGGCCGTGACCGCCTCGGTCAGCCGCACCAGCTCGGCCGGCGCCAGCTCGATCTCCATGCCGCGCTTGCCCGCCGAGCAGAAGACGGTGTCGAACAGCAGCGCGGTCTCGTCGATGACGGTGGGCAGCTGCTTGCGCTGGCCCAGCGGCGACACGCCGCCGAGGACGTAGCCGGTGGTCCGGGTGACCGCGGCCGGGTCGGCCATCGCCGCCTTCTTGCCGCCGACCGCGCCGGCCAGGGCCTTCAGATCGAGGGTGCCGGCCACCGGGACCACGGCCACCGTCAGCGCGCCGTCCACATCGGCGACCAGCGTCTTGAACACCCGCTCGGGCTCCACGCCCATCGCGTCGGCGGCTTCCTTGCCGTAGGACGCGGCCGACGGGTCGTGGTCATAGGTGTGCACCGTGAACTCGACACCGGCCTTGGTGAGCACTGCGGTCGCCGGGGTGCCGCTCGCCTGACGGTTCTTGGCCATGCGCCCATGCTGCCAGAGGCGCGCCGCCCGCCCGGCACCGCGTTCCCCGCCTCTTCTCTTTCGACCCTCCCGGCTGCCATGTGTGGCTCCGGCATGAAAAGCTGATGGACGATGAACGACCAGACTTCGCCGACTGCCGGTGGGCAGGGCCAGGGTTCCGGTTCCACACCGTGGCAGAACCCCTTCCACGAACCGCGAGGCGCGCAGGGCTTGCCGGGCGTGCCCCGGTTCGGCGACGGCCGGCCGCCGGAGACCGGGACGCGGTCCGGGATGGGGTCCACGCTGCTGCTCAGGTGGCGGGCGGACGTGCTGGCGTTCGCGATCCTGCTGGCCGTCGGCACGGCGCTGGGCGCGCTGTCCGGACTCGCCTGGTACCGGTTCGCGCCCACGGTCTGGCTCACCATCCCGGCCGACGCCGTCTCCCAGGTGAAGGCGAACGTCGACCAGTCGGTGCTGCTGGTCGCCCCGGAGGCCAAGGGGATCGCCAGCGTCGACGGGTACTACTTCATGATCACTGCCGCGGCGGGCCTGCTGCTCGGCGTGCTCGGGTTCTGGCTCGGCAAGCGGGGGCCGCTCGGCGGACGGGAGCGCTCCGGGCAGTACCAGGGCGCGGGCGTCGGGGCCTGGGCCGGGGTGCTGGCCGGCGGCGCGGCCGCCGCGACGCTGGCCGCCGCGCTGGGCCGCTGGCTCTCACTGCCGGACCCGCTGACCCTGCTGCACACCATCGCCGCCGGGCACAACTTCCACGCCACCGTGGCCCTGCACGCCCAGGGGCTCTACCTCGCAGCGCCGGTGCTGGGCACGGTGCTGTTCCTGGCGCTGACGGCCGCGTTCACCAAGCCCGCCCCGCCGGAGGCGCCGGACTACGGACAGCGGTCGCCGATGTTCTTCTCGTCGGACAATCCTTACGGGTTCTCGGAGGACGGCCAGCGCGGAAAGCAGGGCACGGCCGCGCCGGGAAGCAGCGGCGGCGCCCCGACCGCGGGCGCGACGCCGCCGAATGACGGCGGCGAGTCCCCGGCGGGGACATCTCCGCAGGAGGCCGAGCCGGGGCCGGAGCAGCCTGCCGAGCAGCAGGCGGACCCGTTCCGGAGCTGACGGCGGCTGGCAGCGAGGTATCCCGCCATCTGGGTATCCAGTTCAGGCGCGACGTCTGATGGAGCTGGCGATCCCGGGCTTGCGTCCCTGATCGCTCGCCGCGACGGAAGACGGTCGCTGAAGCTGAGGTTCCGTATGCCGGAACCCCAGGGATCAATCGTCTAGACGTAGCAGGCAACGTTCGCCCTGATCGATGCTTGCAAGGCGCGCTTGTATCCGACCGGCGTCGGCCTGCATGCCGAGGCGTTGGTAGATCTCCAGGGCCAGGTGCAGGTGCGCCGTGCCTTCGGCGCGGTTGTGTGCGGACAGGTGGTGTTCGGCGATGCCTTCGAGGGATGCGGCTTCGTCGTCGGGCTGGTTGAGTGCGCGGTTCATGGCGAGGGCCTGCTGGTAGAGCGCGAGGGCGAGGGGGCGGTCGCCGGTCGCGGCGGTGGTGGCGGCGTAGTGATTCAGGGCCCAGGCTTCGTTGGCGCGGCTGCCGATCTCACGGTAGATCTCCAGGGCCTGCTCCTGAGCGTCCATGGCGCCCGCGTGGTCGCCTGTCGTGCTTCGCACCCGGCCTAGTTCGGTCAGTGCGGCGGCTTCGCCCAGGCGGCTGCCGATCTGGCGGAACGCGTCGAGGGCCTGTTCTTGGGCTTGCGCGGCGCGGCGGTGGTCGCCGATCAGGGAGCGGACCTGGCCCAGGTAGTGGACGACGTTGGCTTCGCCGAGGCGGTTGCCGGTGTGGCGGTAGATCTCGAGGGCCTGCTCCAGCGCTTCGGTGGCGCCGAGGGCGTCGCCCCTCGCATACCGAGCATGGCCGAGGTCGGTGAGGGCGGCCGCTTCGCCGAGGCGGCTGGGGATCTGGCGGTAGATCTCCAGGGCGCGCTTGTGGGCTTCCTCGGCGGCCCGGAAGTCGCCGGTCAGGTGGCGCACGTGGCCCAGGTCGTTGAGGGCGTTGGCCTCGCCGAGCTGGTTGCCGACCTGGCGGAAGAGTTCGAGCGCTGTTTGCTGCGAGGCCGCGGCTCCGGCGTAGTCCCCGATTCCGTACCGCACCCTGCCCAGCTCCGTCAGCGCGGCCGCCTCGCCGAGACGGTCACCGCCCTGCCGGAAGACGCTCAGCGCTTCCGCCAGGGTGCCGCCCGCTGCGGCGTAGTCGCCGGTCAGGTACTGCGCCCGGACCAGGTTGGTCAGGGCGACGCCGTGGGCGGTCGGGTCGAAGGCCGGATGCGCGGTCGGGCCTGCCGGGCCCACCGCCGGGTTCGCGAGCCGCGTGGCCGCGGCGGCGGCGGCCCGGTGGATCGTGAGCGCCCGGCTCCAGGGGCCCTCGGCGAACAGGAACTCGGCCAGCCCGGCGGCCAGGGCGACGGCGTAATGGTCCGCGGCCCTGGCGTCGGCGTCGGCGAAGGCGGCCTCCAGGTTGGCGTGCTCGGCGCTCAGCCAGCGTCGGGCGGCTTCGTCGTCGCGGAGGTCGGGGGCGTATGCGGGCGTCGGTCCGGGCAGCGCGGGGCGGGGTCTGCGCGTGATCAGGACCGAGGAGCGTTCGGCGACGTGGATGTAGTAGTCCAGCAGCCTGTCTCGCGCACGCTCACGGTCCGGCTCGGCGTCTGAGGTCCTACCGAGGGCCCTGGCATACGCGCTGAGCAGGTCATGGCGGCGGTAACGTCCCGGGCTGGAGCCGGTCAGCAGGCTGTGATCCGCCAGGCACTCGATCAGCCGGTCGGCGGACTCGACGTCGGCGTCGAGGAGCGCGGCCGCGGCGTAGGCGTCGACCTCGGTTCCCGGCAGCAGGCCGAGACGCCGGAACAGAAGCTGTTCGTCGCTGGACAGGGACTGATAGGAGAGGTCGAATACCGTGCTCAGGCTGCGGGTGTGGTCCGTGTACCCGGCCAACGCGCGCTCGGCCCGCTCCGGGCTGAGCCGGTCGAGCAGACGCCCCAGATCCCAGGCCCTCCCGCCGGTACGCAGCAGCGCCCCGGCGATCACCAGGGCCAGCGGCAGACGCCCGCACAGCTCGGCGACCTGACCCCACCGGGCATCGGCGGTCGTGTCGGGGCGCGCCCGCGCGCAACGGTGGAGCAGCGCCACCGCCTCGTCCCGCGGCAGCACGTCCAGCGGGACGGGCTCGGCGTCGTCGAGCGCTGTCAGCCGCCGCCGGCTGGTGACCAGCACCAGGCAGCCCGCGTCGGCCGGGAGCAGCGGGAGTACGTGGGCTTCGTCACCGGCGTCATCGAGCACCACCAGGGTGCGCGTGCCCGCGAGGCGTTCCCGGTAGAGCGCGGCGCGCGCCTCGGCCTGGTCGGGGATCTGACCGGGCGGCACGCCGAGGGCGCGCAGTAGTTCAGCCAGCACGTCGTGCACCTCGCGCGGCGGACGCTCCTGGCTGAAGCCGCACAGGTCGACGAACAACTGCCCGTCCGGGAAACTCGCGGCGAGCCAGTGCGCCACGTGGACGGCCAGGGCCGTCTTGCCTACCCCGCCCATCCCGTTGATCACGGAGATGGCCGCGGCGCCCGGGGAGTTCGCAAACCCCGGTGCGCCCGCAGTACCCGGGGAGTCCGCGGCCAGGGTGCGCTCCGCCAGCTCCAGCAGCCGCGCGAGTTCCTCCTGCCTGCCGGTGAACAGCCCGGTGTCCGGTGGCAGTCGACGCGGCGCGGTACCCGATTGCGGCGAAGCTCTGGTTACGGGCGCAGCGGGGCGAGCGGGGGCTCGGGAGGGCGTGTCCTGGTTCTGAGGGACGACCCGACGACGTACTTCCTCGACTCGGTCGCGCGCGTCGGCGAGGGCCCGCAGTTCGACAGGCGCGGCGCCGAGCACCGTGAGCAGGGCGTCGAACCGGTCGGCGGGCGGCAGCGTGCGGGCGGTGAAGTACTCGGCGATCGCGGATCGCGACCAGCCGGTGCGCTGTGCCATTTCCCGGTACGTAAGAGTGCTGTCCCGGCTCTGCCGCGTGTGCCGACGTCGCATGGCACGCAGCAGCCCGGCCAGATCCTCCAACGACCCCGCCTGCTCCGCGGCCTCGACCAGGGTGTCCGACGTGTCCGCCGCACGCGGGAGATCAGGGCGGTCCCGAGAATCCGGAGAACCGAGAGGCTGCGGGCCGGCGCCGGGGACCATCGTCATCCTTCCGCGGGAGTGTACGAACTCGGATACCCGTGGTGGTCGCAGCGTAGCCGCACCCGGCGCCTCGGGGACGCCGGCGTTCGTGTCCGGTCGAATCCGCCGTCGTCCGCCCGATTCCGAAGTACCCGTGACGCTCCGACTCCGGCCGCCATCATGGGCACGCGCGAAATACCCCGGTTGCGCCCGGCATCGACACTGAGGAGGTCCCATGGCAGCCGACGCACTCCACCTGTCCTCGGCTGAGGCGTCGTCAGGCGCCACGATGACCATCACGCTGCCGTCAGGCCCCGTCACGGCCAAGATACCCCCGGTCCGCAACGGCCAGGTCCTCAAGATCCAGGGCCCGCAGGGCGCCCAGTACGTGCGGGTACACGTCATCCCGTCGCCGGCACGGCGGCTGATGCGCGTGTTCGCCGGCCTCGTGCTGCTCGTCCCGGCGGGGCTGGGGCCAGCCGTCCTGATCTCCAGTGCGTTCGCCCCCAGACCGAACCCCAACGCGGTGCCCATCTGCGACGGCCAATCGATGGGCCCATCGGACCGCTGCCAGTTCTCCGGAGACATCAACGTCGTCTACACGTACACGGAGATGCAACAGAGGGAGGCCCAGTCGCAGCCGAGCCCGGGCGCGCTGGCCGCCGGAGGCTCGATCCTGACCGGGGTCGATGTGGTGGTCGTCGCCGTCTACCTGGTGCAGCGACGATTGGTGCGTCGACACCCTGTTCCGGTGCGCGCCGTGCCCGCCGTCGGCAGTCACGCCTGAGTGTGCTACCTCGCTATCTGGGTACCCAGGCAACAATGTACCTTGAGTCGGCGATGCCCAGTCCCTACCGCCGCCGGCGCAGCAGATCCACCGCCGGCAGCGACGGCAGCGCTTTCAAGATGCCGGTCTCGCGCCGCAGCAGCTTCGCCTCGGCGCGCAGCCGCTCCGCGGTGCTCTCCGAGGTCAGCAGCCGCTGCTTCTCGTAGACGTCCAGGACCGTCGCGGCCCCGATCAGGTAGGACAGCACCGTCGGGTCGTCCGGAAGCTCCGGGATCGCCCCGACCTGCACGCCGCGCAGCTCCGACAGTGCCGCCTGGTACTTGCGGAACAGCGTCGTCAGGCCGGGCGCCAGCACCTCGGCGTCGGCGCCGGCGACCTCGTCCAGCAGCTCCACCTCGCCGCGCGCGTACGGGCCGTCGTCGTCGAAGGACTCCAGCCGGAACCGGTGCACGCCGGTGGTGGTGATGTCGAAGCGGCCGTCCTCGTACTCCACGATCGAGTCGATCTCGGCGGTGCAGCCCACGTCGTACAGCGCGGTGACGTTGCCCCGGCCCACCTCGTGGCCGTCCTTGATGGCCAGCACGCCGAACCGGCGCGGCGCGCCCTCCGGCAGCGCCGAAAGGTCCCGCACCAGCTGCCGGTACCGGTGCTCGAAGATGTGCAGGGGCAGCACGACGCCCGGGAAGAGCACGCTTCCGAGGGGGAACAGCGGCAGCTCTGTCGTCGTCACGAACCCAATCTAGTCGCAGAGCGCG